>NZ_JBGOOU010000025.1:0-84928 GCF_041439815.1 Vibrio sp. 1F279 | reverse complement strand
TGGAGTCGTCCTTGAAATACCACCCTTGTAGTTTTGATGTTCTAACGTTGGTCCCTGAATCGGGATTACGGACAGTGCCTGGTGGGTAGTTTGACTGGGGCGGTCTCCTCCCAAAGAGTAACGGAGGAGCACGAAGGTGGGCTAAACACGGTTGGACATCGTGTGGTTAGTGCAATGGCATAAGCCCGCTTGACTGCGAGAATGACAATTCGAGCAGGTGCGAAAGCAGGTCATAGTGATCCGGTGGTTCTGAATGGAAGGGCCATCGCTCAACGGATAAAAGGTACTCCGGGGATAACAGGCTGATACCGCCCAAGAGTTCATATCGACGGCGGTGTTTGGCACCTCGATGTCGGCTCATCACATCCTGGGGCTGAAGTCGGTCCCAAGGGTATGGCTGTTCGCCATTTAAAGTGGTACGCGAGCTGGGTTTAGAACGTCGTGAGACAGTTCGGTCCCTATCTGCCGTGGGCGTTGGAAAATTGAAAGGGGCTGCTCCTAGTACGAGAGGACCGGAGTGGACGAACCTCTGGTGTTCGGGTTGTCATGCCAATGGCATTGCCCGGTAGCTAAGTTCGGAATCGATAACCGCTGAAAGCATCTAAGCGGGAAGCGAGCCTTGAGATGAGTTTTCCCTGGCACTATAAGTGTCCTAAAGGGTTGTCGTAGACTACGACGTTGATAGGCAGGGTGTGTAAGTGCTGCGAGGCATTGAGCTAACCTGTACTAATTGCCCGTGAGGCTTAACCATACAACACCCAAGGGGTTTTGTGGACTCAAAGAAAGACCAGACCTTGAATGAGTTTGATGAGAATTTAACAGCTTTCCGAATTTTAAAATTTGCTTGGCGACCATAGCATTGTGGACCCACCTGATTCCATGCCGAACTCAGAAGTGAAACACAATAGCGCCGATGGTAGTGTGGGGCTTCCCCATGTGAGAGTAGGACATCGCCAGGCTTTAAATTAAATCTTTAGGTTGACCGACCTGGAGATATGGACGCTCACTTAGTGAGTTGACCACTGCGGAGTGGTAGTTCAGTTGGTTAGAATACCGGCCTGTCACGCCGGGGGTCGCGGGTTCGAGTCCCGTCCACTCCGCCACTTATAAGACAAAGCCCTAACAGAAATGTTAGGGCTTTTTCGTGTCTAGTGTTTTGGTTTGCGACCAACGAGTCCCGGTGCCTGCAACCCCAGCCGTTCCGCCATTTATTAGAAAGCCTAGTCTTATGACTAGGCTTTCGTCGTTTCAGGGCTGTGAGTTTTTGTCTTCGACTACGATAATATCGCTACAGATTGAGAAGATTCGCTAGGAATAGTGAAGCTTTTTCACTTAAATATCTAAAGTCAGTAGATAACTCTCAAGCTATCCCAAAAATATCACTCTCGACATACACCAATTCCCTAATGACGACTAGTATAAAAACAGTGATCGTTTATTTGGAATTGTTATGAGGTTATTTTGTACATTGGCTCTTATCTTTTGTTCGTTTGTTGTATCTGCAACCTCGTGGGAAAAAGAGAAAAGCCCAACAAGAAATTCAACCTCATCCATAGGTAGTTACGCTAATGGTTGTCTTGACGGGGCACAAGCTTTGCCAATTAATGGGCAAGGTTATCAGGTAATCCGCCCTCAGAGAGACCGCTATTATGGCCATGCCGAGGCTATTCAGTTTATTGAAAGGTTAGGTGTCATTACAAGCGAACAACTCAACACTAACTTATTAGTTGGCGATATTTCGCTACCTAGAGGGGGACGCTTCTCATCTGGTCATTCAAGCCACCAGACTGGCTTGGATATTGATATATGGTTAAGGCTCACTGATGAGAGACTTTCCGAAAATGAACTCGCTGTTCCTAAGCCAATAAGCGTTGTCGACCTTACTAATTACAAACTGCGTAAATCAAATTGGACCGATGACCATTTTCAAGTTATTCGCTATGCAGCCAAAGATCAAAAAGTGGTACGTATCTTCGTCCATCCTGTTATTAAACAAACTCTTTGTGACCAAGAAAGCTCTGATGCCAATGAGAGAGCTTGGTTAGGAAAAATCAGGCCTTGGTGGGGGCATCATTCCCACTTCCACGTTCGTTTAAAGTGTCCTGATGACAGCTCAAACTGTATAGCTCAAGCAAGCCCTCCTAAAGGTGATGGCTGTGGAGATGAACTTGCCAGTTGGGCTCCGCAGACCATTCCAGTTCCTCCACCTAAAAAAGTAGCTAAAAGTAAGAAAAAAAAGAAAGTTAAAGTGATGCCGAGTCAGTGTTTGGCCTTGATATCCAATAAGTAATCGCATCTATCGAGGTTAATTACAGTGGTAACCCCACTGGTTTTCTCGACTCTAAAACTGGAGAAATATCACACTTTTGTCTAGAGTTTATAAACACGAGATTAAGAACATCGTTTGATATCAATAAAACCAATAACGATATCAGCAAGGGCGACGATGACAAATTTGACAAGGTTTGGTCAGGGATTGAGTGTTTTTTGGGGTGAAAGATGCGGCTTATACGCAGTATGCGAAATCAGAGTCTGATGCCCGTCGATAGATAATTCAAGGATAAGACTATGACTATGATTTGTGCAAAGGAATTTTCCGAATGGTTAAGACATAGGTTCAATGCTGAAAGCTCGGGTATTTCTATTTCAAGAGCTGATATCAATCAGCTAACTGGCAGACAACGTTTAGACCCTAGCTTCGTAAATGATGTTCACTATGAATTAATGCAGTATGGAATGGCATTTGTGACTGATACCAGTAGAGAAAACTTCTATCTTGTTCCGATAGCTCAGTCAATAAACTGGCGAGAACGACTCGAATATCAATTTGAGAAAGAGATGTTCTGTAACATATATCCCATTGAAAAGTCGGGTTAAAAAAAAGGTTCAACTTGATGATTAAGTTGAACCTTTTATCTTTTAGGTCAAGCCTTGAATGATGACAAACTTTTCTAATAATTCGTCGTCAGTTTCAATATGGTTCGGGTCAGTAATGATACATTTTGTAATCGGACATACTGACTGACATGTTGGCTTCTCATAGTGACCTTTACACTCAGTACATAAATCAGGATCGATTTCGAAGATACTGTCCCCCATAGTGATTGCACCATTTGGGCATTCTGGGTCACACATATCGCAGTTTATGCACTTGTCAGTTATTAGTAGAGCCATTTATCTTTCCCAAGTAACCGTTATTTACCTGATGCGTTACGTGTATCTTGGCCTTCGCTCAAGTTACGCATTAGCAAGCCATACTCTAGATCGAGATCTGCTGGCACAGGAATAAATACGAAGTGACCGTTACCTTTTGCGTCGTCTACCGCTTCAGATTTACGGTTTTCCATCACTTCTAGTTTGAAGACAACGTTACCTTTCGGTGTCATCATTTCTAGGCTGTCACCAACTAGGAATTTGTTTTTCACTTCTACTTCAGCTAGGTCGCCACGGCGTTTACCTGTGAATTCACCAACAAACTGTTGAGTATCAGAGATAGAGTAACCGTATTCGTAGTTTTGGTATGAATCGTGAGTGTGACGACGTAGGAAGCCTTCAGTGTAGCCTCGGTGAGCTAGGCTCTCTAGCGTACCCATTAGGCTCTCATCAAATGGCTTACCTGCAACAGCATCATCGATAGCTTTACGGTAAACCTGTGCTGTACGTGCACAGTAGTAGAAAGACTTGGTACGGCCTTCAATCTTCAATGAATGAACACCCATCTTCGTTAGGCGCTCAACGTGTTGGATTGCGCGAAGGTCTTTAGAGTTCATGATGTAAGTACCATGCTCATCTTCAAACGCTGCCATTTTCTCTTCAGGTTTGTGTGATTCAGAAAGTAAAACGACTTCATCAGTTGGTTTACCAAGGCCTAATGTGTTGTCAGGGCGCTCGTCTTGAACTTCAATACCTTGAGTTTCTACTTCTTGAATAGCAACGCCGGTAGGGTTAGCTTCAACGATCTGACCGTTTTCGTCTTCTTTCGCAGCTTCTGTCTTGTATTCCCAACGACAAGCGTTAGTACAAGTACCTTGGTTTGGATCGCGTTTGTTCATGTAGCCAGAAAGTAGGCAACGACCAGAGTAAGCCATGCATAGAGCACCGTGAACAAAGATTTCTAGCTCTGTTTCTGGGCAGTGTTCGCGAATCTCTTCGATCTCTTCAAGAGATAGCTCACGAGATAGGATCACACGCTCAACGCCTTGAGTTGACCAGAACTTAACGGTCGCCCAGTTTACTGCATTTGCTTGAACTGAAAGGTGTATTGGCATTTCAGGGAATGCTTCACGTACCATCATGATAAGACCTGGGTCTGACATGATAAGTGCGTCTGGGCCCATCTCAACAACTGGCTTAAGGTCGCGAATAAATGTTTTTAATTTAGAGTTGTGTGGCTGAATGTTACATACAACATATAACTTTTTGCCTTGAGCATGAGCTTCATCGATACCGATTTGTAGGTTTTCGTGATTGAACTCGTTGTTACGAACACGAAGGCTGTAACGTGGCTGGCCAGCGTAAACTGCATCTGCGCCGTAGGCGAATGCGTAACGCATGTTTTTAAGGCTTCCTGCCGGTGATAATAGTTCAGGTACAAATGGTTTTTGTGTCGTCATTGCTTCGTTCTCTAATCTGATCTCAAGTCAGGTTGATACCACCAAGTGATATCAAAGGGGCGCAAATTTTACGCTAAAATGAGTTTGGTTGATAGCCCTAAAGATAACAATGGTATTGCGAAGAGTGTTGTTAGGTGTTGATAGGCGGGGTGGAGAAGAAAACAAGCTCAGATATCGTCGACACCTGAGCTCTAAATCGGAACAATTAAGCGTTAGGTTGAGTTAACCCGCCTAATGATTCAAATAGGTTTGGAAGGAAAACACTGAACTCCCCACATAGCAGTGAGAAATCTGCATCAAAGCGCGCTGCTTGATCTTCACGAGGAATATCGTCGTTCTCATCTTTTAATTCATCACTGAATTTCAGGCGCTTGATGCTGCCATCTTCAGCAAGGATGAACTCTATGCGATCTTGCCAGTTAATAAGAAGCTTAGTTACAACTTTGTTGGCTTCAATGTGGTTCTTTATCTCATCAGCTTCTAGTTCTTGTTTCTTAACTCGAACAATACCACCGTCTTCTTGGATTGATTTAAGATCTGCTTCATCGAGCATAGTGATACCTTGAGGCGTATCACCTGATTTCACCCATTCAGTTAACGTTGTTTCAATCGCTTGTTCTGGAATAGCTGGCACTACAGGCAGGCTACCCATAGTTTTACGTAGTAATGCCAATACGTCTTCAGCTTTTTTGTAGCTGCTAGCATCAACCACAATAAAGCCTTCTTTCGGCATGATCAGCGCGTAAGTAAAGTTACTGCGGCTGAAAGCACGAGGAAGAAGATCGATGATGATGTCTTCTTTTAGGCTGTCTTTCTCTTTCTTTTTCAAAGGAGTACCAGACTCTGCCTCAAGCGTTTCTACTTTTGCATTCAATGAATCTTTGATCACTGAAGCTGGAAGCATTTTCTCTTCTTTCTTTGCACAGATGAGAATGCGGTTTTCTGATACGTGCGTCATCATATCGCCGTGTCTACCCATCGCGTTTACCCAACCAAACTTCTGTTTGTCTTGGCTGCCACAAGGGGTAAAACGGAACTCTTCAAGTTGTTTCTCTAGCTGATCTGCGTTGAAGTCTATATCACGATTAAAGCGATAGACGAGGCAATTCTTAAACCACATAAATATTTCTCATACCTTTATCTGAAGACGCTCATCATAGGAGATTTCGATCCATTTGTCTTATACCTGCAACAAAAATTAAAAGTGAAATGTTTGAGACAGTTATATGAAAATTTGTTTTCAAAGGTCACAAAAGTGTCATAATTAAACCAGATAATGCAATGCGTTGATTAAATACTAAGGCTATTCAATTATGTCGAGAAGGATTCTGGTCGTTGAAGATGAAGCACCTATTCGTGAGATGCTGTGTTTTGTACTTGAACAAAAAGGCTACCAAGCAGTAGAGGCTGAAGATTACGATACAGCGGTAAACAAGCTATGTGAACCTTTCCCAGATCTAGTATTACTAGATTGGATGCTACCTGGTGGTAGCGGGATAAACTTTATCAAGCACATGAAGCGTGAAGAGTTAACTCGCAACATCCCAGTTGTGATGCTGACGGCTCGTGGTGAAGAAGAAGATAAGGTTCGCGGTTTAGAAGTTGGCGCTGACGACTACATTACCAAACCATTTTCGCCAAAAGAGCTAGTGGCTCGCCTGAAAGCGGTTATTCGCCGTGTAACACCAACTGCATTGGAAGATGTGATAGATGTTCAAGGGCTTAAATTAGACCCTGTATCTCACCGCGTTACCGCAAGTGAAGGTCCAGTTGATATGGGCCCAACCGAGTTCAAAATGCTGCATTTCTTTATGACTCACCAAGAGCGAGTATACAGCCGAGAGCAACTGCTAAATAACGTTTGGGGTACTAACGTTTACGTTGAAGATCGTACGGTTGATGTTCATATTCGACGTTTACGCAAAGCACTTGAATCTGCTGGTCATGACAAATTAATTCAAACGGTTCGCGGTGCAGGCTACCGTTTTTCTACAAAGGCTTAATGTGGCTTCACTGCCCAGTTTATGGAGTCCTGAATGGTTGAGAAGTTAACCTGGAAAAAGCTAGCTTGGGAGCTGGCTTTTTTTTACGCACCTTGGATTATAGTCGGATGGATATTCGGTTATTTACCTTGGTTATTGCTGGCTGCAACAGTATTACAGTTAGCATGGCATCTACACTATCAAATGCGTTTGTCTGCTTGGTTGTGGGATGAAAAGCGGTTAACACCCCCTTCAGGTTCTGGAAACTGGGAGTCTCTGTTTAACGGTATCTATCGTATGCAGCAGAGGCAGCGTCGCAAACGCAAAGAATTGACCAACCTTATCCGCCGTTTCCGAAACGGTGCTGAATCCCTTCCCGATGCCGTTGTGGTGTTTCGCGGTGAAGGCAATATTGTTTGGTGTAACAAGCTTGCTCAGTATTTACTGGGTTTTCGCTGGCCAGACGATTCAGGTCAACCGATCTCTAACTTGATCCGCACGCCGGACTTCATCAAGTACCTTAACAAACAAGATTTCTCAGAGCCGTTAGAGATGCCTTCGCCACTTAACGTGGAGCGTATGCTTGAGCTGCGTATCGTACCTTATACTGAAGGTGAGCATTTGATGGTAGTACGTGATGTTACTCAGCTAAAACAGCTAGAAGGCATGCGTCGTAACTTTTTCGCTAACGTTTCTCACGAGCTACGCACTCCAATGACCGTACTTCAGGGCTATCTTGAAATGACGGAAGATCCAGACATGGTCGTTGGACCTATGTGGCCTAAGGCTCATGGTGTGATGACTGAGCAGTTAAATCGTATGAACAGTTTGGTCAATCAGCTTCTTACTCTTTCTAAGATAGAAGCGGCGCCAATGCATGAATTGGATGAAGTGGTGAATGTTCCGGCGATGTTGGAAGTTCTTGAAAAAGAAGCCGCTAGTCTCAGTGGAGAGCGAGAACACAAGCTGGAATTTGATATCGATAAGAGTTTACGCGTATTAGCGGATGAAGATCAGCTGAGAAGTGCAATATCGAATCTGGTTTACAATGCAGTGAAATACACGCCGCCTGGTGCGACCGTAAAGGTTCGTTGGTACCAAACCAGTCAAGGCGCGTGTTTGGATGTGTCAGACACTGGAGACGGTATCGAACCACAACACTTGCATCGACTTACGGAGCGTTTCTATCGTGTTGATAAAGCACGCTCACGCGATACTGGGGGCAGTGGCTTAGGGTTAGCGATTGTTAAACATGCGCTTAGTCACCATGATTCACATTTAGAAATTCAAAGTGAAGTGGGTGTTGGTAGCCGATTCCATTTCACGCTGCCTAGCCGATTGACAGTGTCATGAGTTCTTTAATACGCAGGATGCGTTTCCCCATCAGTTCATTATTAGCATTAGCTTTGGTTACCCCTGTTCATGCCGAGCAAGGTGTCGATTCTCTTCCTGATTATTCTAAGGTTCCGGGTATTTCTGGAAGCTTGCTGTCTGTTGGTTCGGATACTTTAGCGGGAATGACTACGTTATGGGTTGAAGAGTTTAAGTCTTACTACCCGAACGTGAATGCTCAAGTTCAGGCTTCTGGTTCATCCACTGCACCTCCTGCATTAACGGAAGGTACTGCTCACCTTGGGCCTATGAGTCGTCCAATGCGCCTACGAGAA
Source organism: Vibrio sp. 1F279 (assembly GCF_041439815.1). NCBI lineage: Bacteria > Pseudomonadati > Pseudomonadota > Gammaproteobacteria > Vibrionales > Vibrionaceae > Vibrio > Vibrio sp. 1F279. The sequence goes on along the minus strand of NZ_JBGOOU010000025.1, from coordinate 76,666 downwards.
GTGGAAGCGTTCGAAAGGGAGCATGGCTATAAGCCGACGGCGCTTCGAGTTGCTATCGATGCGATTGGTCTTTTTGTGCATCGTGATAACTCTATCGAGGGACTTAATTTTCGCGAAATTGACAGCATATTTTCAGAGACATTGCGCTGTGGCGCGACTAAGCCGCTAAACAATTGGCAAGATTTAGGTATCAGCCAGCCGTGGGCAAAACATAGATTCCAACTGTTCGGTCGTAATTCCGTTTCGGGAACCTACGGCTACTTCAAACAAAACGCATTATGTAGTGGCGACTTCAAGAACCGAGTCAATGAACAGCCAGGATCTGCGTCGGTTGTACAGTCGGTCGCTTCATCAATCAGCGGGATAGGGTACTCAGGTATTGGTTATCGAGTGGCTGGTGTTAAGTTAATTCCTATTGCTGAGCATGGTTCTGATTACGTAGAGCCTACTCGAGCGAATATTTTAAGCGGAGATTACCCTCTATCGCGCTTTCTCTATGTATATGTGAATAAACACCCAGATAAACCGCTTTCTCCTGTAGAGAGAGAGTTCCTCACTTTTGTATTCTCGAAGCAAGGGCAAGAACTGGTAGAGAAAGATGGCTATTTAGCGATACCGCCTGAGTTCGCAGAGCAAGAGTTGGCAAAAGTCGGGCTCTGATTGAGGCTAACACAAACTTAGAAAACAAACGTATGAACAGCTTGCTAAGTCGCAGGCTGTTTTTATTTTGACTGTTCGTTATTCTATCTTTAACGACCATCCAGCATTTTGCCAACGTTGTTGTTCTTCTTTGAGTTCATATTCAAGCAGTTGGTTTTGGGCCAACCAATCGCTGTTAGATCCTTTCAATCCCCAGTTATCCTCTTGTTCAATCGTTAGAGTCGTGTCTGGGACTAGTGCTTGATTTCTCTGACGATTGAGTAAGATAGCGAGTCTTAATATGCGAATTAGTAGCGTTATTTGTTGTGGAGAAAATAGAGACAGTTCCGGCAAGTCTTGCCGCTTAATCGCTTTTCTTTGGTGGCGAACCAATGTCGAGATAAGACGTTGTTGCTCAGTATTGAAACCGGGCATTGTCGTGTGCTTAAGCAGATAAGCCGAATGGCGGTGATAGCCTTGGAATGCGATGCTTTGTCCTACCTCATGAAGTAGTGCAGCCCAACCAACTAGATCATACAGTTCATTAGTGACCATAGTCGTTACTTGAGGCTGTACTTGTTTCAGTAATGCAAGGGCGAGTTCTTTGACTTTCTGGCCATGAGCTACGTCAACATGGTATCGAGAGACGAGCGTTTCGGCGGTTCTTGTTCGAACATCAATATCTTTAAATCTATCCTCCATGTCATAAAGAACGCCTTCTCTCAGGGCGCCATCAGAAAAATGTAACTCCTTTGTTCCTAGCGTATCCATGGCTGCTGAAAGAATGATGACGCCAGCAGCAAACACCGGCTTTCTCTCATCACTTAAACCTGAAAGGTCTAAGGTTTTGGATGATGAAAACTCACATAAGTGATTTTTCAAATAGGACAGACGTTGTGGCGTAATGAGACCATCGGTAAACCCTAAGCCAATGAGTACCTCTTTTATTGATTTAGCCGTCCCTGATGAGCCAAAGGCGATTTCCCAAGGGGCCTTTGTGTATTCTTTAATCAATGGCATCAATAGGCGAGTAGCTGCGGTATAGGCATCTGAGAAGTGTTGTGAGGTTAGCTCTCCGTCAGCAAAGAAACGTTGAGTGAAGCTGACGCATCCCATAGGTAAACTGCGCATAATTAGGGGAGTAAAGCCTTGCCCAGAGACGAGCTCCGTACTCCCTCCACCGATATCAATAACCAATTTAGATTCAGAAGCGGTTTGAGTGTGTTCTACACCGTTATAGATTATTCGAGCTTCTTCTTGACCGGAAATGATCTCTATTGGAAAAGGAAACAGTGGTTTGGCTTGCTCTAAGAAGTCTTGAGCGTTTTTGGCTTTTCTTAGGGTATGAGTCGCAACAACTCTGACATCATCAAGTTCAAAATCAGCTAGTCGCTCTGCGAACACCTTGAGGCATTCTAGGCCCCGCTCGATAGCGCTTTCGGATAGGAAGTTACGTTCATCCAATCCATCACCTAATCTCACTTTCTGTTTGTGTCTGCTTACTAATTGCAGGTGTTGATCGAATACTCGGGCAACCACCATGTGAAAGCTGTTCGAACCCAAGTCGATAGCGGCAATACATCGAGAATGTTTGTTATCAATTAGCGGCATGATTTCTTCTCTTGTTTGTACTTCTTGCGAGCAAGTTTCTCCATACGTTTAATATAGTGGTAAGTGGAGAGTTGTGACGTCGGGTAATCGAGTGGGTTTGTTGGAGCTTGTATGTAAGGATTGCTCATCGATTGGTCTAGCACTCGAGCTTTGTTGCTGTCATCGAAATGAAACTCGGTGATATCGATAATGGTTTGCTTGATCTTTGGATCTAAAATTGGAGTGGCGACTTCGATGCGGTGATCGAAGTTTCGTGTCATCCAGTCGGCAGAGGAGATATAGACTTTTGGATTACCAGCGTTACCAAAGATCATCACTCTTGGGTGTTCGAGAAAACGATCGACCACACTAACAATCTCAATCTGCTCACTGATGTTGGAGACTCCCGGTACGAGAGAGCACATACCACGAATGACCATTCTCACTTTTACATTGGCTTGGCTGGCCTGATAGAGCTTCTCAATGATCTCTCGGTCGACCAAATTGTTGAGTTTTAGAGTGATGCTTGCAGGCTTGCTCTCTATCGCGTTTTGTATTTCATTATCTATCAACTGATACAGGCGTTTTCTTGTATTCTTTGGTGACACAATCAGTTGTTTGAACTGTGATTTTTGATAAGGGTTTTCAATATACTTAAAGACTTGTCTCACCTCTTGGGTCAAATCTTCATTCGCAGTGAGCAGAGAAAAATCGGTATACACGCGCGCTGTTACTTCATGAAAGTTACCGGTGCCAATATGAGCGTAATGCGCCGTATGCTTGCCTTCTTTCCGTTTAATGAGCAGAAGCTTAGAGTGAATTTTCAAACTTGGGATGCCATGGATGACTTTTATACCGGCTTCTTGAAGTTTCTTGGTCCACTGAATATTGGCTTGTTCATCAAAGCGGGCTTGTAGCTCAACGACGACAGTTACTTTCTTACCATTGTGTGCAGCATCGATGATCGAGCTAAGGAGCTTTGAGCCTTCTGCAACACGGTAAACGTTTATTTTTATGGAGGTTACCTTCGGGTCAAAGGAGGCTTGCCTCACGAGTTCAGTGATGTGATTAAAGGTGTGATAAGGGTAATGCAACAAGATGTCACGAGCTTTGATCGCTTCGAAATAGTTTGGGTAGTGGCTGAAATGCGCACACTTAATCGCGGGAAGTGGGCGATTAACTAAATCACGCCTATTAAGGCTTGGAAATTCGCAGAAATGCTTGAAGTTATGATAGCGACCACCCGCAATGACACTGTCATAGTCAGACAGCTTAAGTCTGACTTGCAAGAAATTGAGCATTTCAGCTGGCATTTCTGACTCATAGATAAGGCGTATCGGTAGTGCCGTTAAGCGCTGTTCTAAACCTAAAGACATCGATTCTAATAGGTTACTTTCATTGTTCTCTTGAAGATCATAATCGGCATCACGCGTCATTTTTATCGCAAAACAACGTAATGAGTCATACTCAAAGAATCCTTTAAGCAAGTCATCTAAACAAAATCGAACTATATTATCTAACAAGATCAAAGTTGTACGCTGTGAACCAGAAGTGTCTGGTAACTTAACAAACCGAGGGAGGGCTTCTGATGGGATTTCGAGTAAGACATATTGAGAAGATGTCTCTCGCTCAATGTCGATGGCTAAGTAACTTTGCTCGTCTTTGATAATATTGAGCAACTGGCTATCTTCGTTCAAGAGAAACGGAGTTAAATGTGGCAGCACTTTTTTCTTAAAGTACTTTTTGATCCACTCACTCTGTTCTTCGCTGATTTGTTGTTCGTTGACCAGAAAAATACGATTGCGTGCCAGTTCCAATAGTAAGTCGCTATACAGCTCATGGAATTGAGCGTCGAGCTTACTTGCTTGGCTCTGCATTTGAGTTAGCAGGGTTTTCTGCGAGTTGGCAGGTAATTGAGGATCTTGAAGTAAGATCTTTCGTTTCACATCAGCAAATCGGACTTTGTAAAACTCATCGAGGTTTTTCGAGTAAATACCTAAAAAACGAACTCTTTCGATTAAGGGTACTGATTTGTCGGCTGCTTCTTGGAGCACTCTTTCGTTGAAGGATAACCAGCTAAGTTCTTTTGTGACATAGTCTTTTTCCATCGAGATGATAATCCTTGAGTGCTGGCTATAGAGCTGGTTACTTTAATTTAGAATGACAAGATTCACAAAATCTATGATCTTACTTTAAGAAATATGGTCAACAAACTTGTTATTAGTTTCAGTTGTTTAACGTAACTTGTAATATAATTGTCATCTAACGTACATATTATGTCAGTAGCTAAAAAAAGGTAGATAAACAGATGGCTTCAGCCCAATTTTCATTGAAAGAGCGCGACAAAAAAAGATGGTTGAAAGATCGTCTCGTCCGTTTTTCGGTGACATGTGGCGCGGTCAGTGTTCTAGCTGCTCTGGTGCTGATCTTTGTTTACTTGGCGATGGTCATTTTACCGGTATTTTCTGATACTGGTTTAGATACTGACCAAGCCGTGAAGACCGTAGCCATAGAAAAGCCTATCGCCTTATCCGTGGATGAATACGGTCAGCATGCGTTTACTATCGAAAAATCCGGCTTGGTGCAGTTTTGGGATTTAGAGTCTCAAAATACACATTCTTACTTTGAGCGTAATGTTTTAGCTAACCCCATCGCTTTTTCTCGAAATACCCCATCTGAAAACTGGTTTGCCTTTGCTGATAGCGCAAGCAACCTTACTTTTTTCTACCCTGAGTATAGTGCGCCTGTGCTGCAAAAGGGCAGTGAAGCCGAACCTAAAATTGAGCAAATCGATCTCCCGGAACCGTTTTTAAATGATGAATCATCAAACGGAACAACAATCGAAAAATTTGCGTTCTCTAAGAATGGACGTGGTATCACGGTTGCCGCTCAGCTAAGCGATCAACGAGTTTTGGTTAAGTGGTACCAGAGTGATCTTACTGGTCAGTATGTTTTTCAGAAGAGTCAATGGCTGTCGGATAAGTTGGGTTTACAGCAACAGTTGTTAGTCACGCCTGATGGCCAAACTTTATATCTTCGAGCACAATCGGATTTAGTTGTATTGAAGTTATCCGATAGCGGCTTCAATGTTCGTGAAGTGATTGATCTTAGCTTAAATGATGCGAAGCACTCGGTGAAAAGTATCGATTTACTGTCTGGAGCTTATTCACTGTTGGTTACGCATGAGGACGGACAGGTTTCTCAGTGGTTCGATGTACTCAAAGATGAAAAGCGTAGCCTGACCCATATTCGCGACTTCCAACTCGCCGAAGAGGTTCAGTTTATTCTGCCAGATACTTATAGAAAGGGTTTTTATAGTTTCTATCAGAATGGCACATTACAAAGCCACTATACGACCAGTGAAAAGCTGTCGCTGTTTGAGCGCGCATTTGATAAGTCACCACAATTAGCGGCTATGTCTGCTAACGAACTGCATTTGGCGACGCTGATTGATGGCACCATCAGCGTGGCTAAAGTTGATAACGAATATCCGCAAATATCATTCTCATCGCTTTGGCAAAAAGTCTGGTACGAAAGCTATCCTGAGCCACAATACGTTTGGCAATCAACGTCGGCGAACGATGACTTTGAAGAAAAATTCAGTTTAGTCCCTATCACATTCGGTACTATCAAAGCCGCTTTGTTTGCGATGATGTTTGCCGTGCCGGTTGCTGTGCTCGGAGCCATTTACACCGCATACTTCATGTCTCCACGAATGCGAAGAGTCGTGAAGCCGTCGATAGAACTGATGGAAGCTCTTCCGACCGTTATCATCGGATTCTTGGCTGGGCTTTGGTTTGCTCCCATTGTTGAAACGCATTTAACGGCCGTCTTCTCGTTAATGGTGCTATTACCACTGAGCACGCTACTGACTGGGCTTGTTTGGTTCTGTTTGCCAAAAATGGTGACGAGCCGTTTTACTAATGGTTGGCATGCTCTGATATTGATCCCGGTATTGGTGATTACTGTGATGGCAGTCTTTGCTGGTGAAAATGGTATGGAAGCCTTGTTGTTTGGTGGTGATATTCGTACCTTCTTGGCTAACTATGGCATCGACTTTGACCAACGGAATGCGCTGGTGGTTGGCTTCGCTATGGGCTTTGCTGTCATCCCGACAATTTTCACGATTGCAGAAGACGCTATTTTCTCTGTGCCAAAACATTTATCCGATGGCTCACTGGCGCTGGGCGCAACAGCGTGGCAGACCCTTATTTATGTGGTGTTATTGACGGCTAGCCCAGGTATATTTTCTGCAATCATGATGGGGCTAGGACGAGCGGTTGGCGAGACTATGATTGTCTTGATGGCGACAGGTAACACCCCTATTCTTGACTGGAATATTTTGGAAGGGATGAGGACATTATCGGCAACAATTGCTGTCGAGTTACCAGAGTCCGAGGTGGGTGGTTCTCACTTCCGATTGTTGTTCTTAGCAGCACTCTTACTGTTTATTTTTACGTTCGCGGTGAACTCTGTCGCAGAGTGGGTTAGACAAAGACTGAGAGATAAATATCGTGCGCTGTAGTTTTAAAACTCTACCTCAATCTCTATCAATGGCTGTTCGCTGTTTGATTAGCGTATCTCACGAACTTGGCTCTTTCTTGGGTTCAGCACGTCAGAGCAAGGTCGTTCATGATGAATAAACTGAAGTCATTATTGTCTTGGATTAAATCAGGCTCTCCGTGGATCTGGCTTACGGGCGGGGCGGTGAGCATCAGTATGCTTTCGGTTCTTGGCCTAATGCTGTTGATTGGCTGGAAGGGCTTGACTTATTTTTGGCCTGCTCCTTTGTACCAATGGCAAGTGGATTCTAAAGATGCATCGTTAGTTGTCGGCCTCGACGAAACGGTAGTAAAGCAAGATGTATTGATTGGCCAGTTATATGAACGAAAATACATCCCGATAGAGCAAGTCCCACAAGTACACGACCTCTTGTCGACTCAAAACCTGTCGACTGGGCTAATTCAGCGCTTAAGTATCAAAGTTGCCAACAGGGAGATTTATCCAGCGGACTTTGTTTCCATTTTGGATGTGAACTTACGTGAACCAACCACCCCACCTGACTGGGCTGTGATTGAGCGAAGTCGAGGTGGTTATTTCTTTGGTAAACCAGTGGGTTTTATAACCGCTTCTGGCACCTTTGATTCGAACATAGACCAAAAGCTCGAGCAAGGCTTGGCGTTCGCTGATACGTTACGTAAAGAAACGTCGCGTGTAGTGAACCAAGAAATCCGCAATATCAGCTGGCAATTGGAAAATTTGCGCTTAGAAAAACGTAAGCTTGAACTCAATGAGTCAGTGAGCGATGAATACCTTAAAACCTATACTCAAACTAAACTGGAATTAAATCGCCAGTTGGCTGAAGCCGAAGTAAAGCTTGAGCATCTTAGAACACAGCTCAATGTCGAAAGCTTGTTGGTAGAAGATATGACAGGAGAGCAGGTTGAAATTTCGCTCAGTCATATTTTGGATTATTGGTACCCGAATAATATGTCTTATCTTGAAAAGGTTGGACATTGGGGAAAACAAGTTTGGAAGTTCTTGTCGGAGAACCCACGAGACTCAAACTCTGAAGGCGGTGTGTTTCCTGCGATTTTTGGCACGGTACTGTTGGTTATTCTTATGTCGATTGTAGTGATGCCTCTTGGTGTGGTTGCTGCGATATATCTTCATGAATATGCAAAAAACAACGCATTAACACGTTTGATTCGTATTGCCGTAATTAACTTAGCGGGTGTACCGTCGATTGTGTATGGTGTATTTGGCTTAGGATTCTTTGTGTATACCATAGGTGGCTCAATCGATTCTTTGTTTTACGCAGAACGATTACCCGCTCCGACATTTGGTACGCCGGGCCTATTATGGTCCGCACTGACCTTAGCGGTATTAACATTACCCGTTGTTATTGTAACAACGGAAGAGGGCTTAACGCGCATCCCTAGCTCCGTGAGGCACGGTTCATTAGCGCTTGGTGCTACTCAATTCGAGACGCTTTGGCGCATTGTTTTACCGATGGCAAGCCCTGCGATTATCACCGGTTTGATTTTGGCAATCGCGAGAGCTGCGGGGGAGGTTGCCCCATTAATGCTGGTGGGTGTGGTGAAACTCGCATCAAGCTTGCCTGTGGATGGTCAGTTCCCATACCTGCATTTAGACAGAAAGTTCATGCATTTAGGTTTTCATATCTATGATGTTGGGTTTCAAACCTCTAATATCGAAGCGGCACGACCTTTAGTGTATGCGACTTCATTTTTACTGGTTACTGTGATTGTTGGATTGAATTTAACGGCCATCAATATCCGTAATAACTTGCGTGAAAAATACCGAACCTTAGGACAAGATTAGATGTTCTCGATTAATGAAACCTTGGGTTACCAAGCACCACTTGATGTTCACAATTTGAAGGATGAGCAAATTGCTATCTCGATTGAAGGGCTGAATCTTTATTATAAAGAGAGCCAAGCACTTGATGATATTTCAATGCAAATCCCAAAGGGACAGGTGACCGCGTTTATTGGCCCATCAGGGTGTGGTAAGTCGACTCTACTGCGCTGCATTAATCGCATGAACGATCTTGTTGAAGGTTGTAAGGTTTCCGGAAAAGTGAAGCTTCATGGCAAGAACGTCTATCACCCTAAGGTGGATGTCGCGACCTTACGACGCCGAGTCGGCATGGTGTTTCAACGTCCGAACCCTTTTCCTAAATCTATCTATGAGAATGTGGTTTATGGATTGAGGCTGCAAGGCGTGAGCAACAGCCGAGATCTTGATGATGCAGTTGAGCGATCTCTGCGCGCCGCGGCGTTGTGGGATGAAGTCAAAGATCGTTTGCATGAGAACGCCTTTGGGTTATCGGGTGGTCAACAGCAGCGTTTAGTCATCGCTCGTGCGGTTGCCATCGAACCTGAAGTGCTGTTATTGGATGAGCCAACATCGGCACTCGATCCGATTTCGACATTGACGATTGAAGAGTTGATCAACGAACTTAAAACCCAATACACCGTTGTTATTGTTACTCATAACATGCAGCAGGCAGCTCGCGTGAGTGACCACACCGCTTTTATCCATATGGGTAAGTTGATCGAGTACTCAGATACTGATTCTATATTTACTTCGCCATTGAAAAATCAAACGGAAGACTACATTACAGGTAGGTACGGCTAACGTTTAAGTTCGCGCCATCTAGAGCTAAGTCACTCTAAAATAAATGACTTTATTCATTTCTTTTAAGGAGCTGACATGCATTTTGGTCGCCACATCTCAGGACAGTTTAATGTCGAATTAGAATCTATCCGTACACACGTATTAACTATGGGTGGATTGGTAGAGCAGCAGTTGTCATTTGCGATGCAAGCGCTTCATAAAGATGACGTGGAACTGGCCAAAAAAGTAATTCGTGACGACCATAAAGTGAATGCGATGGAAGTTTCAATCGATGAAGCATGTACTCGTATTATCGCGAAGCGTCAGCCGACTGCCAAAGATCTGCGTTTGATAATGGCGATCATCAAAACCATTACTGATCTAGAACGTATTGGCGATGTGGCCTCTAAAATCGCACAGGGTGCGATTGAGATCCCTTCAACGAAAGAGCAAAAGTTTCACGTCTCGTTAGAGCCATTGTGTCGTCAGGCAATTACTATGCTGCATCAAGTATTAGATGCTTTTGCTCGTATGGATGTCGATGCAGCAGCAGAAGTACATAAACTTGACGATAAGCTGGATGCGGAATATGAAGCTGTGATTCGTCAGTTGATGACGTACATGATGGAGGATCCTAAGAACATCCCCAACATCCTGCAAGTGATGTGGTCAGCTCGCGCGATTGAGCGAGTGGGAGATCGTTGCCAAAATATCTGTGAATACATTATCTACTTTGTGAAAGGTAAAGATGTACGCCACCTTGGTGATCAAAGCCTAGATGACGCACTGAAGTAGGTATTAACTTTAGAAGCGAATTATTGCACCGAGGTTAAGGTTGATTGTTGTGTCGTAAGGCACGAAGGTCTTATTGTGATCAAAAATATTCATATCAACACCAGCTCGTAGCCCAAGCACTGGCGTTGCTTGGTAAACGTAGGCTCCACCAAGACTTAATCCATGTGCTGTCTTCTCTTCAACTTCGCCATTGCGCGTTTTTGTTCCGTCATAACTCGCTACACCAATCTCCGCCTGAAAGCCGTGGTTCTGATTTCTTCCAAACATATTTTGAATACCAATGCGGTACGCATCGACAGTTTCATCGTATCAGGTCGCTGTCATACCAAAGGTGAGAATAGCTCAGGTAAACTGCGCCTAGATTCGCCACATCAGTAATGCCTGCTTGCATTCCAATGCCATGATAAGAACCAATCTTTAGTTCAGGAGATAAGTGAAGACCACTTGCTGAAACGGAAGTAGAAAGGACGGTAATTAAAAGTAGGGGAGACTTTATCTGCATAAAAATACCTAGAGAAATTAGCCGTCCTTGGCTGCAATGAATTTTGATTTGAATAGATTGGCTTCAGAACTTTCGCTCGAAGGCGGTCAAAGCTTGGATAAGGTGTTCCACCAAGGAAATGGAAATTATTGATCGTAAAAAGCCAGCTTAGACGCTGGCTTTTTCAATTTATTAGAAGCGGTAACCGACAGTCCATGAGAATGTGTCGTAATCTACGTCATCGTAGCTCGCGAATTCAAAGCGCATGTCAGTGTATAGGTGTGGTCCAAATTCTGCTCGACCACCGAGACCAACAACGAAGCTGGTATCGTTGTATGATTCAGTCCACATAGTATCTGAATAGCCAATAGAATTATCTTCGCTTTGACGCGCTAGACCAAGGACACCATAAGGTTTCAAAGAGAAGCCATCTAATTCAAATTTATAACCGATGTCAGCGTCAACTTGGAACTTGTAGCCATCGATCTCGGCTTTTATCCCCCCAACGTTTTCGTCGTCACTGTTCGTTGCATAAGAAACGTTGATAACTACGATACGGTTAAACTCATAACCATATTCAAGTTTGATACCGTTCCCCCAATCAACAGTGTCGTCGGTTAGCCATTCGGCAACTTGGGTTTTGCTGTAACCGATACCAACACGGTGTTGGTTGTCAAAGTTGTTTGCAAGAGCAGGAACAGAAAGAAGTGAAGCTGAAATTAGGGTAGTAAGTGCAATTTTCATATTAGTCTCTATTTAGGGTTTAACTGCACGATCCTTCGTAGTTCAGTATCCGTTTTGATAGAGCCAATATTAAACAGTGTTTTATTTTTAGGCTAAGTAGTGTTTTGCATAATAGTAATAAGCCCTACTTATTGATCTGTTCGTTTAACGATTCTTTAATGACATTACTGAGCCACATGTGAGAGGGTTATTACGATTTTTCGTATGGATATGGCTATACACTCCCACCATTTTTAAGTCGTTAGCGACATCTACATCAATAGCTCTCAGGTTGGGATAGTTGTCGATAGGAAAGAGGTTGGAATGAGGCATATACATATCAGAGTTTAGTAGGACATCAATAAGCGCCAATACCATCTCGGAACGAAACCCAATTCGATGAGGAATAGAGTAGGATTCTAATATTCGTGAAGCTTGACTGAAGTTATCGTTCCATCCTGGTGATATTAGCGATGCAATCTCATAACCTGCTAAATCTTGTGGGGTGACAGTAGACTCTTTAATCGGGTGCTCTTTTCGTACAAATAAGCGCCCTTTAATATCAACGAGCTTCTGAACATAAATCTCTTTGGAAATGTTGGTGAGTTGATAAGCAACACCTAATAAGGCATCTTCTTTTTGAATATCTTTTACAGACGACGTACTCCAGCTCGTTAATTCTAACTCACAGTTTGGGGCTTGTTGTTTGATGGTTTTGTAAAGAGTCCCTGATAAACATGCGAGTACCACTGGAGACAAAGCGATTTTTATTGGGTAGTCAATTTGCTTTGGGTCAAAGGTATTTGAAGAGTTAACGGCGGCTTTCAAACCATCTAAATGAGGTGAAAGCTCATTCGCTAGTTGTTTGCTGAAATAGGTAGGTTGTAACCCACCATATACTTTCACAAAAAGGTCATCGTTGAAGTGGTGCCTTAGCTTTTGTAGGGCTTGGCTAACCGCTGGCTGAGAAACGAATAAACGTTCCGCAGCCTTTCTGGTGTTTTTTTCTTGATAAACAATCAGAAATGTTCGTAACAGGTTTAAATCAAGAGAGCTGAATAGGTCTTTAGCCATATCTATCCATGAAAATTTTCTGTGCTATTCACTCTAATATACGCCAGTCCGCTAGATTCGTCAGCGTGGTTCTCTGGATTTGTGTTAGTGACGATTACCCTAAGCGGTGAGGGCAGCTCTCACATTGGATATCTTATTCGCATCAGTTACTGGTATCTGATAATCATCAACATCATTACTGCCCATTTGAGCGCTTGAATTGCTTTCCATTAGACTCGGTCTTGTCGATTTACCTGAAAGGTGAAGTGCAGGTACTTGGGTGGTGCTTTGAATCATTTTGGCATTCGTTGCGTTGACGCCAGCACCAGCCATGATATCGATTCTGCCATCGGCTTGTTTGACCATATCTGCGAGCACATTGATGCCTTGCTCTGCATTAATAGCAAGTCCTGACGTCAGGATTCTTTCACATCCAAGCTCAATAATCTGCTCTAACGGTACTTTATAATCCTGAAGTTGGTCGATTGCACGGTGGAAGGTGATTGCTAGTTTGAGTTGGTGAGCCTTGCTTGAGAGAATTTGCATTGCAGACATATCAATCTCACCATCAGGTGTTAGTACACCCAGAACTGCTCTCGCACAAGCTTCAATATCTTCCAGCATACAGAGTATATCGTCATAATCGAATATGAAGTCACCTTGTCTCGGTCGTATCATGGCATAAACTGGTACGGACGAAATTTTTGCCGCTTGCTTCATCATTCCGAAGCTTGGAGTTAACCCGCCAAGTGCTAATGAAGAGCAAAGCTCAATTCGATTCGCGCCACCAGATAGTGCGTTATATAGAGATTCTAAGTTATCAATACAGACTTCAATTTCGGTGTTCATCGTATTTATCCGTTCAAAAAGATACGGACGAAATCATAACAACCTAGATACGGATATGAATAGGTGGTAGCAGAGGAAAATAGGGGTAAAGTTTGTTCTTGTAACTGCCTCTATTAAATGTTGCAGAGACGGTTTAGGTAGAGAATTGTCGTCGGAGAGAGATGAAAAAAGCCCGAAGCGTTAACTTCGGGCTTTTAATAGGACTTTACTTCTTAACTGATTGGCGGTGCGCTTTGCGCTATTAGCTTATGCTTTATTTCTCTTTATAGAGAGTCTTCCAACCATTAACCCGCGTTGAGTTCGGGCTTAAGAGGTAATTACTTGCTTAGGTCGTCAGCGTGCTCAGATAGGAATGCAGCAACACCTTGTGGAGATGCGTCCATACCTGATTTACCTTCTTCCCATTGTGCAGGACATACTTCACCGTTCTTCTCGTGGAAGTTTAGTGCGTCTACCATGCGTAGCATTTCGTCGATGTTACGACCTAGTGGAAGATCGTTAACTACTTGGTGACGTACAAGGCCTTCTGCGTCGATTAGGAAAGAACCACGGAAAGCAACGCCTGCTTCTGGGTGCTCAACATCGTATGCTTTGCAGATTTCGTGCTTAACGTCAGCAATTAGAGGGTATTTAACTTGACCGATACCGCCATCAGCGATAGCAGTGTTACGCCATGCGTTGTGAGAGAATTGAGAATCGATAGAAACACCGATTACTTCAACGCCTTTAGCTTGGAAATCTTCTAGACGGTTGTCGAAAGCGATTAGCTCTGAAGGACAAACGAAAGTGAAGTCTAGTGGGTAGAAGAAAACTACAGCTTTCTTACCTTTAGTGAATTCTGCGAAGTTGAAGTTATCAACGATCTCACCGTTACCTAGAACAGCTGCTGCAGTAAAGTCAGGGGCTTGACGACCTACTAGTACCATTTGGAATCTCCTAAAAAATTAGTTGGCCCAACACATCTTTGTTTGGGCTCCGTTTCTACGGGACAAACTATAGTACAATCGGTACTATAGAAAAAAGCGAATTAAATAGATTAAGTTAATCGAAAAAAGCGATAAGCTTATTCTTTGTCCGTTCCTTAGGTCAAATGACCTTCACTTAAGTTATCCAACTCATATTACAAAGTAATTTCATGAATAAATGGCCAAGTCTTAAGCAACTTCACTATCTTGTTACTCTTCACGAAACTCGCCACTTTAGCGACGCTGCGGATCGCTGCTTCGTGAGTCAATCGACACTAAGTAAAGGCATTCAAAATCTGGAAGAACTCATTGGTTGCCCGCTTTATGAGAAGAAAGATAAAAAGAGCCCATTGGTTTTCACTCAAGCGGGTGAGCTGGTGGTTAAGCACGGTCGAGAGTTATTGGCGAAAGGGCAAGACTTGGTTGAGCTCGGAAATCTATGTAATGGAGACGCGATGCAAGGGCAGTTGCGAGTAGGGTGTATTCCTACTATTGCTCCATTCCTATTGTGCGATTTGGTACAAGAAGCGAACCAACGTTTTCCACAGTTGAACTTGTTGTTACGGGAAGACACGACCACTAACCTATTGGCTGCGTTGCGTCATGGTGAGTTGGATGTACTGATTCTGGCTTTGCCTGTCGATATCTACAACATGGAGAGCAAAGTTGTTGGGCAAGACCCTTTCAGAATGGTAATCAGCCGCAATCAAGCCGATGGTATTCGTGTTCCGATTAAATATGATGACCTGCCAGACGAATCTGTATTCTTGTTAGAGAACGAGCACTGCTTAACCGAGCACGCGGTATCAGCTTGTAAGCTAACCGACAAAGAGAAGATAAACCCGTTCACCGCCACAAGCCTACATACGTTGGTACAAATGGTGGCAAATGGTTTAGGAACCACCTTTATTCCACAAATGGCGATCGATCATGGTTTGTTGCAAAATCAGAATTTAGTGGTGATTGACCCTCCCGGTCAACAAGCATACCGAGACATAGGCCTTGTATGGCGACCAAGCTCGTCACGTCTTGAAACCTTTCATCAGTTAGCTGATGTGGTCTCTGAATTGCTTTAAAAAACTAGAAAGTAAAATTCAAAAGAAAAAGAGCAGCTATTTGGCTGCTCTTTTTGTTTGTTCATTTGAAAAGAAAAACGCCACAAATAGTGGCGTTAGAAGCTTATTTATCTATTTTACTATAACGTTAGATTTTGAAAAAACTCAGCAAGTCTTTTTGCTTAACAGCTAATGAAGAGAGTTCTTCACTTGCCTGTTTGCTCTGCTCAATTCCTGAAACATTTTGATGAACAATATCAAAGGTCAGAGAAACATTTTGTGAAATATCTTGTGTTACGCCTGATTGTTCTTCAGACGCTGTGGCTACTTGTGTGTTCATATCAGATATTAGTTGTACAGAGTCAGTGATAGAAGCGAATGCAGCACGAAGCTGTTCGCTATACTGTCTAGATTCTTCTGCTAACGAAAGGTTGGATTGCATAAATTGGTTCGCATCTTTCGCTTGAGCCTGAAGGCGAGATATTATTTCTTGAATATCGACCGTTGATTGTTGTGTTTTAGCGGCAAGAGAACGAACTTCATCTGCAACTACCGCAAAGCCTCGGCCTTGCTCTCCCGCTCGAGCGGCTTCAATGGCTGCATTTAACGCAAGTAAGTTAGTTTGCTCAGAAATTGAATTGATCACTTCAATAACACTACCGATCTCTACCGAGTACTCTTGCAATTGATTAACGATGTTTGATGTTTCTTCGATCGAGTCTTCAACTTTTCGTGATATATCATCTGATGCATCGAGTGAAACACTGCCATCTTTGACATTTGTCGTTGCCCCAGTTGCAGCGCTCTCTGCGCTAGCTGCATTCTGGCTAACCTCACTCGCAGTACTAGAAAGTTCATTGATGGCTGTCGCGATTTGTTCCATTTGACTCAGTTCTTGTTGAGCATTTCCTTCTGTTTGGCTCATTACTGCGGTTAGCTCAACGGAGGCGGCTGAAACATTGTCTGAAATCTGGTGGAAACCATCGATGATTCGACGTAGTTCTTGGCGCATTTCTAAAGTGTTTGCGTATATACCGGTTTCTTTACCCGTAATTGGAATCTGCTTTGAAAGATCACCAGCGGCGACTTCGGCAACAATTGCTTGGATGTCACTTGGCTCTCCTCCAACGACTTTCCATACACTGCGGTAAATCGAAACGGCAATGCTAAGAGAAGCGGCGACGACGAGAATTGAAAGAACGCCAAGCACAAATTGCGCGTTAGAGAATCGCTCGACCATATTAGGCCCGACAGAGTCTTGCTCTGACTTTGTTGATAGCTTTATCTCTTCAATTGTTTTTGCTGCATTAACACCAGCAAGATCAAGAGTCCCTGAAATGATGCCATTTCGCGTGTTTATAGTGTCAACGATCTTTGAAAATGTGTTGCGGTAAATTTTGAAGGCACTAGTGAAATCGTTTAAGTAGTTGATTTGTTCCATCGACATGAGTTGAGATTCGATTGTTTCTGCAAGTAGTGCGGCAGAGGCAAACTCTTTTTCAGCACGCTGAGCATCTTCTGTTTTATTGCTCGTCAGAAATTTAGAAGCGTACAATCTTGATAGCAATACATGCTGCTGAAGCTGTCCTGAACTGACAGCAACTTCTAAATCTTCTTCAGCTGAAGCCTGGGTCATTAGGTTAGTCACTGCCTCACGCATATTGACCCCTGATGGGTCTAAGGCCTCTTGAACTAGGTTGTTTCGAGTATTGACAAGTTGAACAACCTTGTTAAAGCCTTGGCTATATTGATCAAGCTGCTTCTTTATCGTTAGGAATTCATTTTTGTGTAGATCGTCAAGATGAGAGTCTAATATTTCATCTATCAATTGATTTGATGCGGTGATACGTATATTCAGTTCAGAAGCATGTGACGGAATAGGGTTCTTAATATATTTAAGTGCAGATAAACGAGCTTCCAGTATATTGGCTTGGATTCGACCTGTTGAGACACTTGTTATTGCAAGAGAGCGGTAGGTGTTAAACCCATCACTCGATTGATAAAAGCGTAATGAAGCAACGACTGAAATAACCAAAATTAGCGCGAGAATCACGCCAAAACCTAAGGACAGCAATTTCTTTAAACTCATAAATATCATTCCTAGTAAGGCAGCTTGTTTTTATTCTTAACAAATTCTTACATGATTCTAACGATAAATATATCAATAAATAGTATGTATCCACTATATTTTGATGTCTAAGAATGATGGGTAAATAGGTTGTTGATATTATTGGATTTTGCTTGTTGTTCGTCTGGTTTCACATCAGCTGAGAGTTATTGCTTGGGCCTCTTCCGTATTATTAACGCATCTTTAATTTGTATTACAAAGTCATGGAGTAGGAAAATTCGGTTTGGTATAGCCTAATAGCTTGATTATTAGGCTATCTATATTGTTGGGTTAAAGCTTATTTAGGGATGTGAGTAGCTTTCTTTTCTCTGGTAAAGCGGTCATTGCGCCTTTCTGTGTTGTTGCTAATGCCCCGCAGCCATTGCCCCACATTACTGCTTGTCGAATGATTTCAGGTTGATGCCATTCCTCGTATTGTGAGAGGTAGGCGAGTAGACCTGCGACAAAGGCATCTCCCGCACCAGTAGTATCAATAGCTTGAACTTTTTGACTAGCAATGTGCTCTCGTTGTCCATCTACTATCATCAACGAACCCGTAGCACCTAAGGTGACCAAAGTGACTGGGATTTTCAATTGGTCTAGTGCTGTTAGTCCTGATTCTAAAGTGTTGCTTTCTGTAAGAAAAAGCAGTTCTTCTTCTGAAAACTTAACCACATCTGCTAAGGCGATGGCTTGCATAACGATAGGACGAATCTCTTCAGGGATTCGCCACACCTCTTCTCTTAGGTTGGGGTCAAAGCTAACAAATCCTCCTTTTGATTTGATTGCTTTAAGCGCTTTCAGCGTAGTACTTCTGCTTGGCTCATTTGCTAATGCGATTGAACAGCAGTGTAGCCACTCACCTTGATTAAAGGTTGGGATATCATCTTCTGTAATGAACTGATCTGCACTGGGTTTTACCATGAAGGTAAAAGTTCGTTCGCCATCTTGGTCAAGATCGACCAGCACGGTTGATGTTCTGTGTTTTTCATCGAGTTTGAGTTGGGAAGTATCAACCCCTTGCTCTTGGAGAACTTCTGACATAAAACGACCAAGTGGATCATTACCAACTCGGCCAAAAAAACTAGCTTGACCTGATAAACGAGCAATACCAACCGCAACGTTTGCGGGGGCGCCGCCTGGACATTTTAAGTAGGTAGAGTCGCTCTCAGGAATCAAATCCACCACAGCATCGCCAGTTAACCATACCTTATTCATCATTATTTCCTCATATAGAAGCCCACCTGAGCATAAGTAGGTGGGAAATGGGTGACTTGCCTAGGGGGAAGCAAATCACCCAAAGTTGATTAAGCGTTTTTAACTGGGTTATAGATGCGAGTCAGCATAAATGCTGTGGCAAATGCACTAGCTATAACGGTTAGGTAACCAATGACTGCCGAAAGTGATTGCGAATAAAGAAGAATACCTGGAATAAAGGTAATGCCCATACCGGTTGCACTGATGTTGAGTAAGTAAGTAACAAGCCCACCTACAGCACCGCCTACCATTCCAAAGACAAAGACTTTTCCATATTGTAAGTTCACACCGAACAGAAGTGGCTCTGTAATACCAAATAATGTGGAGATCGAAGCACTGTAGGCATTACCTTTTTTCAGTTTATCTTTCAGTAGAGTCGCGACGGCTATCGCAGCGCCAAATTGACCTGCCATTGAAGCAGTACCAAGAGGTTGCAGTGGGTTAACACCAGTTTCATTTAATAAGCCAATCTCAATGACACCAAGAGCATGGTGTAGACCGGTGATCACGATCATTTGCTGAACGGCACCATAAAGGATGTAACCAATACCAAGAGGTAGGTCGAGCGCCATACGTACTAGAGAAGTACAGCCGTGTTCAATGCTTTGTAGAATCGGACCAAAGCCAAACAAGATGACAAATACGGCAATCGTAATGGTTAAAAATGGAGTGAAGACTAGGTCCATACTTGCTGGAATGAAGCGGCGTAGATTACGCTCCAAGTAAGAGACAAACCAACCTGCGAATATTGCTGGAAGTACAGTGCCTTGGTAGCCCACTAATGGGAAGTTGATTCCCAATAAGTTGACCATCATCGGCTCGGCACCGCCAGAGGCTACCACCCAAGCATTAGGTAATTGTGGGGCGACCATCATCAAACCAACAACGATGGCAATAATAGCATTGCCACCGAATTTCTTTGCCGCAGAATAAGCGATTAAAACGGGTAAGAAGGCAAAGGCAGTGTCGGTTAGCATGCTAAATAGGGCAAGCGTTTCGGGTGAGAAACTCATGCCAGAATGCAGCATCATGCCACGTAAACCCATCAGTAAGCCGGTGGTCACTAGTGCTGGGATCAGTGGGATCAAAATATCGGCGAGAGTGCGAACCACTTTTTGACTTATGGTCATATCTGCGAAGGCATCTTGTTTAAAATCTGAGTTATCAAGCTCTCCGCCTAATGCGTGCTTTAATGAGTCATAAACGTGAGAGACTGTACCAGTGCCAATAATAAATTGGTGTTGACCTGATTGATAAAAGTAGCCGCTGATCTGTTTAATTTCTTTTGCTTTTTCAGAATCAACTTTTTCGTTGTCTTTTAGGATGAGGCGCAAGCGTGTGGCGCAGTGTTCTGCGTTGCGGATGTTCTCTATGCCCCCGATACTCTCGAGTATCTCGTTTACGGTAGCGTCATAATTCATTTTGTTCACCATTTTATTATATTGTAAGGTAGTTAAGTTTGATATCCATATCGGTATCTTCTTTTTGTAATATATTTAATCTGTGTTCTTCATTTTCAGGGAAAAACAAACAAGTAAATACATCTCGTCCATTGTTGAGGTATATCTCAATGATGCTTTGGTCACATATAAATTTGACATCCGTTATGTCATAATTTGTTCTGTGATGTCTGACGCTTCCAAATTCCCAATCTTCTGGATGGTGGTTATATTGGCTTCGATCTAAGTGAATATCTCTGTCTTTAATAGAGAATAACAATTTCTTATTTTTAGTTTCGATGGATATTTTTATATTTCCATTGAACTCATTTACATCGAGTGAAAATGAAAGTTGCTCTAACTTAATGGGTATATTGGTTTTATTTATTTCCAATGGACGCTTATTAAAAGAGTCAGATTGCAAAATCTTCGGTTGTTGGTATAAGCGACGATTAAGAATTGATAGTGTTCTCGGCAATGTTAAACAGTTAACCCAGCCAAATTGGCGACTTGGTAGTTCTTCATCGGTCCCTGCCCATGCAATAAGAGTTTGCTCATCTGGGGTGTTCGCCATAGTTTGTGGGGCATAAAAATCAAACCCACGGTCCAATTCATCCCAGTGTTCAACTTCAAAGGTCAGTTTTTCGAAGTTGATGCTGCCTAAACAATAGATAACGTTGAATCGGTTATGGAATCGACTTCCGTTTGCCTTGCTACCTTGCGGTGAAAAAATTAAAACGTCATGGCCGTCAACGTTTAATAGATCAGGACATTCGAACATGTAACCGGTTAAGAATTCCCCTGAGAACTGAAGATCTAATTCTCCTTTGAATTCCCAACGGAGCAAGTCATCCGATTGATATATGATGATTGCCCCTGATAGATCGGCTTCTCGCTGTGCACCGAGCAACATGTAATAGTGTTCATTGTGTTTAAGGATTTTGGGATCTCGTACATGCCCGGTATACCCCTTGGGAACCGACTTAATCACTGGATTCGGACTATACTTGGTGACGGCATTAGTGTTATCGAGTAATGCTAAACATTGGTTTGCATCTCGAGATGATCCTTTTTTAATGTTTCCTGTATAAAATAAATAAGCGTTATTATTTTCTACAAAAGCACTGCCGGAATATGCTCCGTGAGATTCATAGCTTTCTTTTGGTGTTATTTTAGAACCATGCCTCTCCCAATTTAATAGGTCATTAGAAGTTAAATGCATCCAATGCTTCATTCCATGGTAGGTATCGAATGGAAACCATTGGTAAAATAAATGGTATTGATTATTGAAAAAACAAAAACCATTTGGATCATTTAATAAACCATGGGGAGGCGTAATATGAAATAAAGGTCTCATTTCTGATGATCTTTCTATTTCAGTAAACTTAGTTATTTCACTAGCCGTTGCTAAATTGATTGTTTTGTATTTTTGTTCTTGCACGATGGCTTACCTAATCATGTTGCTTGGTTTAAATCATAGGTAGGGTGACGATTTGATAAAATAGTGAGGACGAATTCTCCAGTCGTTCTGAGTGAATATTGGCTAAATCTGTAGTCGTTTGTGATGTAACACCAAGTCTTGTTACATGATTTTGGTTAATGTATTGGGTTGGTAGATTGTTAAAGAGAATGAGTGAACATGACTATTAGGGATGTTGCTAAACGTGCGGGTGTATCAATCGCGACAGTATCAAGGGTGCTAAATGGTAGTGAGCGTGTCTCAGAGCAAGCAAAGCTGTCTGTGATTAGTGCGATGGAAGCTCTGAACTATCAGAAACCGCCTGCGAAGCGTAAAAAGCCAACTAAGCTGTTTGCTGTCATTGTGCGAAATATGTCGAATCCTTTCTTTACTCAGTTAGTGGATGTTCTTGAGGAAGAGGCCTACAAGCATGGCCGAAGTATACTGTTGTTTAATAGCCGGAATAATTTACAGTTAGAGAAGACGTTTCTTTCGGAGTGCATCAACCATAAGGTTGATGGTGTTTTTCTAATCCCTCGCTCGTTGAAAAAAGAACATCTAGAGCCATTAGGTGAGCTACCGTTTCCTGTCGTATTGTTGACAGCGACAGACCCTACTGTTGCGAGTATAGGAACTCATCACCAGCACGGGGGTGAGCAAGTTGCCTGTTATTTTGCTAAGCGAGGGTATCGTCGTATTGGCTTTATTGGAGCCAGTGATATTCAATCGGATCGCTTTATTGGTTTTCAAACAGAACTAAAGTCTCGCGATATCCTGTTGGATAAAAAACATGTGTTAGCTCCCTATACTACGGAGTCGTTGACAGAATATATCCAACACTTGATCGTCGATAATTCTTCGCCACTGGAAGCTGTATTTTGTTCCGATGATATATCGGCTAGTCATCTATTTAATGGGTTAAAATCAGTAGACAGTCAACTGCTTGAAAGGGTTGATATTGTAGGGTTTGATGACACATTTATTGCCCAGTCATTGGGCTTTTCAAGTGTTAAGCAACCAATACATCAAATTGCGCTGTTAGGTTTTGATATGATGATGGAGTTGATTCAAATCGGAGAGTCTTTTCCAAAAGCTATGTTGCTAGAACCGACAGTCGTTATCCGACATACACCTAAAGTTCCGTCTATTTCACGTAGCCCTGAAATTCTTCGTAATAACGTACAGCAACGCTAAGGATTCGCTCTCTTTCCTTAGCGTGTCTATTGGTGAATAGTGGTTAATTTACCTCTTCCGGTTCCGCTTCTTCTTGTAGCTCTAGCAGGTTAATGGCTATCGTAACGAAATCGCTGTCTGTAATGATGCCCACGAGTTCGTGGTTCTCTACGACAGGTAAACAGCCCACTTTGTGTTTCTGCATATAAACAGCAGACTCTTTTAGTCCTGCGCGCGGCTCTACAGACATAACACTCTTGTGCATGATGTCATTGAGTGGTGTTGCAAGAGTATAGGATTGAGCTTGTGGGATGTTTTGTAGGCTAGATTCTTGAGCGGCAAGAACGTCTCGCTGTGTGACGACGCCAAGTAGTTGTCTGTCGGCATCAACAACCGGAATATGGCGGATATCAAGCGCTTCCATCATGTGCTTTGCATCGGCCAGTGAGTGTGAGCGCAATAGGGTATGAGGGTTGCGAGTCATCATATCTTCAACCTTGATCATACGGACCTCCTTCTTTTTTATTTGTTGCTATTACTATAGTTTTTTATCCCAAAAATAACTGAGATCTAACGCATTTTTGGGTGAGTTTCATGCAACTAATTTTGGTTTTTTTATGAGGGGGAGTGGTCGTATTATTTTACGACTCTTTACAATAATCCAATGCTGTAAACCTTGCTATTGCGGCTCGTGTGCCTATACTAGCCCACTGCGAAATTTTTAGTCATGTTTACGATGTGTTTCTGGTAACGATTTACTTACCGAAACGATTGTTCGGCAACTTCGACTTAATATTCGTCAACGGCATTAATATCATCAACTAAGACAAGACTCGACACATGCAAGTTTCAGATTTTCACTTTGACCTACCAGATGAACTCATTGCTCGCTACCCTCAAGAGGAGCGCACAGCAAGCCGCCTACTTAAATTAGATGGCAACAATGGCAACCTAGCTGATGGTTCGTTTAAAGACGTTTTAGACTTGGTTGAGCCAGGCGATCTTGTTGTTTTTAATAACACTCGCGTGATTCCTGCTCGTGTATTCGGTCGCAAGGCATCAGGCGGTAAGCTTGAAGTGTTGGTTGAACGTATGCTGGATGAGAAAAGCATTCTTGCGCATGTTCGTTGTTCTAAATCACCGAAACCGGGTACCAAATTGTTCCTTGGTGAGAACGATGAGTATGAAGCTGAAATGGTGGCACGTCATGATGCGTTATTTGAAATCCATTTCACATCCGATCAAAGCGTTTTAGAGATTCTTAACAGTGTTGGTCACATGCCACTGCCTCCTTACATCGATCGTCCAGATGAAGACGCCGATAAAGAGCGCTACCAAACTGTCTATAATGAAAAGCCGGGTGCGGTTGCTGCGCCAACAGCAGGCCTTCACTTTGATGATAAGCTAATGGCTGACATGAAAGAAAAAGGTGTTGAGTTTGCTTACGTGACACTTCACGTTGGTGCTGGTACGTTCCAGCCAGTAAAAGTCGATAATATCAATGACCACCACATGCATGCTGAGTACGTTGAAGTACCGCAAGAAGTGGTGGATGCCGTAGCTGCTGCAAAAGCACGTGGCGGGCGTATTATTGCCGTTGGTACAACCTCTGTGCGTTCACTAGAAAGTGCGGCTCAAGATGCATTGAAAAATGGCACTGAGTTAGTTCCTTTCTTTGGTGACACAGAAATCTTCATCTTCCCTGGTTATGAATATCAGCTGGTGGATTGCTTGATTACCAACTTCCACTTACCAGAATCAACGCTGATTATGTTGGTGAGTGCATTTGCTGGCTACGACAATGTGATGGGCGCATACGATCACGCAGTGAAGAGCGAATACCGTTTCTTCAGCTACGGTGATGCGATGTTCATCAATAAGAAAACGAGCTAATTTTAGCTGGTTATAAACGATATAAGCAGAATTTACGGGTGCTAGCAGTAAGCTAGGAGTCGGGCAGGGTGTCTGTCTAATCTCTCGCAAGGAATACGCGACCGCTCCTCATAGAACCCACTAGACTGAACTTTTGTTTGGCCTAAGGTTCTGAATTAACAGTCAGATTGTTTCTCTGGCATATTGGAGGCTTCGTGAAATTAAAATACGAACTTAAAAAAACTAATAGCGGCGCACGTCGTGGTCAACTTCAGTTTGAACGCGGTACCGTTGAAACCCCAGCATTTATGCCTGTAGGTACTTACGGTACGGTAAAAGGCATGACACCTGAAGAAGTAAAAGACACAGGTGCTGAAATCCTATTAGGTAATACATTCCACCTATGGCTACGTCCTGGTCAAGAAATCATGAAACTGCACGGTGATTTGCACGATTTCATGAACTGGAAAGGTCCTATCTTGACTGATTCAGGTGGCTTCCAAGTATTCAGCCTAGGTGCAACGCGTAAAATCACTGAAGAAGGTGTTCATTTCCGTAATCCTGTAAACGGTGACAAGATTTTCATGGACGCTGAGAAGTCGATGGAAATCCAAAAGGATCTAGGTTCAGACATTGTAATGATCTTTGACGAATGTACGCCTTATCCTGCAACGCACAAAGAAGCTAAAGACTCAATGGAGATGTCTCTTCGTTGGGCTCAGCGTTCACGTGATCATTTTGATAAGCAAGAAAACCCGAACTCACTGTTCGGTATTGTACAAGGTGGCGTATACGAAGACCTTCGTGATGTATCCGTTAAAGGCCTAACAGAAATTGGCTTTGACGGTTACGCAGTAGGTGGTCTAGCAGTAGGTGAACCAAAAGAAGATATGCACCGCATTCTTGAGCACACATGTCCTCAACTGCCTGAAGATAAGCCTCGTTACCTAATGGGTGTAGGCAAACCTGAAGACTTGGTTGAAGGTGTTCGTCGCGGTATCGATATGTTTGACTGTGTTATGCCAACGCGAAATGCACGTAATGGTCACCTGTTTGTAACGGAAGGTGTGATCAAGATCCGTAATGCGAAGCATAAAACCGATACAACACCACTAGATTCAGATTGTGACTGTTACACTTGTAAGAACTACAGCAAGTCGTACTTACACCATTTGGATCGTTGTAACGAAATCCTAGGTGCTCGACTGAACACGATTCACAACCTGCGTTTCTACCAACGAGTAATGTCAGACATTCGTCAGTCTATCGATGAAGATCGCTTTGAAGAGTTCGTTGCAGAGTTCTACGCAAGAATGGGGCGTGAAGTGCCACCACTAGGTAAAGAATCTTAGTATTTCTTTTTTGCGAGCCCTATCTCTCTTCCGAGTGATGGGGCTTGAAAATAAAGGGATACGACCCAATTAGACAAACAATTACGAAAATATAATAGAGGATGTTTTAAATGTTTATTTCTCAAGCTCACGCAGCAGCAGAAGGTGCACCAGCAGGCGGCGGTTTCGAAATGCTTATCATGCTAGGTATGTTCGCTGTGATCTTCTACTTCATGATCTACCGTCCACAAGCTAAGCGTGTTAAAGAGCACAAGAGCCTTATGTCTTCTATGGGCAAAGGCGATGAAGTTCTTACAAGCGGCGGCCTAATCGGCAAGATCACTAAGATTGCTGAAGACAGCGACTACGTTGCTATCGAACTGAACGCAAACAACGAAGTCGTTATCAAGAAGGACTTCGTTACAGCAGTGCTACCAAAAGGTACTCTGAAATCACTATAAACAGCTAGAGGATCCTCGCTGTGCTAAACCGTTATCCGTTATGGAAGTATTTGATGGTGATGTTTGCCATCGCTATCGCTGCGTTGTACGCACTTCCAAATATATACGGTGAAGATCCGGCAGTTCAAGTTACAGGGGCGCGTGGCGCCTCTGTAGATCTGTCTACGCTGGATGCTGTCACCAATGCTCTTGAAGCAGAAAACCTTTCTACTAAATCCGTTGCTCTCGAAAACGGTTCCATTCTTGTTCGATTTAACGATACAGATACGCAAATCAGTGCCCGTGATATCATCACAGAAGCACTAGGTGATGACGTTATCGTAGCTTTAAACCTAGCGGCTTCAACTCCTGATTGGCTTGAATCTATTGGTGCTGCACCAATGAAACTGGGTCTTGATCTACGTGGTGGTGTTCACTTCTTAATGGAAGTGGATATGGACGCTGCGATGCAAAAACTGGTTGGCCAACAAGAAGAAGCGTTCCGCAGTGAACTTCGTGAAGAGAAAATCCGCTACCGTGCTATTCGCCCATCGGGTAAAGATGCGGTTGAAGTGATTCTGCGTAACGAAGAGCAGCTTGCTGAAGCGAAATCGCTTCTGCAATCTAAGCACCAAGATATGACGTTCGTAGATTCAGAATCTAACGGTCGTTTCTCTTTGATTGCTAACTTCACTGAAACTCGTCTTCAAGAAATCCGCAATTATGCGGTAGAGCAAAACATTACTATTCTACGTAACCGTGTTAACGAACTTGGTGTTGCTGAGCCTTTGGTTCAACGTCAAGGTGCTAGCCGTATCGTAGTGGAATTGCCAGGTGTTCAAGACACGGCTCGTGCTAAAGAAATTTTAGGCGCAACCGCGACTCTTGAATTCCGTGAAGTGGACAGCAGTGCCGATTTGGCCGCTGCAGCTTCTGGCCGTGCTCCTGCTGGTAGTGAAATTAAGCAAGACCGCGATGGTCGTCCTGTAGTACTTAAGAAACGCGTTATCTTAGGCGGTTCTAGCATTACAGATGCAAGCTCAAGTGTTGATGAATATGGTCGCCCACAAGTTAACATCTCGCTAGACAGCGAAGGTGGTAGCAAGATGTCTACATTCTCTCGTCAAAATATCGGTAAGCTAATGGCAACCGTATTTGCAGAGTATAAAGACAGCGGTCGTAAAACACCTGAAGGCCGAGTGATCCTAAGTAAGCACGAAGAAGTGATTAACCAAGCGACGATTCAATCTGCGCTTGGCCGTAACTTCCGTATTACAGGTATCGACTCAACGGCTGAAGCTCATAACTTGGCACTTCTACTACGTGCAGGTGCATTGATTGCGCCTATCTCGATTGTAGAAGAACGTACGATTGGTCCATCTATGGGTCAACAAAACATCGATATGGGTATCATGGCGATGGTTTGGGGTATGGCTGCAGTAATGCTGTTTACACTGCTTTACTACCGTACTTTCGGTTTGATTGCGAACGTCGCTCTGATGGCTAACTTAGTGTTGATTATTGGTGTGATGTCGATGATTCCTGGCGCGACAATGACGCTACCAGGCATTGCCGGTATCGTATTGACGGTCGGTATGGCAGTCGATGCCAACGTTCTTATCTTTGAGCGTATACGTGAAGAACTTCGAGATGGACGTAGTCCACAACAAGCGATTCACCAAGGTTATGCAAACGCATTTAGTACAATCGCCGATGCCAACATCACCACACTACTAACAGCAATCATTCTATTTGCTGTCGGTACAGGTGCGATTAAAGGCTTTGCGGTAACGTTATCAATCGGTATCTTGACTTCAATGTTTACAGCTATTATCGGAACACGTTGTATCGTGAACCTGATGTATGGCGGCAAACGCGTTAAGAAACTGTCGATCTAAGGCTAGGAATTAATATGTTTCAGATTCTAAAAGCAGACAAAATGATCGACTTCATGCGTTGGTCAAAGGTTGCCTTTTTATTCTCAATCTTGATGATTGGTACTGCTATCTTCACCCTAACAACGAAATCGTTGAATTGGGGTCTAGATTTTACCGGCGGTACTCTGATTGAAGTGGGCTTTGAGGAGCCAGCAAACCTACCTGACATTCGAAGCGCACTAGAAGCTGAAGGCTTTGGTGATGCTACGGTTCAGAACTTTGGTTCTGCGCGTGAGGTAATGGTTCGTCTACGTCCACGTGATGGTGTTGCGGGCGAAACGCTTGGTAACCAAATCCTGTCTGCAATTAAAGATGGTACTGGTGAGCAAGTTGAGATGCGTCGTATCGAGTTCGTTGGTCCAAACGTGGGTGATGAACTAACAGAAGCTGGTGGTCTTGCGATCTTAGTTTCTCTGATCTGTATCTTGATCTACGTATCCGTACGATTTGAATGGCGATTAGCTGCAGGTGCTGTATTAGCCCTAGCGCACGACGTTATCATCACACTAGGTGTGTTCTCTCTAATGCAAATTGAGGTCGACCTTACCATCGTGGCAGCCTTGCTAACGGTAGTCGGTTACTCCCTCAACGATACCATAGTGGTATTTGACCGTATTCGTGAGAACTTCCGTAAGATGCGTAAAGGCGAGGCACCTGAAGTACTGAACAGCTCAATCACACAAACATTGAGCCGTACATTGATCACTTCTGGTACAACGTTATTCGTAGTTATCGCACTGTTCGTTCAGGGCGGCGCTATGATTCACGGCTTTGCGACTGCACTTCTACTGGGTATTACCGTTGGTACTTACTCTTCTATCTACGTTGCATCTGCACTAGCTATGAAGTTGGGTATTACGCGTGAACACCTAATGCCACCACAAGTGGATAAAGAAGGTGAAGAGTTTGACGAAATGCCTTAGGCCGCGGCTTAACAACTTTCGCTAAACCAAAAAAACCGCTGGGTAACTAGCGGTTTTTTTATGTCTGTATATTGTGGGTTAGCTTTTGGAACCGACTGACCATTGTCGTATTTACCAATACCAACACCAATACCAAGTGCCAAAGTAGCTAAGTCACTATCTAGTGGCGATCTAAATACAGCTTACAGAGCAGTGATTTGTGCTCACTGTAACTAACCGACATTTTGGTCGTATCTTGTATCGCGGATACAAAAAAGCCTCGCAATAGCGAGGCTTTGAAAATCTTCTGCTCTAACTAAAGAGCATTAACGCAAGGTCTGAATTACTTCAGCATACCTTCGTTAGAGTTCTCACGAACGTGCTTAAGAATAGACTTAACACCACGCGCGCTTGAAGCAACAACATTACCAGACGTCATGTAATCAGTGCCGCCAGCAAAGTCAGTCATGATAGCACCAGCTTCACGAGCGATTAGATCGCCAGCTGCTAGATCCCATGGCTTAAGACCTAGTTCTAGGTAACCGTCAACACGGCCAGCTGCTAGGTAACATAGGTCAAGAGCTGGAGAACCAGTACGACGGAAATCAGCACAATCAACGAATAGACCAGAGATGATCTTCATGAAAGATTCAGAGTGTTGTTTTTGCTTGAATGGGAAACCAGTCGCTAGAACAGTACCTTGAAGGTCTTTTAGTTGAGTAACACGCATACGAGCGTTGTTAAGTTGAGCGCCAGCGCCACGTTGAGCTGTGAATAGCTCGTTTAGCATTGGGTCATAAACACAAGCAACTTCTGTACGACCGTTCATGCGAACAGCGATAGATACTGAGAAGTGAGGGAAACCTTTTACAAAGTTGTTGGTGCCATCTAGTGGGTCAACGATCCATTGTACGTCAGAATCTTTACCTTCAGTTAGGCCTGACTCTTCAGAAATAATGCTGTGCTCTGGGTAAGATGATTTGATTGTCTCAATGATCATGTACTCAGCTTCTTGAGCAATGTTAGTAACGTAATCATTGTTACCTTTTAGAGACGATTCGATCTTATCAGTTGTTTCTAGAGATTTAGCAATATGGTTGCCAGCTTTACGCGCAGCGCGTATCGCAATGTTTAGCATTGGATGCATATGGTTTTTCCCACAAGATGTTAAAGAACAATATAAAGCGGCGGCGAGTATACCAAAGTTTCCCAAAAAGGGAAGTGGTTATTTTTTGAACTCTTGATTTCACATTCCGAGAAGGGTCTGACCATTTTACTTAGCTATGTGTTAATATCTCGCGATTATTTTTAAAGTGGTGTCATATAGCATGTTAGACAATGTAAAAGTCGTTCTGGTTGGTACGTCTCATTCGGGAAATATCGGATCAGCAGCTCGCGCAATGAAAGTGATGGGTTTGAGTCAGTTAGTTCTTGTAGACCCTCAATGTGAAGTTGACGAGCAGACCTTAGCACTGGCTGCGGGTGCAGGTGACATCGCGGAAAACGCGACCATCGTTTCTACACTGGATGAAGCAGTAAAAGACTGTGGTTTGGTGGTTGGTTCGAGTGCACGCTCTCGTACGCTTGAATGGCCAATGCTTGAGCCGCGTGAATGTGGACAAAAATTTGCAGTTGAAGGTCAAAAGCACCCTGTAGCGTTAGTGTTCGGCCGTGAGCGTACAGGCTTAACCAATGATGAGCTTCAGAAGTGTCATTTCCATGTATGTATTCCTGCAAACCCAGAATACAGCTCACTAAACCTAGCAATGGCAGTACAGACTCTTAGCTATGAAGTGCGTGTAGCACACCTTGATATGGTGGCGAGCCAGTACCAGCCGCAGCAACAAGATGAGTACCCTCGTCACGAAGAACTAGAAATGTTCTATGAGCACCTTGAAAAAGTGATCATTGATACCCAATTTATCTCTAAGGATAAACCGGGTCAGGTGATGAACAAGCTACGTCGTCTGTTTAGCCGAGCTCGTCCTGAACTGCAAGAGATCAATACTCTACGTGGTATTTTGACTTCAATTGAGAAGAGCAAAAACGACAAATAAAGCCCACTCTAGTTGTAGGGGTGAATACCTGACTAAAATAGTCAACTAAATACTTGACCAATTTAGTCGGGTATGGGAAAATTCCAACCACATAAACAATGTGGATACGGTGTGATATGAAACTTACATCTAAAGGAAGATATGCGGTAACAGCTATGCTAGATGTAGCACTGCATTCGCAAAAAAGCCCAGTTCCTCTGGCTGATATTTCAGAGCGACAAGGCATCTCGTTATCTTACTTAGAACAACTTTTTTCTAAGTTACGTAAAGCTGGCTTGGTTGCTAGTGTTCGTGGTCCTGGCGGTGGTTACCGTTTAGGTGCTGAAGCGAGCGACATCGCTGTCGGAACTGTAATTGCTGCAGTTGACGAATCAGTCGATGCAACTAAGTGTCACGGTCGAGCAGATTGCCAAGGTGGTACTCGTTGTTTAACTCACACTTTATGGCGTGATTTAAGCTCCCGAATCAGCAGCTTCTTAAACGACATTACGCTCGGTGAGCTAATGAAAGATAACGAAGTTTTAGAGATTTCTGATCGTCAAGATATCGATCTTGCGGTTAATAATGGTTTTGCACATAAAAATACGAGCACTACAACGATTAGTGCAGCACCTCACGGTGTTAATGCCCGCTCTTAGCGGTCAGTTTTTACATTGGAGTAGAAAATGAAACTGCCTATTTACTTTGACTATTCAGCTACATGCCCAGTCGATCCACGTGTTGCTGAAAAAATGGTTCAGTGCATGACGATGGACGGTAACTTCGGTAACCCTGCATCTCGTTCACACCGTTACGGCTGGCAGGCAGAAGAATCAGTAGATAATGCTCGTGAGCAAATTGCCGATCTACTAAATGCAGACCCACGTGAGATTGTTTTCACGTCAGGTGCTACAGAGTCAGATAACCTTGCTATCAAAGGTGCTGCGCACTTTTACGAGAAGAAAGGTAAGCACGTAATCACGTGCAAAACAGAACACAAAGCGGTTCTTGATCCATGCCGCCAATTAGAGCGTGAAGGTTTTGAGGTTACATACCTTGAGCCAGAAGCAAACGGCATCATTGATCTAGATAAGCTTCAAGCTGCAATGCGTGAAGATACTGTTCTAGTTTCTATCATGCACGTAAACAACGAGATTGGTGTAATCCAAGATATCGGTGCAATCGGCGAATTATGTCGTGCACGCAAGATCATCTTCCACGTTGATGCAGCGCAGTCTGCGGGTAAAATCCCACTAGACGTAAAAGAGATGAAAGTTGATCTTATCTCTATGTCTGCACACAAAGCATACGGCCCTAAAGGTATCGGCGCTTTGTACGTTCGTCGTAAGCCACGTATTCGCCTTGAAGCGCAAATGCACGGTGGCGGTCATGAACGTGGTTTCCGTTCTGGTACGCTTGCTACTCACCAAATCGTGGGTATGGGCGAAGCGTTTGCTATCGCTAAGCAAGACATGCAGAAAGATTACGATCACGCACTAGCACTTCGTGAGCGCCTATTGAAAGGTGTTCAAGATCTAGAAGCAGTAACCGTAAACGGCGACTTAGACCAACGTGTACCACACAACCTAAACGTGAGCTTCGCTTTCGTTGAAGGTGAGTCTCTGCTTATGTCTCTAAAAGACCTAGCGGTATCATCAGGTTCTGCATGTACATCAGCAAGCCTAGAGCCTTCATACGTTCTACGTGCTCTTGGTCTGAACGATGAACTGGCACACAGCTCAGTACGTTTCTCATTCGGCCGTTTCACAACGGAAGAAGAAATCGACTACGCGATTGCACAAATCCGTGTAGCGGTAAACAAATTACGCGACATGTCTCCTCTATGGGATATGTATAAAGAAGGGATTGATTTGAACACTGTTGAGTGGGCTCATCACTAATCTCACGGAAATAGAGGATTCGAGGTAACTATCATGGCATATAGCGAAAAAGTAATTGATCACTACGAAAACCCACGTAATGTAGGTTCGTTTGATAAAGAAGACCCAAGTGTAGGTAGCGGCATGGTTGGCGCACCGGCTTGTGGTGACGTAATGAAACTGCAAATCAAAGTATCTGCAGAAGGTATTATTGAAGACGCAAAATTCAAGACTTACGGTTGCGGTAGCGCAATCGCTTCTAGCTCACTAGTAACTGAGTGGGTTAAAGGTAAAAGTATTGATGAAGCAGCTGCTATTAAAAACTCTGAAATCGCAGAAGAGCTTGAGTTGCCACCAGTGAAAGTTCACTGTTCAATTCTTGCTGAAGATGCAATCAAAGCAGCTGTTGCGGATTACAAAAAGAAGCACTAATCGCTTCAATAACGTAATTACGTCGACAGAAAAGTAATATTTGGGAGCATCCTTTGTGCTCCCCCTGAGTTCTCAATTTATATAAAACACAAGGTTGTAGTATGGCCATCACCATGACAGATACGGCAGCAAGCCGAGTTCAAGCTTTCCTAGATAACCGTGGTAAAGGTCTCGGGTTACGCTTAGCAGTAAAAACTACTGGCTGTTCGGGTATGGCGTATGTACTGGAATTCGTTGACGAGCTTAACGAAGAAGACGAAGTGTTTGAGCATTCAGGTGTTAAGGTCATCATTGATCCAAAGAGCCTAGTATACCTTGATGGTACTGAGCTTGATTATGTAAAAGAAGGCCTAAACGAAGGTTTTGAATTCAACAACCCGAACGCGAAAGGCGAATGTGGTTGTGGTGAGAGCTTCAATGTTTAAACGCTTGAATCGTTAAGCGTTGTAAGCGAAGAATAAAATTAGGCTCTGAACAAAGAGCCTAAACTTAGGACCACCTTTACATGAATCATTTCGAATTATTTGGGCTACCACTTCAGTTTCAACTGGATGGTAGCCTTCTTTCTTCTCAGTTTAGAGATCTGCAACGCCAATTCCATCCTGATAAATTTGCGATAGCTTCTGAGCGTGACCGCTTATTAGCCGTGCAAAAAGCGGCACAAATCAACGATGCGTACCAGGTATTGAAGAATCCAATCAGCCGAGCAGAATACCTGCTAGTTCAACACGGTGAAGACATTCGTGGCGAACAACAAACCATGCAAGATCCGATGTTCCTGATGGAGCAAATGGAACTGCGTGAAGAGTTGGAAGATATCGCAGACAGTTCTGATCCCGAAGATGCGCTATTTGCATTTGAAGGCAAGGTTAGCAAAATGTATAAACAACAATTAAGCGCTATCCAACAAGAACTCGAAAGCGAAGCTTGGCTAGAAGCTGCAGACCGAGTAAGAAAGCTTAAGTTTATTGCAAAATTAAAGAATGAAATCGAATTAGTTGAAGATCGTTTGATCGGCTAGTTTGTATAACAAGGACACATCCATGGCACTACTTCAGATTGCAGAACCAGGGCAAAGCGCCGCTCCTCACCAGCACAAGCTTGCTGTGGGTATTGATTTAGGTACAACAAACTCGTTGGTTGCTGCAGTACGCAGTGGCGAGGCGAGCACACTCGTTGATCAACAAGGTCGAAGCATTTTACCTTCAGTTGTTCACTACCAGTCGGAATCTTATACGACTGGCGATGAAGCTCGTGCTAACGCGCAGACTGACCCTAAAAATACCATTATCTCAGTTAAGCGATTAATTGGTCGCTCACTGTCGGATATTCAACAGCGATACCCGTCTCTGCCATATCAGTTTGAAGAAAGTGATAATGGTCTACCTGTGATCCGTACAGAACAAGGCAACAAGAACCCAATCCAGGTTTCTGCAGATATTCTACGAGCGCTTGGCCAACGTGCTGAGTCTACGTTAGGCGGTGAGTTATCTGGTGCAGTGATTACCGTTCCTGCGTATTTTGATGATGCACAGCGTGCTGGTACGAAAGACGCGGCTCAACTTGCTGGTCTTCACGTGTTACGTCTTCTTAATGAACCTACTGCGGCAGCGATTGCTTACGGTCTGGATTCAGGTAAAGAAGGGGTGATTGCGGTTTATGACCTTGGCGGTGGCACGTTTGATATCTCTATCTTACGCCTGTCTAAAGGTGTTTTTGAAGTATTAGCAACGGGTGGCGACTCTGCATTAGGCGGAGACGACTTTGACCACTTGATCGCAGAGCACTTCCAAGAGCAAATGGGCTTATCAGAGCTAACCGCAGAACAGAATCGTATTCTTCTAGATGCAGCAACAGAAGCGAAGATTGGCTTATCTGAAGCTGAAAGCGTTAATGTTGAAGTGTTGGGTTGGGCTGGTTCATTAACTCGTGAAGAGTTTGAAGACATCATTAAGCCGCTTGTTAAGAAAACACTGCTTTCATGTCGTCGTGCATTGAAAGATGCTGAAGTTGACGCGGATGATGTTTTAGAAGTCGTGATGGTCGGCGGTTCAACTCGTACATTGCTTGTACGTGACATGGTGGGTGACTTCTTTGGTCGTACGCCATTAACCAGCATTAACCCAGATGAAGTGGTTGCGATTGGCGCTTCTATCCAAGCGGATATCTTAGTCGGCAACAAGCCTGACTCTGAAATGCTGCTGCTTGATGTTATTCCTCTTTCTCTAGGTATCGAAACGATGGGTGGTTTGGTCGAAAAGATCATTCCACGTAATACCACGATCCCTGTTGCTCGCGCACAAGAATTTACCACGTTCAAAGACGGTCAAACTGCAATGACAGTACACACCGTGCAAGGTGAACGTGAGATGGTTGATGACTGTCGTTCATTGGCTCGTTTTGCTCTAAAAGGCATTCCACCAATGGCGGCTGGTGCGGCGCATATTCGTGTGACTTACCAAGTAGACGCGGATGGCCTGCTATCGGTTACTGCTATGGAGAAGAGCACAGGTGTTCAAGCTGAAATTCAGGTTAAACCGTCTTACGGCTTAAGCGATAATGAAGTGGCGAACATGCTGAAAGATTCGATGACGTTTGCTAAAGAAGACATGCAAGCGCGTGCTCTAGCTGAACAACGTGTAGAAGCAGATCGTGTTATCGAAGGTCTTATTGCAGCAATGCAAGCTGATGGCGATGAGCTGCTTGATGAGCAAGAAAAACAGCACCTTCTGCAAGCTATTGAAGCACTGATTGAAGTGCGTAATGGCGAAAGTGCTGATGCCATCGAACTAGAAATTAAGAATACCGACAAAGCGAGCCAAGACTTTGCTTCTCGTCGTATGGATAAATCAATTCGAGCTGCACTGTCAGGTCAGTCAGTCGATAATATTTAATAGTTAGAGAATAGATAAACATGCCAAAGATTATTGTTTTACCTCACGAAGATCTATGTCCAGAAGGCGCTGTTTTAGAAGCAAAAACTGGTGAGACGGTTCTTGATGTTGCATTGAAGGCCGGTATTGGTATTGAACACGCATGTGAGAAGTCGTGTGCATGTACTACATGTCACGTCGTGATTCGTGAAGGTTTCGATTCATTAGAAGAAAGTGATGACCTAGAAGACGACATGCTAGATAAAGCATGGGGTTTAGAGATGGAATCTCGCCTTGGTTGCCAAGCTAAAGTGGCTGATTCGGATCTTGTTGTAGAGATTCCAAAGTACACATTGAACTTAGCTTCTGAAGAGCATTAAGAAATAAGCTCGACTAAACGTGTTAGTAAAACTGGCATAGAATATAAGTCACTAAGATGACAAATCGTCGCTGATAAAGATAAGGAAATGTTATGAGTTTGAAATGGATTGATTCGCGAGATATTGCGATTGAACTATGTGATTTATACCCAGATACCGATCCTAAAACAGTACGCTTCACGGACTTGCATCAATGGGTGCTAGATCTTGAAGATTTTGATGATGAGCCGAATCACTCGAATGAGAAAATTCTAGAGGCCATTATATTGTGCTGGATGGATGAGATGGATTAATCCTCTTGTCTAATCACTTGGTCGCGGGTTGGTATCAGTCCAATGTAAAACGCAGTCAAGTTAACAATTCTTACTAAAAAAAGCGGACCTTATGGTCCGTTTTTTTATCAAAATGACATTTTCCTCCTACATAATGCTAACATCAGTGCGCTAATAAAAAACAATCAGAATCACATACTCAAAGTGGTTCATGACAAGGAGAAATCATGTCTACACAGATGTCAGTATTTTTAAGTCAAGAAGCTGCCCAGCCTCAGTGGGGAGCAAGAGCTATTTTATCGTTCTCAGAAGCGGGAGCGACAATTCACATTGGTGAAGGCCACGATCTAGGCGCGGTTCAACGTGCGGGTCGTACGCTTGACGGACAAGGTATCGCATTGGTTGCACTTAGCGGTAAAGGCTGGGATCTAGAAAGTGTTTGGGCTTTTTACCAAGGCTACCGTGGACCAAAGAAGAAGAATGCATTGGAGTGGGATACTCTAGCTGAAGCTGATCAAGTTGAATTGGAAGCACGTATCCGCGCGACAGATTGGACGCGTGACATCATCAACAAAACGGCTGAAGA
Source organism: Vibrio sp. 1F279 (assembly GCF_041439815.1). NCBI lineage: Bacteria > Pseudomonadati > Pseudomonadota > Gammaproteobacteria > Vibrionales > Vibrionaceae > Vibrio > Vibrio sp. 1F279. The sequence goes on along the minus strand of NZ_JBGOOU010000025.1, from coordinate 38,997 downwards.
AGTTGCCCCTCGTCAATTAGCGACAATGGCAGCTGAATACATCAAGTCAGTGGCACCAGCAGGCACTGTTAAAGCGAAAATCGTTAAAGACAAAGATCTCCTAACTGAAGGTTGGGAAGGCATCTATGCGGTAGGCCGCGGTTCTGAACGTACTTCTGCAATGCTTCAACTGGACTTCAACCCAACCGGCGATGAAAACGCACCCGTGTTTGCTTGTCTTGTGGGTAAAGGTATCACTTTCGACTCAGGCGGTTACAGCATTAAGCCAGGTCAATTCATGACAGCAATGAAGGCTGACATGGGTGGCGCAGCGACTATTGCCGGTGGTTTAGGTCTAGCGATTGAACGTGGCCTGAACAAGCGCATTAAGCTTATCTTATGTTGTGCTGAAAATATGATCTCTGGTCGTGCATTGAAGCTTGGCGACATCATTACTTACAAAAATGGTAAGACTGTCGAGATCATGAATACCGATGCTGAAGGTCGTTTAGTTTTAGCTGATGGCCTGATGTTCGCAAGTGCTCAGAATCCAGAGTTGATCATCGACTGTGCAACGCTAACCGGCGCGGCTAAAAATGCATTAGGTAACGACTACCACGCATTATTGAGCTTTGATGATGAGTTGTCTCATCAAGCACTAACGGCTGCGAACCAAGAGAAAGAAGGTCTATGGCCATTGCCGCTTGCTGATTTCCACCGTGGTATGTTGCCTTCAAACTTTGCTGATCTTTCAAACATTAGCTCTGGTGATTACACTCCGGGTGCAAGTACCGCTGCCGCGTTCCTTTCTTACTTTGTAGATGATTACAAAAAAGGTTGGATTCACATGGATTGCGCGGGTACTTACCGCAAGTCATCAAGTGATAAGTGGGCTGCAGGCGCGACTGGTATGGGTGTTCGTACACTGGCTCGTCTTCTTATCGACCAAGCAAAATAATAATAAGAGTGAGTGGTATTTCGATACCGCTTATTCATCAACTCAGATCGAATGATCTTAGTAATTTCAGTATTTAATAACAAAAAAATGAAGTGAAGGAATCCCTATGGCTCTAGAAAGAACGTTCTCAATTGTTAAGCCGGATGCAGTTAAGCGTAACCTTGTCGGTGAAATCTACCACCGCATAGAAAAGGCAGGCCTAGAAATTATTGCTGCTAAAATGGTTCGTCTTACTGAAGAACAAGCAAGTGGCTTCTACGCAGAACACGAAGGCAAAGAATTCTTTCCGGCTCTTAAAGAGTTTATGACTTCTGGTCCTATCATGGTTCAAGTACTTGAAGGCGAAAACGCGATTGCTCGTTACCGTGAATTGATGGGCAAAACAAACCCAGGAGAAGCAGCATGCGGCACTATCCGTGCTGACTACGCTATCAGCATGCGTTACAACTCAGTACACGGCAGCGATAGCCCTGAATCTGCGGCTCGCGAAATCGAATTCTTCTTCCCAGAATCTGAAATTTGCCCGCGTCCAGCTGAATAAGCAGACAACAGCAAGTCTCAATAAAGGCTTCACTTCGGTGAAGCCTTTTTCGTTTCTGGTGAGCTCTAGTGTTTTTTCGGTAGTGACGAGGGAAGCTGTTGGGAGTCTCAGTGTGCTGTCGGAGATTCCAGTACCTCGTTCCTCGGTTCTGGAATGACGAACAAGTCGCGTTAGTTGTAAGGCTGCGAAGATAACGAGCAGCGTTAGTAGGAGGTCGGAGAGGGCGCGAGTATTAGGTGGTTAAAGCCCGTCATTCCCGAAAGCGACGGAGGAGCGTAATCGGGAATCTCTCTTTGAATTGGCCGAACTTAAGCAGGTAAATTTGACTGTGTAAATTTTAATCACTTAAGTTTGAATGTCTTAGTAAACACAAGGTTTTACAGTGCTTGTTGAAGTTGCGTAAAGGCTGTACAATTCGCGCCCTTAATTATTGTTCCGTCATTGAGAGGCATCATGACCACAGCTAAAGTCAATCTACTCGATTTTGATCGTAAAGGTCTTCGTAAATTTTTCACAGAAGAACTGAATGAGAAAGCGTTTCGAGCAGAGCAAGTGATGAAGTGGATTTATCACTTCGGTGTCGATGACTTCGAACAAATGAACAACATCAACAAAAAGTTACGTGAGAAACTGCTGCATCGCTGTGAGATTGTTGCACCTATCGTTTCTGAAGCTCAGCACTCTGCGGATGGCACCATTAAATGGGCGATGAGCGTTGGTGACCAAGACGTTGAGACTGTATACATCCCAGATGGTGACCGTGCGACGCTATGTGTTTCTTCGCAAGTAGGCTGCGCGCTTGAATGTAAATTCTGCTCTACGGCTCAACAAGGCTTCAACCGTAACCTGAAAGTTTCAGAGATCGTTGGTCAAATCTGGCGTGCTGCACGTGAAATCGGTTTAGAGAAAGAAACGGGTCGTCGTCCAATTACTAACGTCGTAATGATGGGTATGGGTGAACCTCTATTGAACATGAAGAACCTAATTCCATCATTGGAGCTGATGCTTGATGATCTGGGTTTCTCACTGTCTAAGCGTCGTGTAACAGTATCAACATCTGGTGTTGTTTCTGGTCTTGATCAGATGACAGACAACATCGATGTCGCTCTGGCGATTTCTCTACACGCACCAAACGATGCACTACGTAGCCAAATCATGCCAATCAACGACCGTTGGGATATCCAAGATTTCCTAGCATCGGTTCGTCGCTACATTGCATCTTCAAATGCTAACCGCGGCAAAGTAACGGTTGAGTACGTTCTGTTGGATCATGTGAATGATGATATGGACCACGCTCGTGAACTTGCTGAGTTAATGAAAGATACGCCTTGTAAGATCAACTTGATTCCATTTAACCCTTATCCGGGTTCGCCTTATAAGAAGCCAAGCAACTCTCGTATTGATCGCTTCCAAAAAACGCTGATGGAATACAACTACACAGTTACGGTTCGTAAAACACGTGGTGATGATATTGATGCCGCATGTGGTCAGCTGGTTGGTGATGTTATTGATAGAACCAAGCGTACTAAAATGCTGAAAGCCGCCTCTGAAGCTAACTTGATCGCAGGTGATGTGATTCAAGTAAAAGCGGTTTAAATACCATTTAGATCTAAACAAGCCAGAAGGATTCCTTCTGGCTTGTTGCTTTTCTGGAAGGTGAATTTCCAATAATTGGATTTTTTCCCCACGCTTTCTTACATTTTTCGTCAAATTTTGGACAAAACCATGAGCTGACGGTAAATTTTGTTTAAAGTGTTTTTGCCTTGCAATGGCATTAGCTTATGATTAACTCATCTTAAATTAATTTAAGTGCTCGCTTGTTACCCGATAATCGTCAATGTGTCTATTTAGGTTGGCTACTTGATAAACTAGCTTCCTGAGAAGGTCATCCATAGTCAATGGGTGATGTTCGTCTTTAAGGGTTGATGATTTAGATAACAGGAAAAATTCCACATAAAGTGGGTTGTTAGATTGAGCTTAAACGACAATAAAAATGCTCTCATCAACCTGCGATAATACTTTAGAAGTTCACTCTCTATGAACACAGAACACGAAACACAAACAAAAGAAACTGTCGCTCCAGAAATCGAAGCGGGAACGCTGCTTAAAAATAAACGAGAATCTCTTGGTTTAACACAAAAGCAGATTTCTGATCGTTTAAAGCTGCGCGTTACGCTGATCCAACAAATTGAAGAAAACCAATTCGAGTCAGATCAAGTTGCCACCTTTATGCGTGGCTACATTCGTTCATACGCGAAATACGTCAATCTTGACGAAAAGGTCGTATTGAGCGCACTCCATCATGCTGGTGACGCTCAACATCAAGAACAAGAAATGTTGAGCTTTTCTCGTAAGACTAAAACCGAGAAGCACAACAGCCGTATTATGATCCTTACTTGGAGCATTTTTGCGGTAATTGCGGGTATCTCCTCACTGTGGTGGTGGCAGAACCAACAACAAGACACCCTATCTCAATCTTTAGCTAATACTGAAAGCTCAGAAGAGCTAGCTGTAGAAGAATCACTTGCCCCTGAATTCACCTCTTTAGAAGTGATTGAAGCTGAACAAAATGAAGAGGGTACTTCTGTTGTTGAAGGTACTGATGACCTTGCTGCGATAAGCGATGCGGAAGATTCTGTTACATCAACTGACGAAACTACTGCACAGCAAGCAACAGAGACAGAACCAACTGCTGAAGTTGCTGCTAATGCTGTTAATGCAGAAGCTGTTGAAGCAAGCACTGCGTCTGAAGCTGTGATTAACGAGTTAGTGATGCAGTTCTCTGCTGATTGCTGGATCCAAGTGAAAGATGCTTCGGGCAAAACCTTGTCGACTGGCATCAAAAAAGCAGGCCAGTCGTTAAATCTATCAGGAACTGCGCCATATAAAGTGATTCTAGGTGCGCCAGAGGGCGTATCGATGACATTTGCAAGTGAACCTGTCGACCTTTCTGGGTATACTTCAGGCAAAGTAGCTAGAATAACCTTACCTTAGAGTTAATATGCAACACGAATCTCCTATTATTCGTCGCAAATCAACCCGTATTTATGTGGGTGATGTGCCGATCGGTGATGGTGCACCAATTGCTGTGCAATCCATGACCAACACAAGAACAACAGATGTAGCCGCGACCGTTGCTCAAATTAGAGCTCTGGAAAAAGTTGGCGCTGATATCGTTCGCGTATCTGTACCGACTATGGATGCCGCTGAAGCCTTTAAGCTAATCAAGCAGCAGGTCTCTGTTCCTTTGGTTGCTGATATTCACTTCGACTACCGTATCGCACTTAAAGTGGCTGAATACGGCGTTGACTGTCTGCGTATCAACCCAGGTAACATCGGTAACGAAAGCCGCATTCGCTCTGTTGTGGATTGTGCTCGTGATATGAATATCCCGATTCGTATTGGTGTTAACGGCGGTTCTCTTGAAAAAGAGATCCAAGAGAAATACACAGAGCCTACAGCAGAAGCGCTTGTTGAATCTGCAATGCGTCACGTAGACATCCTAGACCGTTTGAACTTTGATCAATTTAAAGTCAGCGTTAAGGCGTCTGATGTATTCCTAGCCGTCGGTTCTTACCGTTTGCTTGCTAAGCAGATTGATCAACCTCTTCACCTTGGCATTACCGAAGCGGGTGGTGCGCGTGCAGGTTCTGTGAAGTCAGCGGTAGGTTTAGGCATGCTTCTCTCTGAAGGTATCGGCGATACGCTGCGTATTTCGCTCGCGGCTGATCCTGTTGAAGAGATCAAAGTTGGCTTTGATATTCTTAAATCTTTGCGCATTCGCTCGCGTGGCATCAACTTCATTGCGTGCCCGAGCTGTTCTCGTCAAGAGTTCGATGTTATTAACACCGTTAATGCCCTTGAAGAGCGCCTAGAAGACGTGATTACTCCAATGGATGTATCTATCATCGGTTGTGTGGTTAACGGCCCTGGTGAAGCTGAAGTGTCTCACTTAGGTCTAGCTGGTAGTGCACGTAAGAGTGCTTTCTACGAAGACGGTAAGCGTCAGAAAGAGCGCTTCGATAACGATGACCTTGTCGACAAACTTGAAGCTAAGATTCGTGCAAAAGCATCAGTGCTTGATAAAGCAAATCGCATTGATGTAGAAAACTTAGAAGATTAATACAACGCGATGGGGTGTGATTGTCTATTCGCACTGATACCTGGTCGTGAGAAATTACGGAATAAATACTGTGGCTAAAAATATCCAAGCAATTCGAGGCATGAACGACTGCCTTCCAACTCAATCACCACTGTGGCAGAAAGTAGAAAGCGCAGTTAAAAGTGTGGTGAGCGCATACGGTTACAACGAAGTACGTATGCCTATCGTTGAAGAAACAAACCTATTTAGCCGTGCGGTTGGTGAAGAGACAGACGTTGTTTCTAAAGAGATGTACACCTTTGATGACCGCAATGGTGACAGTCTAACGCTGCGTCCAGAAGGAACAGCAGGTTGTGTACGTTCATGTATTCAAAACAGCCTTATTAACCGTGATGAACAGCGCCTATGGTACATGGGCCCAATGTTCCGTCACGAGCGTCCTCAAAAAGGTCGTTACCGTCAATTCCACCAATGTGGTGTTGAAGTGTTTGGCCTAGACGGCCCAGACGTTGACGCTGAACTTATTATGATGACAGCACGTCTATGGCGTGAACTAGGTATCGATAAGCACGTTCGTCTTGAATTGAACTCAATCGGTTCTCAAGAAGATCGCGTAAGCTACCGTACTGCGTTAGTGGCTTTCCTTGAGCAACACATTGATGTGCTAGATGAAGACTGCAAACGTCGCATGCACACTAACCCTCTACGTGTTCTGGATACTAAGAACCCGGATGTTCAAGCTATCTTAGGTGACGCACCTCGACTATCTGAATATCTAGGTGAAGAATCGAAGCAACATTTTGCTGGTTTGTGTGAACTTCTTGACGCTGTTGGTATCGAATACCAAGTTAACGAGCGTCTAGTACGCGGCCTAGATTACTACAACCGCACCGTATTTGAGTGGATCACAGACAGCCTTGGTGCCCAAGGTACAGTATGTGGTGGTGGCCGTTACGATGGTCTTGTTGAACAACTCGGCGGCAAAGCAACCAATGCTGTTGGCTTCGCTATGGGTCTAGAGCGTCTAGTCCTTATGATGGAAACGCTAGAACTTACAGAAGTTCGTCGTAGTGTTGACGTATACATGGTTGCTGCTGGCGAAGGTACAATGATCGCGGGCATGCAGTTAGCGAATCAATTACGCGATAACGTTGAAGGCGTACGTGTGATGAACCACTTCGGTGGTGGTAACTTCAAGAAGCAATTCAAACGTGCTGACAAAGTAGGTGCTGTTGTGGCGTTGGTACTTGGTGAGAACGAAGTTGCTGACAATACAGTTGTGCTAAAAGATTTGGTTGGCGGCGAGCAACAAACCGTGTCTCAAACGGAAGTTGCAGAAAAAGTTGCTGCGTTAATCTAAGCCATTGAGCAAACGCTCATCATGAATATCAACGTCAGCACTATGCTGGCGTTTAAAGAATTAAAGAGGACAGGAAGTGGAACTTTACGATAGCGAAGAGCAACAAGTTGAAGCCATTAAAGATTGGTGGAAAGAGAATGGCAAAGCCGTAATCTTTGGTGCGGTTATTGGTTTAGGTGGCCTATTTGGTTGGCGCTATTACCAAGATTCAGTCGTTGAAGCGCGTGAAGCCGCTTCAGAAAGCTACACCTCTGCAATCTCAGCTCTAGATGCTAAAGGCGTTGATGCTCAATCTGATATTCAAGCTTTCATCGACGCAAACAAAGACGCTGAATATTCAGTACTTGCTGCTATGCAATTAGCAAAAGCGCAAGTTCAAGCGGGTGACCTTACAGCTGCACTAGAACAACTTGAGTGGGCAAAATCGGCAACTAAGGACGCGGCATTAGCGCCACTACTGACTTACCGTGTTGCTCGTATCAAAGCTGAGCAAGGTGAATTTGACGCAGCATTGACTGATCTTGAAGCGATGACTGACGAATCTTGGAAAGGCCGTGTTGCTGAACTGCGTGGTGATATCTCACTTCGTAAAGGCGACACAGATGCAGCTTACAGTGCATACTCTGAAGCTCAACAAGCTGCTGATGCGAGCCAAACGCTTCAAATCAAACTTGACGACCTAGCTAAATAAGGCGCTTTGAATGAAGAAGATGTTTCCAAAAGCGGCGTTGTGTGCGATTGCTCTTGGCCTGCTAGCGGGCTGTGCAAGTGAAGAAGACACCGTAATCATGGCACCAGTACCAACGGTAAACAGCGAGTTTACTCCTAGCCAGGAATGGTCTACGTCGGTTGGTGATGGTGTTGGTCACTACTTTTCAAAACTAACGCCGGAATTGGCTTACGACAAAGTATTTGTTGCAAGCCGTGAAGGTATGGTTAAAGCGCTTGACCCTGAAACAGGTAAAGAGCTTTGGAAAGTCGATCTTGAGAAAGAAGTACTGGCTCGTTTATCGGGTGGCTTAACGGCAGCTTACGGTAAGGTATTTGTTGGTTCTGAAAATGGCGAAGTGATCGCGCTGGATGAATCAACCGGTGAAGAGCTGTGGCGTGTATCAGTGAATGGTGAGGTGCTTGCATCCCCTGCAACTGAAAGCAACATGGTTATTGTTCATACCAGTCGTGGCATGTTGACCGCGTTAGATCAAGAAAGCGGTGAGCAAAAATGGACCATCAGTACCGAAGTACCAAGCCTAACACTTCGTGGCGATAGCTCGCCTGTTACTGTTTCAGGTGGTGTATTCTGGGGTACGGCAAATGGTCGTTTAGCCGCAGCTATCGTTGATCGTGGTCAGCTTATTTGGCAACAGCCAGTAGGCACGCCAAAAGGTGCAACGGAAATCGATCGTTTAGTTGATGTGGATGCATCACCGGTTGTTCTTGGTGGCACCCTGTATACCGTAGGTATCAATGGTCAGCTGATTGCTATCGATCTTCGTTCTGGTAAGCCAATTTGGAAGCGTAACTACTCGTCAGCGATTGATTTAGCGAGTGATGGTAGCCGTTTGTTCGTTGTTACTGACAAAGACCATGTGGTTGCGGTTGATGCGCGTAGTGGTACTGAACTGTGGAGCACTCCATTGTTAGAAAACCGCTTACTGACAGCACCTGCTATTATTAATGGTTATGTAGTTGTTGGTGATACTGAAGGTTATCTGCACTGGTTAGATCGTTCATCGGGTGAGTTTGTTGCTCAACAGTTGGTCGATGATAGCGGCTTTGCGGTTGCGCCAATTGAAATGCCTGAAGGCTACTTAGTGACGACTCGCAATGGCGATGTAAAGAAACTAACGATTAGCCAATAAAAGCGTGATATAATTCACAGTCGGCTCCTGGTTGGTAACAGCTAGGAGCCGTTTTGTTGTTATAAATTAATAAACCGTGTGGTTATAGGTAAGAGTTTAAACTTGCGATCAAGTGCTTACCTATAACTACATTTAGAGAAGAAATTGTAGAGGTTGTTATGGTACCTGTTGTTGCTCTAGTAGGGCGTCCGAACGTAGGTAAATCTACGTTATTTAACCGATTGACTCGAACTCGTGATGCATTGGTTGCGGATTTCCCTGGCTTAACGCGTGACCGTAAATACGGTCATGCTCATTTTAGCGAGCATGACTTTATTGTTATCGACACTGGTGGTATCGACGGTACCGAAGAAGGTGTTGAAACTAAAATGGCTGAACAGTCGCTAGCGGCGATTGATGAAGCTGATGTCGTTCTATTTATGGTAGATGGCCGTGCGGGTCTAACACCTTCAGACGTAGCTATTGCTAAGCACCTTCGTCAACTAGAAAAGCCTTCAATGCTAGTAGTAAACAAGGTTGATGGTATCGACCCTGATGCTGCAAGTGCTGATTTCTGGCAACTAGGCGTAGAAGACATGTACCAAATCGCTGCAGCGCACGGTCGTGGTGTAACTGCGTTGATTGATCTTGCTCTAAACCCATTCGCTGAAGCGTTAAAAGCTGAGAATGGCGAAGTAAGCGATTTAACTGAATTTGAAGACGAAGAAGAAGAGCAAGTTGATTTCACTGAAGAAGAAGCGGAAGAAGAATTCAAGCGCCTTCAAGATCAACCGATTAAGCTAGCGATCATTGGTCGTCCAAACGTAGGTAAATCAACACTAACTAACCGTATTCTTGGTGAAGAACGTGTTGTTGTTTACGATATGCCAGGTACAACTCGTGACTCTATCTACATTCCGATGCAGCGTGATGAGCGTGAATACGTTCTGATTGATACTGCGGGTGTTCGTCGCCGTAAAAATATCAACGAAACAGTTGAGAAGTTCTCAGTGGTTAAAACACTGAAAGCGATTGAAGATGCTAACGTTGTATTACTGCTTATCGATGCTCGCGAGAACATCTCAGATCAAGATCTAAGCTTGTTAGGCTTTGCGTTGAATGCTGGTCGTTCAATTGTTATTGCCGTAAACAAGTGGGATGGCCTAGATAACGACGTTAAAGATCGTGTTAAGAAAGAACTAGATCGTCGTTTAGGTTTCGTTGATTTCGCACGTATTCACTTTATCTCTGCACTTCACGGTACTGGTGTTGGTCACTTGTTTGAGTCTGTTCAAGAAGCTTATAAGTCAGCAACGACTCGTGTTGGTACTTCTGTTCTTACTCGTATCATGAAGATGGCGACTGATGATCACCAACCACCTATGGTTCGTGGTCGTCGTGTTAAATTGAAATACGCGCACGCTGGTGGCTACAACCCACCGATTATCGTTATCCACGGTAACCAAGTACGTAACTTGCCAGATTCATACAAACGATTCTTGATGAACTACTACCGTCGTTCACTAGAAATTATGGGTACACCTATTCGCATTCAATTCCAGAACAGCGAGAACCCATTTGAAGCTAAGACTAACAAGCTGACAATTTCTCAAGAACGTAAACGTAAACGTATGATGAGCATGGTTAAAGGTCGTAAGTAAACCTTTCCAATAGATTTGATACCCGAGCCTGTCTCGGGTATTTTTTTAAGTAAAATTCACGTTAAGCCATAACAATATGTTTTCGTATCGCTATGGCTTAACGAATCAGACTCGATTCCAAAAGAAGAATGATATGGCCACTAGAGATTTGAATACACCTGCGACATCCATGAAACCAACAATAGTCGTCACACCAACCATCACTCAATTTTGTCATCAAACTTGGCTGCTCAATGCAAAAGCAGTGTACGTTGAAAGTGACGACAGCAAAACTTACTTGATCACTGACGTGACACCTTTCCACCCTGTGAGTCATATTTGGCCCGATCACCCAGCAGACCGAGGTTTTGTCAGCGTAGGTGGCGAACAGTATATTGTTGAAGATTGCCTTGTTGGTGCAATAGAGCAATCTACTGGAAATCTTTATATTGCAGCAGATATCCCTGTTAAGCGTGATACGGAAGGGTGGGCGTTTGTGGTTGTCCACCAACTACCTGTATCAGCTTCTATTATTAAAATTGGCGATGAAGTTGAGTTGTCGGTTGATAAAGAGCACCAAGCCAGTTTGAGCCGCGGTCATAGTGCCGGACATATTGCCTTCTTAGCCTTGAATAAAGTATTAGCTGAGAGTTACTGGCGTAAAGATGCGGATAGAAAAGATCCACTCGGCAGCTATGACTTCAATAGCTACGCACAGGTGACTAGCTTTGTGACTCCAGAGTTGTGTACCGATAAGTATCGTTTAGGTAAAACATTGAAGAAACGCGGTCTGAACGTTGCTGACATGCTAACGAACCTTGATGGCATTGAGGCCAATATCAACCAGATGATTGCAGGCTGGCTTGCTGAATCGACTCTTGTAACGATGAGACTAGAAGGTGAGTCGTTAACAGACTCTCGCTACTGGGAATGGCAACTAGATGACGAGACTTTAGTGTCTATTCCGTGTGGTGGTACTCACATCGACAATACTTCAGAACTTAAGGCATTGTCGGTTAAGTTAACCCAATTAGATGACCAACATATCGAAATGCAGACGTGTGTCTCTCGATGATCTCAATTAAAGATCGAAAATAGATTGTTCTGCATTATTGGTTTTATTTGTTTGCTTCTAGTCATATATTCCATTGTAAATTGAAATGCAGTATATGTAACTTATGCTTTCGGTGTGTGGTGATATAAATATTCTTTTTGGGGTAGATCGCTGATCAAAGTAGATAAAGCAAAAGATCAACCTATGATCTTCGGTGGTGTGTTGTGGTAATTTAGTGTGTTAATATTGACCAGTATATAGGCTTGCATAAGAACAAGCTGTTCCCACCATATAATTGAAAGCTTTAGTGAATGAAACAACAATTTTTATTAGAAGGTCACCGAGCAGTAAACAGTTTGCTTCGAAAGCTTGCCCTTGGGTTGGATCGCAAAGAATTAAATCGCAAGATCATTCAACTCACCGAGCAGATTTTTGGTCAAAGGATGGCCTCTATCCTATTGCTAAGCCCCGAATCGAATACATTACATTTAGAATATGCTCCAAACTTGCCTGATTTTTATAACCAGCAGATAGAAGGGGTGGGGGTTGGTGCCGGAATTGGTTCTTGTGGCGAAGCGGCGGCACTTAAGAAAGCTGTCATGGTCTCCAATATTAATGCACACCCGAATTGGATTCCTTTCTTAGCCTTAACCAATCAGGCCAATCTTCATGCATGTTGGTCAGTGCCAATCATCTCTTCACATGGTCACGTATTAGGTACCTTCGCAATTTACAGTCAGTACATCTCTGAACCTCATGAGTTTGAACTTGAGATCTTAGAGTTATTGGCTTCTCTGTATTCAGTCGCGCTTGAAAAGTATGAGTTAGAGAATCAACTCAACTTTTTTGCCAATCGGGACTCCCTAACACACAGTTTGAATCGCCGAGCATTGCTGAGAGAAGCCGAGCAGGTGTTAACTAACCGGTGTTTTACTGAAAAAGTGATGGCATGCCTGTTTGTTGATGTCGATAAATTTAAGTCAATAAACGATACGTTTGGCCACAGCTTTGGTGATGATGTGTTGTTAGCCGTTGCAAAAGTGCTTGATGAGGCAACGACTGCCTGTGCCAAGATAGGGCACTATGGGGGCGATGAGTTTGTCGTGTTCTCTTGCTTTGATGATCAAGAAAGTGTGCTGAACTTTTATCGAAGCTTAGAAAGAACCTTGGAACAAGCGCTCTATATCGATGGCACTCAGTTTTCTGTCAGCGTTGGACTTTCTTATGATAAAGATCCTGAGTCATTGGAAGGCTTGATCGCACAAGCTGATAAGAACATGTACCAAATCAAGCAAGCTAAGTCTTAGCAGTAGTAGATTGTAAAAAAAGTAGTGAGTTAGGAAATGCTAATGAGTGAAAATATCTGCCCTAAGTGCCAATCAGAGCTAGGTTGGGATGGAAAGTATCACTGTGAAAGTTGTCAGGCACACTTTACTAAGGTTGGGTTTTGTCCTGAGTGCAGCAGCCAACTTGAGAAGCTTCAAGCCTGTGGTGCAGCGAGCTATTTTTGTAATGGTGAGTGTAATGAGCTTAAATCTAAATCGAGAGTAAAGTTCGAATTCCAACCAGCGGAATAGCCTTAAATTATTTGGTTTGAACGACAATCGGTGATGTTATACCAGAGACTCAATACCAAAGTGTTGGGTCTTTTTTGTATCTAATGAACCTAGAGCTCGCTCTTGGCGACTCTTGTTGTCACTTGCGACTCAATCACACCGTCTTCAACTTGAGTGGTGATCACTTCGCCTACTTCGACGTCGTTAATCGATGACACGGTCTTGCTCGATGCTGAATGAGTAATGCTGTAGCCACGCTTTAACGTGGCAAGTGGACTAACGGTCTCTAACTTCTCGGCAGCCATGGCTAGCTGGTGGCGAGTGGTCAGTAATGTCTTATCCATCGCATCCAATAGTTTTTGCTCTGAACGTTGTAGATGCAGTTTTTGTTCACCAAGGCGTTTCACTGGCGAGTTCAGCTGAAGCTGGTGCTGTTTGCGCTCAACACGCTGTGCATGCTGCTTTAGGTATTGAGTCATACCGCGACGCAAACGCATGTCTAGGTCATCAAGCTGCTGACTCTGCTTTTGCAGTTGGTAGCTCGGGTGTTGTTTCTCTAAGCGGTATTTCAACGTTTGAGTGGATTGTGCTTGTTTGATTAACACATGACGAATCGCACTGACTAAGCGAGCACGTTTAGAGGCATAAGCTTGCTCTTTATGACTGTTGTCACGGCTAACCAATTCTGCAGCTGCTGACGGCGTTGGAGCTCGCATATCTGCGACGAAATCGGCGATAGTGACATCAACTTCATGCCCAACGGCGCTGATAATCGGGATTTGGCTTGCAGCGATTGTGCGAGCTACGATCTCGTTATTGAAGCACCATAAGTCTTCTAACGAACCGCCGCCTCGGCCAACGATCAACACATCACACTCATTGCGCTCATTGGCACGCCCAATCGCCTGAGCAATTTGAATTGCCGCCTCTTCGCCTTGAACCATGGTTGGGTAAACCACAACAGGCAATGAAGGATCGCGTCTTTTCAGGACATCAAGAATATCAAACAGTGCTGCACCGGTTTTAGAGGTGATGACGCCAACGCGTTTTGGATGTTCAGGAAGCGGTTGCTTACTCGATTGAGCAAACAGGCCTTCAGCGGCAAGGTTCATCTTCAGCTTTTCAAACTCTTGCTGAAGCTTGCCGTCACCTTCTGGCTGCATGCTTTCGATGATCAGTTGATAATCACCGCGTGGCTCATAAAGAGATAGACGCGCTTTAACTAGCACTTGATTACCGTTCTGAGGCTTAAAAGTCACACGACGATTATTGCCACGAAACATAGCGCACTTAACTTGAGCGCGAGAGTCTTTAAGCGTGAGGTACCAGTGACCAGAGACAGGTGCAGAGAAATTTGAGATTTCACCAACGAGCCAGACTATTCCCATTTCGTTTTCTAATAGGAGACGAACCTCTGAATTGAGGCGAGAAACAGTAAAGATGTTTGGATTGGTCATAGAAGCGCTATCTATCCTTGAAGGAAGGTCTTTCTCTTGGAATCTCACTGGGCGTGAGTATGGAAGATAGCGGCAATATAATACATAGCAAGGGGGTAAATGCAAATTAAAAGTATAAAAATGTGTAGCCAAGCGATTTCGTTGGCCGTATAATCCGTCCGCAATATCTAATCCAAATGCAGTTTGATTTTCCTTAATTGGCTGCCCTCATTAGGCGAAACGATGAGATTGGATTGTTTCTTTTTACTCCTATTATTGTGAGATATTGCAAATGCTAAGAATTGCCAAAGAAGCGCTGACATTCGACGACGTACTGCTAGTGCCAGCACACTCCACCGTTCTCCCTAATACAGCTGATCTTCGCACTCAGTTGACGAAGAATATTTCCCTAAACATCCCAATGATCTCTGCATCGATGGATACTGTGACAGAAGCTCGCCTAGCGATTGCACTGGCACAAGAAGGAGGAATAGGCTTCATTCATAAGAACATGTCTATTGAACAGCAAGCTGAAATGGTTCGCCAGGTTAAAATTTACGAAGCAGGTGTGGTTTCTCACCCTGTTACTGTAAACCCTGACGCGACAATCGCTGATGTTGTAGCTCTTACTCAAAAACACGGCTTCGCCGGTTTCCCTGTTGTTACTGAAACAAACGAACTTGTTGGTATTATTACTGGCCGTGACGTTCGCTTTGTGACTGACCTTTCTAAGAAAGTTGACGTAGTAATGACGCCTAAAGCTCGCCTTGCTTCTGTTAAAGAAGGTGCAACTCGTGAAGAAGTTCAAGAGAAAATGCACGAAGCGCGTGTTGAAAAAGTTCTTGTTGTAAATGATGACTTCCAACTAACTGGAATGATCACTGCGAAAGATTTCCACAAAGCTGAACGTAAACCAAACGCTTGTAAAGATGAGCGCGGCAGCCTACGTGTAGGTGCAGCTGTTGGTGCTGGTGCTGGTAACGAAGAGCGCGTTGCTGCTCTAGTTGAAGCTGGCGTAGACGTTCTACTTATCGACTCTTCACACGGTCACTCTGAAGGCGTACTTAACCGTATCCGCGAAACTCGCGCTGCATACCCTGATCTACAAATCATCGGTGGTAACGTAGCAACTGGCGCTGGCGCTCGTGCTCTTATCGAAGCAGGTGTTAGTGCGGTTAAAGTAGGTATCGGCCCAGGTTCAATCTGTACGACTCGTATCGTTACTGGTGTTGGTGTTCCTCAAGTAACAGCAATCGCAGACGCGGCTGAAGTAGCTAACGAATACGGTATTCCAGTAATCGCAGATGGCGGCATTCGCTTCTCTGGCGATATCTGTAAAGCTATCGTTGCTGGCGCATCTTGTGTGATGGTTGGTTCAATGTTCGCGGGTACTGAAGAAGCTCCGGGTGAAGTTATCCTTTATAACGGTCGTTCTTACAAGTCTTACCGTGGTATGGGTTCTCTTGGCGCTATGTCTCAAGGTTCTTCTGACCGTTACTTCCAATCTGACAACGCTGCAGACAAGCTTGTTCCAGAAGGTATTGAAGGTCGTATCGCATACAAAGGTCGTCTAAAAGAGATCGTTCACCAACAGATGGGCGGTCTACGTTCAAGCATGGGCCTAACGGGTTCTGCAACTGTTGAAGATATGCGTACTAAAGCTGAGTTTGTTCGTATCTCTGGTGCGGGCATGAAAGAATCTCACGTACACGATGTTCAAATCACGAAAGAAGCACCTAACTACCGTTTAGGTTAATAATACGTCCAAACGTTTGAATAATGTGCTGATTTAGTCGGCACATTAATATACCAATCGTAGTAAATAACTGATCATCCTAGCTTGTTAAAAACCTCGATAACTTCGTTAGAATTTTTGATTGTAGAATAACTACTTATCAGAACTCTTTGTTGAATAGAGCAGCCTTGTTCTCAAGCTTTTTTCCAGCGCTACTACTGAACACTTACTTACTGTGATTGGTATTATATCTACCGCCTGTTTTGCAGAAAGTCTGATTTTCTCAAAACACGAGGTTACAGATAACCAACGAAAACGTTTGCTTTATTTCTTGAAGAGTTAATCAGAGGTGAGTAAACTCGCCTCCGTTTTATCACATAGCCAATAAGACTGCTTACAATGACTAAAAATATTCATGACCAACGTATTCTAATTCTGGACTTCGGTTCTCAATACACACAGCTAGTAGCTCGTCGTATTCGTGAGATCGGTGTTTACTGTGAACTTTGGAGCTGGGACGTAGAAGAAGCGGATATTCGTGAATTCAATCCAGACGGTATCATCCTATCTGGTGGCCCTGAAAGTGTAACGGAAGAGAATTCTCCACGTGCACCTCAGTACGTATTTGATTCAGGTGTTCCTGTCTTCGGTATCTGCTACGGCATGCAAACTATGGCTGAGCAACTTGGCGGTAAAGTAGCAACATCTACTGAGCGCGAGTTCGGCTACGCGGCTGTACAAGTGACGGGTGAATCTGCACTTTTCGCCGACCTTGAGACAACTCAAGATGTTTGGATGAGCCACGGTGACAAAGTGGTTGAAATCCCTGCTGATTTCACAAAAATCGCAGAGACAGATACTTGCCCATACGCTGCAATGGCAAACGAAGAGAAGAAATACTACGGTGTTCAATTCCACCCAGAAGTAACGCACACTAAAAACGGCCTAAAAATGCTTGAGAACTTCGTTCTTAACGCGTGTGGTTGTGAAGGTCTGTGGACTTCAGCATCTATCATTGAAGATGCAGTTGCACGTATTAAAGAGCAAGTAGGTGACGACGAAGTTATCCTTGGTCTTTCTGGTGGTGTTGATTCATCAGTCGTAGCAATGCTTGCTCACCGCGCTATCGGCGACAAACTGACATGTGTATTTGTAGATAACGGCCTTCTTCGTTTAAACGAAGGTGAGCAGGTTATGGAGATGTTTGGTGACCAATTCGGCCTAAACATCATTAAAGTTGATGCGGAAGATCGTTTCCTTAACGCTCTGGAAGGCGAAGCTGAACCTGAAGCGAAACGTAAGATCATCGGTCACGTATTCGTAGATATCTTCGACGAAGAGTCTAAGAAACTGAAGAATGCTAAATGGCTTGCTCAGGGTACTATCTACCCAGACGTAATCGAGTCTGCAGCATCTAAGACAGGTAAAGCACACGTAATCAAATCTCACCACAACGTTGGTGGCCTTCCTGATGATATGGAAATGGGCCTTGTTGAGCCTCTACGTGAGCTGTTTAAAGATGAAGTACGTAAGATCGGCCTAGAGCTTGGTCTTCCATACAACATGCTTTATCGCCACCCATTCCCGGGTCCAGGTCTAGGTGTTCGTGTACTTGGTGAAGTGAAGAAAGAGTACTGTGATTTACTGCGTCGTGCTGATGCTATCTTCATTGAAGAGCTTCACGCTGCTGACCTTTATCACAAAGTATCTCAAGCATTCACGGTATTCCTACCAGTACGTTCAGTTGGCGTAATGGGCGATGGCCGTAAGTACGATTGGGTTGTATCTCTACGTGCAGTAGAAACTATCGACTTCATGACTGCTCACTGGGCACACCTACCATACGACTTCCTAGGTAAGGTTTCTAACCGTATTATCAACGAAGTTAACGGTATTTCGCGTGTTGTTTACGATATTTCTGGTAAGCCACCAGCAACTATCGAGTGGGAATAATCTCTTAGAGATTTAACCAGTTTTGATTAAGCTCTTAAGCCTCGAACTTTGTTCGAGGCTTTTTTCTTTTTATTTGGGAGATTAAGGATTTACATCTACAACGAGCAACCAAATCCGTTGGAAGTTAGATATCACCTCAAGAAACAATGAGACGTTTTGTTGTGTTGAAGGATACATAAAAGTGTCACTCGCACTTTTTATAAATTCACATGGTAACGACTGGCTCATTTCCCATGCGCCGCATATTCTTTGATGGACTTATTAAGGACAGATAAGAGAATCCATCATGTTAAAAATCAAATATTTGGCGACAGTTGTTGGCTGCACTTTAGCAGCACAAAGTTACGCGTCTTTGAACATTCAACCTGATCCGCAAAACCCGAATGGCTACCTTGTTGAAAAGTTTGCACTGCAAGCTGCTGAACAAGCGAAAACATCCGATCCTATGTATGCGATCTGGTCACAAGCATTACAAACTCGTCCCAATAGTATTGTTGAAGCTATTGAACCGGGTTTAGCCTCGAATCCTGAAAACGTGAAACGAGTCGAGCGTGTATTCCCTCAATCTGAATGGGACTTCCTCACTCAGATGGCTGCGCCAGAATACACGTACACTCGCTTCTTACGGGCGATTGGTAAATTCCCAGCCTTCTGTGGAGAGTACACTGATGGCCGAGACTCAGACGCCATCTGTAAAAAATCCATCATCACGGCCTTTGCTCATTTCGCTCAAGAAACAGGCGGGCACATCGCAATAGATAACACCTCTGATAACCCATTAGCTCTAGAAGAGTGGCAGCAAGCGCTGGTGCATGTTCGTGAAATGGGTTGGTCAGAAGGTCAAGAGGGTTACACCACCGGTTGTGGTCAGAACGATTGGCAGAATGCACGTTGGCCTTGTGCGGCAGGGCAGGGTTACTTTGGACGTGGTGCTAAACAGCTTTCTTACCATTTTAACTACGGTGCGTTCTCGGAAGTTATGTTCGATGGTGATGCGACGGTTCTATTGAATAACCCAGGTTTGGTTGCTGATTCATGGTTGAACTTGGCTTCTGCTATCTGGTTCTTCCTTACACCTCAAGCTCCTAAACCTGCCATGCTGCACGTTATTGACCGCACTTGGACACCCTCTCAGCGTGAGTTGGATGCGGGAATTGGCTATGGGTTTGGTACCACAATCAACGTAATTAATGGTGGTATCGAGTGTGGTGAGCAGAACAAAGACAAAGGCCAACCGGTTAACCGAATTCGTTATTGGGAAGGATTAGCTGCGCATTATCTGATCCCTGTAGAAGCGGATGAAGCCAATACATGTTGGCAGTAAACGCCTTATGGAAGCTTGAACTTGAATGGTGCGACTGATGTGTTGTACACCAACTGGGATGGTAACTGGAAATACTACGCAGACCGCCCAGAAGGCTATTCATTTGAGTGTGAGCTTGTTGGTTTCCAAACCGCTTATTCAGCCTTGGTGGCCGGAGATTATGAGAAGTGTGTGACCAATTTTTATGGATCACATGCGAGTTGGCCAGAAGTGAAAGTGGTCGATAAGCTTGATCCGGTTGACCCTGGTACTAACCCCGGAGGCAATGGTTGGAGTGTAACGAAAGTTTACAATGCTGGCGACCAAGTCACTCACAACGGCGCGACTTATCAAGCTAAGTGGTGGACTCAAGGGGATGATCCTGCCAATGGCGGCCCTTGGAAATTAGTAGCGGGTGAGCCAACACCACCCGTAGTGACAGATCCATCGCCAGTTGACCCTACACCTGTCGATCCTGCTCCGGTAGACCCAACACCGGTTGAACCACCTGTGACTGAGCCGCCTGTCGTTGTTGATCCATCGGTGTTTATCACATGGCAAGCGGGTGTTAGCCAAGTGAGCAATGGCGATAAGGTGACACATAATGGCAAGTGCTTCGTGGCTAAAAACGGACCGGGTGTCTGGGAAAGCCCTGTTCAATCGAACTGGTTCTGGGATGAAATTAGTTGTAAATAATTGACTTAAGCAAGCCTCCTAGAGGCTTGCTTGTTCAGTGACAGTTATACGACACTTCCCTTACTTTCTATTACAGTAGTGCTTTCCATTTATCGATAAACTGTGTTCGTGAATAATTCGATTACAGGGCAATTAAAATGAAGTTAAAGCTATCTATTCTTGCGTTATTGGTAACTGGAGTTACTGGATGCAACAGTACGCCGCAGTCAGGTCTCGAGCAAAGTTTGGGCTGGGGTAATTATGGCAGTTTGAGTTTTGAAACGAGCTCTGAAGGTATTGTTGCTCAGCGTTATCAAGTATTAAAAAGTCCTGTAGGCCAAATCACGTCTATAGAGGAGCAAGGTAACCAAATTCATGTTATTCAAACACTTGAAGGCGCTTTAATTAAAGGTGTCGATAGTACAGGCATTATGAATTACGAAGGCTGTATGGAGTCTGTTGGGGAAGTTGATGCTGCTGTTAATGCATACCCGTCAATCGTTCAATTCTTATTAAAGCAAGCTGCGCCTCAAGGTCCTAATTCTGTATCAACATCATTACCTTTCACTGTCTCAGAGTCAGCCAATAACGCTCAAATTTACATTGGTGAAGCAACTTCTGTAGAAATTGAAGGTGAAAGCTATCCTATCGGTCCTATGATCGAACTTTCTGCGCCGTGGGGGGCATCTGGCCAAATCACATCTGTAGATGCGACAACCTTTGAATTTTCATATTTTACGACCAACGATGGCCACAAAGATACGGTTGATATCCGTGGTGCATGGAGCCAAAGTATGGGCCCAATGGATAAGTTTAACCAAGAACCTTCGGGAGAGTGGTTAGCGTGTGTAAAGCCCGAGGTTCAAGCGGTCTTGATGGAACAAAGCCCTAAACGAGTTGGCGAGATACTTGAAATCATCACGAAAGCCGAACTGGCGAACGATGCAATCTAAGATTGCGATTTAGCGATCTATCTTTTTATGCCGTTCGGATTAAAATTTGCGTACAAATTTTATTAACTTTTTTTAAAGGCGCGCAAAATGTCAACAAAACTGGCGAACCCGGCACCACTTGGCCTAATGGGTTTCGGTATGACTACTATACTTCTTAATATCCATAACGCAGGTTTCTTTCCAATCGATTCAATGATTCTTGCTATGGGTATTTTTTACGGTGGTCTAAGCCAAGTTATCGTGGGCACAATGTGTTTCAAACGTGGTGACACGTTCGGTACAACTGCGTTTACTTCTTACGGTCTATTCTGGTTATCTTTGGTTGGTTTAATCGTAATGCCTTACATGGGCCTACCAGCAAGTCCAGCAGCGTTTATGGGTTGGTACCTACTACTATGGGGCATCTTTACTGGCTTCATGTTCATTGGTTCTCTATGCTACCCAGTAGCGAAACAAGTAGTATTCGGTTCACTTACTATTTTGTTCTTCCTACTTGCCGCTCGTGACTTCACAGGCAGCGAACTGATCGGTACTATCGCTGGTTTTGAAGGTATCTTCTGTGGTGCGTCAGCTATCTACTTTGCAATGGCACAAGTAATCAACAACGAATATGGCCGCACAGTACTGCCAATCGGTGAGAAAAAAGCGCCTCAAATGACGGCTCAAGAGATCGCTGCTTAACGCTCTAGCTTGGGAACAGTTAGTTTGTTATAAGCAGTCAGTTCGTTATAAGTAATGAGCTCGTTATAAACTGCGATTTTTATGAACAAAACAAAAGGGGTTAGCCGAAATGGCTAACCCCTTTTTTATGCGTTATTAATAGCGCGAGTTAAAGCGATCTATTTGCTAAGTCAAGCTTAAGCTGAAGGTTGCTCTACAGGTTTACTGTCTGCAACTTCAGATTCAGGAGACTTACCTGTTTTACGCTTGTACTTCTCTTCCCAGTAAGTTGCACCTTTAATGCCTAGTTTTACAGGGTTGAATGTGTACTCAGTCACACCTTGTTTCTGTTGTTCTTCGTAGTCTGCTAAAGCCTTAAGCGCAGGCTTAGACATGAAGAAGATGATCAGAATACCAACGATGTTTAACCATGCCATCAAGCCAACACCCACATCACCCATTGCCCATGCAAGGTTCGCTGTTTTAACGGTGCCATAGAAAACTGCAGTGATAAGAACAAGCTTAAGTACGAACATCATGCCAGGGATCTTGATGGTACGACGTAGGTAAGCAATATTCGTTTCTGCGATGTAGTAGTAAGCAAGAATCGTTGTAAATGCGAAGAAGAACAGAGCAAATGCGATGAACGGCTTACCAATGCCTGGCAGTGCACTTTCAATAGCAAGCTGTGTAAATACAGGACCATTCGCACCGATGTTTGCTGCTAGGTTCTGAACAAGGAATACACCTTCAGCACCGCCGTGAACGTTGTAAGCACCAGTGATGATGATCATGAACGCTGTAGCAGAACATACTAGAAGAGTATCAATGTAGATAGAGAACGCTTGAACCAAACCTTGCTGAGCTGGGTGATCAACACTTGCCGCAGCTGCCGCGTGAGGACCAGTACCTTGACCTGCTTCGTTTGAGTAAACACCACGTTTAACACCCCAACCGATTGCAGCACCAAAGCCTGCCATAGGAGTGAATGCATCACCCAAAATCATTCCGAAAACAACAGGAACTTGGCTGATGTTTAGTAGGATGATAACGAATGCGATGATGATGTAAGCCAACGCCATGAATGGAACGACAATTTGTGTGAAGTTCGCGATACGTTTAACACCACCAAAGATGATGAAAGCAAGGATGATAGCAACAACAGTACCAGTGAAAATTTTAGCGAAACTGAATGTACCGATAGCTGTTTCAATCATATCACCTGAGCCAAATGCAGCTTCTACAGCATTACCTATACTGTTTGACTGAACACCTGGAAGCAAAATACCACATGCAAAAATAGTCGCGATAGCGAAGATCCATGCGTACCACTTCTGACCCATTGCTTTTTCAATGTAGTAAGCCGGACCACCACGGAACTGGCCTTCATCTTCTTCTTTATAGATTTGCGCCAGCGTAGATTCTGCGTAAGCAGTCGCCGCGCCAAAGAAAGCTACCACCCACATCCAGAATACTGCACCTGGGCCACCGAAACCGATAGCGGCAGCAACACCTGCAATGTTACCTGTACCTACACGGCCAGATAGCGAAACGGCAAGAGCTTGGAAAGACGAGATGCCTTTTGATGAGCTTTTACCCGAAAGTAGCAAGCGCCACATTTCAAAGAAGTGACGGATTTGAACAAATCGAGTCATGATGGAGTAGAACAAACCTGCACCTAAACATAGGTAGATAAGTACTGGGCTCCAGATTATTCCATTCAAAAAATCAACGAACGACTGCATGAGTATTTTCCCTGTTAGTTTTGCTTATGATTGTTTTTCGAACAACACAATACTTCACTTGTAACCCGAGTGTTAAATTATTTAACTGCGCATTGGGATTACTGTGACATAAAGCAAGTTATAGAGGGTGTTTGTTAATGCTTAGTGCTAATTCGATAATCGTTCCATTTAACTTGTTATGCAACAGATTGTTGCGGCTGGTGTTTTGCAAAGTGAATAAATAGTGATTAATACAAAAGGGTGGGGAGGTGCGCAGAAGAAGGGTAGGTGTGCACAAGAGACGAAATTGCGTAAAACAGCGGTTAAAGCCACTTAGCATGAACGGCTGATATATGAGTGGTGAGATGGATTTGATTGGAATATATCACCTACATCGCGTGAACGAGCTGGTCTAAGAGACTGTATTTTTTAAGGTTCGATAATTAAGGCTTTAACATTGATCTAGTGAAAGTGGCTCATTTGTTGATGCCTGTTTCAAACAACCACGAACCCTTGCTCCTGTAATTCTTTAGCGAACTCAGACTGAGTATTTGGCTCACCGTGAATCAAATGCACCTCTTTTGGTGGAGTCGCGATGCCCTCTATAAATCGATTGAGATCCTCTTTATCGGCATGAGCAGAATAGCCAGACATGCCATGAATTTGAGCATTAACCTCAACGTCTTTGTTATCAATAGAAACCTGCATTTCGCCTTGTTGC
Source organism: Vibrio sp. 1F279 (assembly GCF_041439815.1). Classification (NCBI taxonomy): domain Bacteria; kingdom Pseudomonadati; phylum Pseudomonadota; class Gammaproteobacteria; order Vibrionales; family Vibrionaceae; genus Vibrio; species Vibrio sp. 1F279. The sequence continues at coordinate 14,806 of NZ_JBGOOU010000025.1, read as the reverse complement.
AGCTCTCGTCCGAGCGTTCCGTGTGCTTGATAGCCCGCTAAAATCACATCCGTCCGTTTATCGGGAAGCAAAGCGGATAAGTAGTTCATTATCCTGCCGCCCTGACACATTCCAGAAGCTGCGACCACAATCGCGGGTTCACCTGTCGACTTGAGGCGGTTAACGATTTTCTTGTGCATTCTATGCCCATCAACAGTAATGCATTGCTCAAAAGCGAGTGGGTGACGTTTCACTTCAAGGCGCTGCTTTGCTTCTTGCCCCCATAACTCTTTAAAGCGTCGGTATGAACGCGTTACTTTCTCTGCCATAGGCGAATCGAGGATGATAGGAATATCGGCGCTGAGTTGATGCTCAAAGATCAAGTTTTCAATATCAAACAACAGTTCTTGTGTTCTGCCGATACTAAATGCCGGGATCAGGATGACGCCACCATCGAGTAACGAACGGTCAATAATTGCTTTGAGGCGTTCAGAGCGTGGAGCAATATCGTCGTGCGTGCTAGTGCCGTAAGTCGATTCGATAAACAGATAGTCGGCTTGTTGTGGTGGTTTTGGATCCGGCAGCAGTGGCGTGTTACTAGGGCCCAAGTCGCCTGAAAAGACCACTACCTCTTGGCTTGGTAACTTAATCTCTATATAGGCCGAACCTAAGATATGCCCTGCAGGTTGAAAACGAGCATACAGAGTATTTGGCCTATGATGATCCTTTCCGTTGTTTTGTTGTGTGGACGTGATGGGAAACCAATCCCCGTAAGGCTTGGGAGCTATCAACGAATGAATCTTTTTGAGTATCAGCTTTGATTGTTTATTGCTGAGCCCTTGCAGTTTTAAGCCATCTTCAATCATTAAAGGAGCGAGCTCTGCGGTGGCTTGCGTGCAATAAATTGGTTGGTTAAAGCCACTGGCAAGCAACCAAGGTAATCGACCAATATGATCAATGTGAGTATGAGTCAGCAGCAGAGCGTTAAGGTGAGACGTTTCAAATTCAATATCAAGAGGGCGGGTGTCTTCTCCTTGAAAAAGGCCACAATCGATGAGAACCGCTTGGCCTGAATCTCTTAATTCGTGACAAGATCCTGTAACGGTATGTTTGCCGCCATGGTGAATCACTTCCATCGTTTACTCCCATTACTCTATAAAGCCATTAACGCCTGTTTTTATTGTGCGGATAAGCGCCAGCAAGTAAAACAAGAACAATGAGAGTTGCGATCGTTGAGTGTCTTTTTAAGTAACTGAGCAATGACTCTGTGGGTTCGTTGCGAGTTAGTTCTTGTTCCTTCTGTAACTACCTTGTTAGCGCGCGGAAGAACCGTCTGAATCCAGTTCTGGGTTTTGTTGCGCCTCTAAACGAGCGACTTCGGCATCAAGCTCTGCTATTTTTTCAGCCATGAGTGCGTGACAGCGATTTGCTAACTCTCTTGCGTCGCTGAGCTTGTATCCGGATACATCTATAGGCGCAAGCATCTCGGTGATCACAATGCCATTATTAACTCGGTTGAGATCAATCTTATTGTGTGTGGTGCTGGTACACATCGGGGTGATAGGCACACCGGCTTCAATAGCCATTCGGAAAGCGCCCGTTTTGAATGGCAGTAATCCACGCCCTTTACTGCGCGTTCCTTCAGGGTAAACCCAAACAGACAGATCTCGCTGATGAATGGCTTCCGCCACTTGCTTGATGGTATCGCGTGCTTTGGATTTGTCTTCGCGGTTAATCATGATGTTACCGGTGATCCAATACAGCAGCCCAAAGAAAGGCACATACAACAAATCGCGCTTGCCTAAAGAAACGGTACGAGGCCTTAGCATCCCAGGGTCAGTCACAAAGTCTAATATGCTTTGGTGGTTAGAGATGTAGACGCTTTTTTCTGATGTCGGCGCATTGTCTAGGCCGCGCTGCACCAGTTTTACACCGACGATCTTTTGGAGTTGATTGAACCAACGGCAGAAAACGTACACATGCTTAGGGTTCTTGGGGCTAAACAAGCAGTAAACAAAAGCACATAGAGTGGTGAAAATAATAAACACCGTAGCCAAAATAATACGAAGAACAGCAAGCACAATTCACTCCTTACTCACCGCAAGATTGCAGTGATTAAATAGTTTTAGATGCTTGAAGTTTTCACTCTATTTAACCGAATTGCAACAATTAACTGTTATAGGGGGCTGTTTTTAGATCTTTATATAAAACAATGACTAACAATGGGTGTTTGACACGATCATCGAGCTTACACGTGTTCACCAGTAGGTAGGCATGTTCACCAATACTGTTTATTTGGATCCGACTTTTCTACCCATTCAGGATCTTGACGCGACTCTAAATAGAGTTGTAGGCCGTTATAGGACATGAAAGCTGCAGGGCCACCAAGATGTTCGAAATAGTCAAAATAATCATCTTCGAGTGAACAAAGGTGAGCTAAATCTTTAACGTTATTCATCATTGCCCATTGAATAGCGAACACCGGAGCCGTCGAACCTGAAATGCTGACCTCTTCGACATTTGGGTTGAACAGTGAATTAGCTTGTTCAAGCAGTATCTCTTCTTGTTCAGACTCTTGCTGTAACACCTCTTCGATGATCTCTGAGCGTTTGGTATTAGAGACATTCTTATTCAGCTTAGCGATTCGAAGCGCGTAGCTAAAACGGTCTGTTGAAACGATGTCGACAAGTTGCGATAGCAGCTCTTTGTCTACGCCCGCAGCCTTGGTGAAATAATCGATACACGAATTGATTGAAGCATAACGAGTACCGTCAAATTCAAAGCCACTGGTTTCGTCGTAGACCTCTATTACAATGTCATCAACCGATAAAGGCCAACCTTTATAGTCGACTCGCTGCTTGGCGATTTGATACATCTTCCAAGCACTGCGCCCAAACCCGCCAAGTGTCGAGCCCGAGAAATCTGAATCAATGAGCTCTTGTTCCGTCCAATTTTCACCAATCCCTAAGTGCTTTGCGTACTTATCGATGAGTGCGTGTTTTATCTGGTCGCGCACAGCCCAAATTGAAGTTAGATCTTTTGCATACCTAACACTCGCGCACTCCTTACAAGCTGGCAGTGCAATCGGTGAATAGTCTATCTTGGCAATAGCTTGTGCAGTCTTAGGGAATTCAACAACATCATTGGAAGGTTCACCACAAAACCAACAGGTGTGGCGCAGGTTGAACGGGGTGTCTATGTGTGAGTATGTGGTCATTAGTCTTTATCAGTTAGGTACTTGAGGCGAGTTAATCATCTTCAAACAATTATCTCTGTTCGCACGTCAGCTTGCACCTTGTTTGTTTTTGTTTTGCTGACGAAACTGATTCGTGATGTGACTCGCCTGATGAGCTCATTAGGTGGATATTGATATAAAACAGTCACTAACGATAAATATTGATTGGTGTGGCTGAACTTACATGACTTGCTAGCAATCGCCTAAGCTCCCCATTACTATTGAGATAGACTCCTTACCCCAATAGTGCATATGTCCTCATCGATTCCTTTTTACGATAAAAATGCTCACACACTTTGTGAACAGTACAACTCAGTGACGTTCGAGACGGTACATAAAAGATGGCAAGCTTATTGGCCTTTAGAGGGCGATAAAGTACTAGATGTTGGTGCAGGAAGTGGTCGTGATGCACTATGGATGCACAAAGCCGGAGCTGATGTTATTGCGATAGAACCAAGTGCTTCATTACGCGAACAAGGCTCGAAATATACAAGCCCAAGTGTTACCTGGATTGATGATTCACTTCCCTCGCTTAGCCGCATTGAAAACCTCGGAATGCGTTTTGACTTGATATTGGTGAGCGCAGTATGGATGCACTTAGCCTCGTCTCATCGAGATCGTGCATTTAGAAAGTTGTCTAACTTGCTGGCTCCAAATGGCAAGTTGGTGATAACTCTACGTCATGGGGAGTTTCAAGACAGTCGACAAGGCTATGAAGTCTCAGTTGAAGAGCTCGAGCGTTTATCAAAAAACAGCGCCTTGTTGGTTCGTCATGTTGATGATAGCCAAGATACATTGAACCGCAGTGAAGTGTGGTGGCAAACCGTGGTGATGACACTACCAGACGATGGCTCCGGTGACTTGAACAAGGTGCGCCACATTATTGTGAATGACAATAAGTCAGCGACATACAAGCTGGCCTTATTAAGAACCTTACTGAGAATTGCGGATGCTCATTCAGGCGCTGTGATTGATCGAACGGATGGGAAAATTTCTCTACCAGTGGGCTTAGTTGCTCTGTATTGGGTAAGGCAGTTTAAGCGTTTGATTGATATCGATATAGAAGGCGCTGGAATTCAGCAAAATAGCAACACGAGTAAAGGCCTCGGATTTGTAAAAGAGGATGGTTGGAATAAACTCAAACACCTCAGTGCTGATGATCTAGCGATAGGCTCTATGTTTCTCGGCGATGAAGCCAAGGCACTACAGAAGCTGTTTTCACAAACGATCAGCACCATTAAATCAGGGCCTGTGACTTTTATTTATCAAGGCTCGAAAGACAACCGACTATTCGATATATACCCACCTCAGAAACGACGGAAGAGCCGAGAATCACTGGTCATTGATAGTGAGTTCTTAGAAAGCTTTGGCTATTTCACTCTCGATGAAAGCCTGTGGGAGTGCTTTAGAATCTACCACTCGTGGATTGAACCGCTGGTGGTGAATCAATGGGTCATGGAGATGCAGCGTTTCGAGTTGAACCGACAGCGAAGCATTTCACTACAGACTTATCACGACTGCTTGGTATGGATCGATCAAAACCATGATACTCGCGATGTGCGTAAACGTGTCGAGCAACTTAGATCTGATCGTGCCGACATTGTCAGCGTGTGGAGTGGAAAATCATTAAAAAATGAGTATCACGTTGATCACTGTTTGCCTTTCGCTTACTGGCCAAACAACGATAAGTGGAACCTCTTTCCTACTACAAGCAAAGAGAACTTAAGTAAAAGTGATAAAGTTCCTACGGCTGAAAAGCTGCGCTCGTCTAAGTCGAGGATTCTAGAGTGGTGGCAACTCGCTTGGAACGATTCGGCTCATTTTGAACAACAATTCTTTTCAGAAGCCGCGCTTTCGTTACCTAACATACCAGCGCAGTGTCGAGACTTTGAAGAGGTGTTCGATGCAATGGGCTTGCAGGTACGTGGTGTAAAAAGCAGACTGCTGATTAGTGAGTGGCACTGATCATTAAGTGGGCTAGTTATCCCAAATAACCCTCAACAAACTAATCATCGAGAACATAATGAAATACATCGGAATTGATGGCTGCAAGTCGGGTTGGATCGCTTGGATTGTCTCTGACAATGAGATACCTGCGTTTAAAGTGGTAAACACCCTCGATGAGTTGGTTGATGACCTTACGGGAGCAACAACGTTAATCGATATGCCTATTGGCTTTAGCGATTCACTGACTCCAGATAGATTATGCGATAAAGCGGCAAGACGTTTTCTAACCAACAAGCGTGGTTCCTCCGTGTTTCCAGTGCCGTGCCGAGAGGCGGTTTACCAAACCGATTACGTTGCAGCGTGCAGTGCCAATGTGGAGCAGCTTGATAAGAAGTTTTCTAAACAGACTTGGGGAATTGTGCCCAAGATCCGTGAGCTTGATGAGCTCATTGAAACTCATCCCAATCTTTCTATCAGGGAATCACATCCTGAGGTGGTGTTTGCAGCTTTGAAAGGCGAACCGCTGACGTTTTCAAAACGAACGCAAGAGGGCAAAGAAGAACGGCTTTCTATTATTCAGCAACTTGCCCCTCAGTGGTGTGACGGCTTGTCGTTGTCCATTTCAAATACCAAGCGTAAAGACGTCGCGATAGATGATATTTACGATGCTTTTGTACTGATGTTGATCGCCTATTACGCTCCGCAATTATCGACCTTACCTGAACTTTCTGATGTTGGTGGAGAAGCTGACAAGGATCAGAACGGACGAGTTAGAGAGATTGTCTATTGGAATAAAGCGCGCTAACAAATCGTGCGCTCAACTTGGCTTAATATGCTATTTTCCAACTTCTGCTACTTTCCACTCTTATTATTTTGAGTCTTTGATATGAAACGTTTTATTGTCGGCTGTCTGGCCACTGTGCTCAGTGCTGCGAGTTATGCTCAAGTTGCGCCTATATCTCAATGGCAATGCGATATGATGAAAAAGAACAATGTATTGAGCAGCGGTGCGCCTGTTGGTTGTGAGCGGTTATCTAAAGTGGATTTCGATTTCATTAATTTCAAAGGGGAGACGCAACAGGGCAATATGATCGTGCTTGATGTTATTGCGCCAGCTGTTGAACAAATCTTTTCAGAGCTTAAACAGCGCAATTTTCCTCTTCATTCCGCTCGCCTAATGCGTGAGTTTAAAGGTGACGATAGCGCCTCAATGGACGCGAACAACAGTAGCGCGTTTAACGCTCGTCCTATTACAGGCGGAGGAGGTTGGTCGAAACATGCCTATGGTGTGGCAATCGACATCAACCCAGTTCAAAATCCTTTCTTAGAGTTCGATAGCAACGGACGAATCACGGTAAAGCCTTCACAATCTGCGGCTCGCTATGTGAACCGTACTCGTTTTCGCGCGCGTGATGAAATTGAACGCCGAGGCATGGCAGAAGATGTGGTTGAGCTGTTTGCTCATCACGGATTTATGATCTGGGGAGGGGATTGGAATAGCCCAATCGATACTCAGCATTTTGAGGTCGGCTCAAGAAAGTTCGTTAACCAACTGCTCTCTAAACCACAACCTGAAGCCAAAGTGTTATTTGAGCGCTACGTCGAATCTTATCGACAGTGCTCTATCAAAAATAAAGGCGAGAACGCAGAAAAAGCTCGAGCTATCTGTGCAAAGAAAACAGTCGGCACTTTTTAGTGCTATGTTTATCTAGAACCGTTTGTGTTTTAGCAAGTTAAACTCGCTTCAGGTGTGTTTTGAATCGCTAAGGTCAGCGCTTGTCGTTGGCCTTTTTGGTATTTATTTTTTCAATAGAACACCACATATTGAAAAGGTTATCGGGTATCCAATGGTCAATAATCGATAAGCGAATACTGCGCAAAGTCATCGGTTTGTCATCGAAAAACTCATAGCGTTAACGTTATGTGAGAACCATTGCTGGTGGGGGAACTATTTGCCGAATCGCCAGTATTATTAGTGAACTGATCACAACGGACCAACTAATGAAAAAGATACCTTTGGCTCTAACTCTTTTAAGCACTCTACTTTTTTCACAATATTCTTTGGCTACAGACACTTCACACACCACTCAAAATCCGACCTACGAACTCGATGGTAAGGCGGTATTAGGGCGTACAGAGAATGTATACCTATCTAGCGTTCAAGGGCTAAAAGACGTTCCTTTCATTGGTAAAATCGATACCGGTGCAGAAACCACTTCTATGCATGCGGAAGACATTCATGTGAAGAGCTCTAATGCCGACTACAAAAACCTCAAAGACAAAGAGTTGATGGCGGCGTTAACCGAAGACCTGTTGAACAATTCCGATGTTGATTACGATGATTGGGATGGCAGTACCTTTGCAAAATATGAAGCTGTGGTCTCTTTCAAGGTTCAAAACCCACGTACGGGTGACATGGTATTAATCGAAGCACCTTTAGAGCGTGTCAGCATAATACGCAGCCGCACCAGCAGCACGCCTTTGCTTCGCCCTACCGTCAAAATGTCGCTCACCATTGCGGATCAAGAGTTAAAAACAGACGTTAACCTGACCGACAGAAGCCACTTCTCTGCGCCAGTATTGATCGGCAAAACCTTCCTTGCGGATAACGCACTGGTGTTTGCTGGTTACGACTATTTGCAGGAGCAGGAAAACGCGACGGTTGTTGGCCGAAAAGAGGTGATGTCTATCTCGGGAATGGCGATGAACGCGACCTTCTCCTTAAAGAATCGCTACAGTATTCTTCATGCGAAAGACATCGATGTAGATAAGAAGAACAGTGAAGTGACGTTTGATATGTTCGACAACGATGGTAAGCAGAAAGAGATGACACTGCCATTAGTTCGTATGTTAAGTGTAGGTGGTAAAAAAAGACCTTTGGTGTATGTGCCGGTTCAACTCGATGAAAACACAACCAAAGACGTTCTGGTGTACCTACGTGAGCGCTCGAGTAGTGAGTCGCAGTTGAGATTTGGTACCAGTACTGCCAGTGAACTTTTCATGATTGATACCAATGCAGAAAATATTCTTTCAGAAGGTTCTGAGAATTTCAGCGAGGTTGCGAAAAAGACTGAGCCACTGATTATCTCACCGGAAGAAGATATCACATTAGATGGTTTCCCTATGAAGGCTGTTGCTTCATTTACTGTCAACACGCCTTTGTTGAAGGTCGACAGTTTTGAAATGACAGGTAACGGCAAAGAGGCTTCTGTTGAATTTTATCTTACAGATGTTAATGGTGAGAAGCAGAAGATAACAAAGCCAATTATTAAGAAGCTTAAGGTCGGTGATGATACTCGCCCGGTGGTAAGTGGTGAGTTTTTGGGAGCTGGTAAAGTTCGCCAACAAGAGTTTGCTATCGATGTGCTTAACAGCAATGAAAAAGAAGCGTACTTCATTCTGGGTAAGAAGATGGCGAAAGATGGGGTATATGTGAATACTCGATCTGATTATCTTTTGAAATCGGAGCCTTTATTTAAAGTAGGGCATATAGAAGTTGTTGAAGTCAACGGCATGAAGTTCCCGGCCAAGTTGGATACTGGCGCAGATGTCAGCTCAATGAACGCAGTCAACATCAAACGATTTAAGAAAGACGGCCAAGACATGGTGAGCTTTACCTATCAAAACAACCAAGGCGATAAGCAAGATTTCACCAAGCCAGTGATTGATGTAATGCGCATCAAAGCCAAGAAAGGCGAGAAGGTAAACATTCGCCCTGTGGTCGAAATGAAGGTGAAGTTAGGTGGCTTAGAGAAAGAGGTGAGGGTAAACCTTCAAGATCGCTCTCGCTTTGAATACAGCATGATCCTAGGTAAGAACTTCTTGAAGCACGGCGCAGTAGTCAGTAGCGATGAAGATTATGTGCTAGGTGATATGGAGTAACACCTAAACTTATCTAATTTCTATCGGTTCAACTTCCTCATCAGTAACTGAACTGGCTGCGTTAATTATCAAGTAGAAAGCACAAAGAGCTTTTGCTTTTTGTGCTTTCTATATTCTGATTAGATAGCTTATCTATAAGTTAAAGCTCAATTTCAGTGATGAGTGATGAGTGGTGATTGTTTAAGGAAGTGCTTACATCTAGCCACAACGATTTCACGGTATCGGTTTAAATAAGGTAATTGTGAATCAGAAGTCGGAGTGACGAGAGATATAGCATCATCAATGTTGTTTATAATGTCATTTGCGATCTTTACTAGGCTTTGTTGAAGCAATTTTGGTGAAATACCACAATCGTCAGCAAACTCTACAAGTTGGTAGGCATTAATAGAATCTGAGTCAAATTCATCCCCAATTGCCATCGCAAGATCCTGCTCAAATTCAGGGTACATCCTTACATTGACTAGATCGTAAAGTGGCGTTGGTGTTAAGCCCGATTTTTGGACAAAGAAACTGAAGTTTTTGCCATGTGCATCTGCGTTATAAATGCAGAGATTGAACATTGCCCACTTTAGGATCGCTAGTTTTGCCACTAATGGGTTTTCACATTGCTCTGTTACCGAAAAAAGTCGGGTGAAGCTGACACCATCACGAATATGACTGACATCTCTTTGTTTACCTAAGTTTCGTTCATACTTTCTATCGACACCTAGGTTACAAGCTTGACTGGCATCGATCATATGCCTTCGTTTCACACTTGTTGAGCTAAATAGCTTTCGATCAAATCTCTCTACAATTAAGGCTGGAAATTGGTCAAAATACCGCAACTCAACATCAGCAACATCTAGTTCAACTAGCTTCGCTAACTTCATCGTCACAAATTCATTTATGACAAGGTGTTGTTGGTCATTTTTTTCGAACTTCACAATATGAGTTGAGCATAGTTCACCCTCTCCAAACCCTAAGTTTCCATCGATAGATAAAACGTTTAGCTTAGATTGAACCCCCGCTACTGATAGTCTTGGTTTTCCTTCCCATATTTCTAAATACCAAAGCTCAGGGTCAGATAGTTTCTTAATTAATTCACTATCGTTGATTGGGTTGAAAGAGGTTTCAGTTTGAACTGGAGAAACACCTTCAGATAAGAACATCATTGCACCTGATGTATCTGTTCCAATACCACCAACTTGTGCAAATACGTTTGAACGTGATACGCCAAGAAAGTCGATCAAATAATCTAACCCTTTATTTTCAGGGAGCAAATTCTGTAAGAACCTCCTGATATTGACTGATGGTATATCAGAGTTAAATGGAAGGTGTGGCGATATGGGAAACCCATTATCAATCCAATCTTGCTTGTAGATTACAGATAGAGCATCACTTTCTTTACTCAGTGATAGTTTGCCTATGACTTGCTGGCTATAGACTATATCGAGGATGTATTGATTAGACCCAGACGTCATTACCTTTCTCCTGTGATGAGACTGAAGCATCTAAGTCTTGCCATGGTTGTATCGATATCTTTATTCCTAGAGCAGACACAACTTTCATTAAAGAGGTTAGTTTAATATCGGAGCTGCCTTGTTCAATTTTTATGTAGGTTTGTTTTGAAACACCAGAAAGCAATGCTGCATCTTGCTGAGTGATTTTACTTTGAGTTCTTTTTGCTTTGATCGCCTCACCAAGTAGTGATGGTGTGAACACCTGGCTTAGATCTGGTGACTCAGTTGCTTTTACTTTCTTAACCATAGAACCTCCATATAGCATGATGCAATAAAGTATGTCTTAGTAGACTTTTAAGTTATTTATACGTAGATTTTAAATAAAAGTCTATTAAAGTTCACTTTTATGGTGAATACATTGAGTTATCACATAAAAGTCTACAGTAGTGAGCTTTTATGCTTACAAACTTGGCGATCTTATTAAAAGTCTAATGTGATTTACTTTATGTAATGAAAGAACAATAGAAAACTCAAAGCCATGGGGCTTTGAGATACCTAAAGTATGGCTAACTCTCTATCGGAACCTTAAGGTGGTCGTTCAAGTATTGTGTGTAATACAAAGGCATTACAACATTCTCTTGCTCTAGTGTATTGGAGCCTTGTGTTCCTGTTAGCTTGATTGTCTTGTGTGGCTTACACTTCGATATATAGGATTGCAGTGACCTAGCGCGAGTCTTTTTGCCACTCTTTACTTCTATAGGAATTATACGACCAACCTCATCGGCAATGACAAACTCAATCTCAGCTCTAGCATCCCCCATGAAAAAGTCGGTTCGTAGCCTAGTGCTGCAAGTTCTTGTTGAACAAAGTTTTCAGCAACGTAGCCTTTGTATTCGTACCCCTGTTGCTTTATTTCACGGTAACTTGTCGCGAGCATGTGATTAAGTACTCCTACATCAAATAGAAACAGCTCTATAGCATTCTCTTTTGCCTTAAAATTAAATAATTAAACCTTAAGTGGTCAGACTTGAATTTGTTTGATTAATTCTCAAATTTAAGATGATAATCATTTTTTTTGCTGTTGAGTGAGGTTTTTATCACTTTTTTAAAGGGGGCATATGTCTACGACTAGTTTATTTAATTTGCTTTTTCTTACGTCACTTTCATTGTGTGTGGTGTTTTATAGAAAATCGTTAAGATATGAAAAAAATTTATCGTTTGTTCAACGACGATTGGAGCGAGAACAAAAAAACAAACGCTCAAGCGTTTATTTTGTGATGAAACAGATTTGCTAAACATTAATTACATTCAAAATGGGCTGTTAAAGAAAAGTAAAAAACTCACCGAGTCATACATGTAATCTGTGTAGGAAGAACTGAAGATTTCTATAATTTTTTTGATTCAAAAACTAGTAGGACTATTAAAACTGAATTACATAATCATCTTAGCGAAGTGCTTTCTCCTAGTATTATCGGTTTGTTTGAAGGGAAGTATATAGTTATTATTTTCGAAAATAACACCCCTTGGAAAGAGAAGGAAATCATCAAACAACAACAAATACAGCGAGTTCTACCCCAAGATAAAAATCAGTTGTTTAGAAGAATGGCTTATAGCGTAAAAAGGTCACTACAATCTACTGATGGTGTTTATGTTTACAATATCATGATTATGAAAAAAGCGTTAAAACTCGTTCAGTAATCCAAGCGTTGCATCACGATATAAGAAAAGGTGGAGCTCAGTTTGAGCTTTTCTATCAACCCGTAGTTTATAGTATGAATACATCTAAAGAGTATCTTTGTTACACTATTCACTACTATTATGATCTTAAAAAATTTAATAGAATATGCGATAACCACCAAAGAAAACTTACTTAATATTAGCATTAATATCAGTTATTCTGATTTAAGTATAATTAGTTTTTATACTGATGTAATGGAAGTTACCAAGCTGGTCCCTGAATTAATAAGTTCAATAATATTCGAACCTGTTGAATATAGTGAAGAACTTGCTCATGATTATACCAAAGATAACTTAAATCTACTCAAGAGTGCAGGATTTCGGTTTGCTATTGATGACTTTGGTTGTGGCTATTCTAATTTTAATCTTTTGTCTAGGAAGTATTTTGATTCCATTAAACTTGATAAGTCCTTGTTAAGGAAATGTCAAGACTAAATCGTTGCTAATGAAATAGTTAAGTTTATGGTCAAGCTATCATAACGTATTGATGTGACCTTGATTATCGAGGGTGTTGAAATATCTCAACATTTACGATTACTTCCCAAAAAGGAGAATATATTATTCCAAGGTTTTTTTATAAGTAAATTAAGCTAACTAATACCCTTATTTGTAATTAAGAATATGAACTTGAGTGATGTTAAGATTGGTTTTTAATATTTTTAATGGCAGACTTAAGGGCTAGGTTAAATATTGAGTTAATTAACTATTGTAGTGTTGGTAAGAGCTTGGGTAGTGTACGTTCCATCGTGAGTGTAATCTTGATGGTTAATTTAGAAGGCAGTGTGAAATTCTATATTTATAATATATCCCCCCCCCCTCCCGAGCTTGTTGTTGAATTGCACTGTAAATGTTAATGGTGTTTTCATATTTAGAGCATTAATACTAAATGTAAATAAAAATTAGTTATATCGTTGTTTTTTATGAGGTGAGAGGGTAACATGCGCTCAAATATTAGCTAAATTAAATAAGTCTAAAATTCATCTATATAAAGAGGGGATGACCTTCGAGTTACTATTAGATAGATTTTATGACGTACTCTAGGATGGAGTAACGTGTTCGTATGCGAGCGATGATCTTTCAGGGATGATTTTAGGCTTAGGTGTTATACCTAAGAAAATTGTAGATTGATTAGTTGTACGTGTATGAATTGCGAATTTTTATGGCAGTTGTATCCTCTTGCTCGGGAACAACTAGTTAATGTTAAAACCTTGAGGGCCAAAAAGCTGAAAGGTACAGAATGTCGAGTATTGGAAGTCTTAATTGCAAATCAAGGGCAGGTTGTACCGAAAAAAGAGTTGTTTACTCAGGTTTGGGGTGATCGGATTGTGTCCGACAACAGTCTGACCCAATGTATCGCTCAATTACGTCTAGCTTTCGGTGATAACGGCAAAGAGCAGAAGTATATAAAAACCATTCCTTCGCGTGGTTACATGTTATTTGAAAATGTAGTGCAATTGGCGGAACCTGAGCAAAATGAATTACCGGAAAAAGCCATTTCTGTACCGGAAGAGGCTCAAACTGATTATAAATCCCTTGAAGTGGTTGAGCGTCAATATCGCCAACAACTGAAAGCGTTGCTGGCGTTATTCTTCGCCGTGATATTCTTGTTTCAAACTGCTCAGGCTGTACATCGTTGGACGTTTGATTGGAATGTTTCTTTGGATCGATGGATTACTCAAACACAAGGTGACAGAACTTTCATGTTCCTCAATAACCCAGCAAGTGAAACGCTTTATCGTTATTTCCGCGATGAAAGTTCACACCTCAGGGAGACCTCTGTGACCGAGCTGCTTATTTCCACTGGTGTAAGTAATTATTATATTTCTTGTGTCTATCGATGTAAATCGACCGGAGATCAAGAAATCAAGAACTTTACTTTTAATTTGCAGGAGAACTTTTACCTAATTGGAGGGATGGTTCGCGATGTCTGTCAATAAAATACTGCTCGCGTTTTGTTTCCTAGCTGGAGTAGCAACGTTGACTAACGTTATGCTCAAAGTCGCAGATGTACCTGACTTCATGAATGGAAAAACGATTCAACTTTTCTATGGTAGTACTCTTAATGTGAAGCTAAGCGGAGATGTCTTTTTAAGTGAGGATTATCATACTATCAATCATCGATTGTTCTTTAATCAAAAATCACATACTAGCCACGTGATTGAAGGTGAACAGAAGGGGTTATACTTTAGTTATTTCACCGATTTCTATAGTGATAATTTAGTCCAGTTTACCGAGTTTTCTTTTCCAATAGACGCACAACTGAACTCGAATAAAGTGATTCAGGTTGAAGCTCATGCCATGAGGCGCTTCAACAACGAAATGTTGCAGATAATTTATCATAACCGCAAAGTTCTTTGTTATACAAAATTGCTTGAAGGTGGTGTGAAATGTATCACGCGTCGAAAATAAGACATTAGCTCTACCTCTTGCATCAACATCGATTTTTTGTTGTTCGCTACGGCGTCGATATTTTGCCATGCTCTTTCGAACGTCGGAAATGCGGTCGTATATCCTTACGACTGCGAGATAATCTTTGTATCCGCCCCATGAACCCACGGGGCGACTTGTCAGTGTTTGAAGTTCCAAG
>NZ_JBGOOU010000024.1:12634-85701 GCF_041439815.1 Vibrio sp. 1F279 | reverse complement strand
AGCCCCGTTTGCACAGAGCCTTATTGTACTCCGCCCAGTTAGTTATCTTCTTTTTTGCCTTACCCATGTCACCACCGCTCTAACCATCATAAAGGATCAGATCGCAAGACTCGAAAAAGGTTCAACTGATTTAGGCAACAACGCCGTTCCAAGGTGAAAAAGCCGTTTTTTGATTTTCGAGAAGACATAATAAAGGCTCAAAAAGTGTGTCAACACACACTTTTTGGGTTGAGTGAATGTCAATGGTTAAAGCTCACACCATCCATATTTCTTATAACAACGTAGATTTCAATTTATAAATCAGCCGCCAATTTGTTGCTTCCATAATTTTGCATAAAGACCTTCCTTCTCAACCAGTTCATCGTGAGTCCCACTTTCACAAACTTGGCCTTTATCAAGAACAAGAATATTATCCGCATGACGAATGGTGTTAAGGCGGTGTGCGATGCTAATTACGGTTCTATCTCTACAAATCTCTTTCATGTTGCTCATGATGGCAGCTTCAGAGTTGTAATCGAGTGCTGACGTTGCTTCATCAAGCAGTAAAATCCTAGGGTTAACGAGTAGGGCTCTTGCTAACGCAATACGTTGACGCTGGCCGCCAGATAGAGAGCCCCCTTTTTCCCCAACGGGCTGATTAAACCCGTGGGGAAGTCCTTCAATGAATTCCAAAGCACCGGCAAGCTGCGCAGCATTGCGTATTTCCTCATCAGTAGCTTGAGGCTGACTTAGGCGGATATTTTCTGCAACGCTCCCAGAAAAAAGAATACTTTCTTGTAATACCACACTCATGTTGCGACGTAGCGAAATTGGGTCGGCTATCGCGAGATCCATACCGTCTACCAATACTTGACCATGTTGAGGGACATACAAACGTTGCAATAGCCGGGTGATGGTACTTTTTCCTGAGCCTGATGGCCCGGTGATGCCGATAAACTGGCCCGGTTTTATTTCTAACGATAAGTTGGCCAACACTTCGGGAGAGTCTTCGTGATAACGAAAGCGAATGTTACTAAATTCGATGCCTCCATTGAGTTCAGGAACAGAAGCTAACCCTTGTTTACCATTTTCTTTTGGTTCATCAAGAATATCGCCCACTCGCTTTAGTGCAATAAGAGTATGTTGGAAGTCTTGCCAAATTTGCGCAAGTCGAAGTACCGGCTGAGTCACGTGGCCGGCCAACATATTGAAGGCCACCAATTGTCCGGGTGTGAGCTCACCGTTAAGTACTTCGCTGACTCCCCACCACAGGAGCAGTGCCGCAGTCAGTTTCTGTATCAGCCCGATGCCTTGCCCTGCAATGAGTCCTGATTTTTGAGCATCAAAGCTACGGTTTAGTTGTTGGCTGAGGATATGTTGCCATTGATGTAAAAATCGATGTTCAGTCGCTGTGGTTTTAATGGTTTCAATGCCTGTTACTGCTTCCGTTAGAAAGGTCGTGGCATCGGCATCCGATTCGTATTCTGATTCCACTTTTTTTCTTATGATTGGACCAGCAATAAGCCAAAGTAAGAAATAGATAAAAAGTGAGCCGATTACTAGCCAAGTCAGAGTCTTGGCATAATGGAACATAACAGCAAGAAAGACGGTAACAAAAATGAGATCGAGCAATAACATCAACGTCGAACCGGTCAAAAACTGGCGAATTTGCGCCATTTCACGAACTCGAGCAATGATTTGTCCTGTCTGACGCTGCTTGAAATAATTGAGGGGGAGGCCGACTAAATGGCGATAAAGGCGTCCTGATAGCTCTGCATTTACTTGACTTGCGAGGTGGCCAAATACGGTATTGCGCAAGTAACTGTATGCTGGCTCTGCAATGGCAAGAGCAAGCATCGCTATGGCGAGCACATGTAAACTGGACAAGCTGCGACCGACTAGCACTTTGTCGATGACATTTTCAAACAACATCGGGCTCACCAGTGCGAATATTTGAAGGGCAATAGCATAAATAAACACATCTCGCATTTGGCTCTTTTGACGCCAAATAGAGGGGGCAAACCAGCTAAGGCCAAATTTCACTTCTTTGCTACTTAGTCTTTCATCCGCGACCAACATTACCTTGTACGTTGATGAGTGACTACTCGGACTAAGCTCACTCTGCTGCTCCAATTGAGTGGCTGGATCATATAAAAGAGAGGAACCGTCCGCTGATTTTGTGAGCACTTTCCAACTATTGTCGATTTCAATTAAAACGGGCAGTGGAAGGGTATCTAGCTCGTTCGATTTTACTTTCGTTACTTGACTTTTCAGGCCAATATAATCTGCAGCTTCCCTTATTTCCAAGTCATTTAAATTGGAATGACTGACGCCTAAAGCATGCTTGAGCTGTGTCTTGGTCGACTTTTTGTGGAAATAGTTACCCGCATAAACGACGGCGTCGATTCCGCCATTATCTTGTGTGATAGAAGCGTCCTGATTGATAGAAGCATCTTGAGTGGTAGAAACGCTATTTTCCGTTGTTGATAAGGTCATATCCATACTTACCTCTCTCTTAGCGATTCTGCTTGGTATTCACGTATTGGGCTCAGCAGGTAGTCGATAACACGACGTTTATCCGTTTTTATTTCCGCAACGACGGACATGCCTGGTGTCAACTCAATACTTTTACCGTTGATTAAGATGTTGTTATTCTTAAGCTTAACTTGGGCTGGGAAAATGAGCCCCAAGCGTTCGTCTGTAGTAGAATCACGAGAAATACTCAATAGCTCAGCTTCGATAGTACCGTAACGAGTGTATGGAAACGCATCTACTTTTACTGTCACTGGCTGTCCTGGGTAAACAAAACCTACGTCTTTATTGAGAATTTGTATTTCCGCCTGCTGTACTGCATTTTCAGGGACAATAATCATTAAATTTTGTGCTGGTTGAAGTACTGCTCCTAGCGTGTAAATACTGAGTTGCTGAACCGTACCATCGACAGGAGAACGGATGATTTCTAACTGTTCACGCTCACGAACTTTAGACAACTCCTGAGCTAAACCCCCGAGTTGCAATTTCGCTTGTTTTCTTTTTTCGAGCCATTCTCTGTGTTTTTGTGCTTTGAACCCCGTCAGCCTTTCTTCAAGACTATGGTATTGCGACTTTAGAACCTCTAATTCAGCTCGTTGTTGCGACACTTGGCGCTTAACTTCCAGTAGCTCTTTTTCTTGCTCTAGATACTCTACGTGTCCAATGACTTTTATTTGATTCAACGTTTTTCGTGCCGCGAGTCTCTGACTAATATTTTCGGTTAACTGAATTAATGCGTTGATGTCACTTTGACGAGCCGCTTGTGATGTTTTGTTGACCTGCATTTCTGCTTTGATACTTGCCAGGGTCGACTCATATTCACGTTTCTCACTCAAGAAGTTTTCATTGATCAACGCTTGTTGTTCGAGTGGTAAGGCCGAAAATAATAGGTCCTTAGAGAGTGGCAGGCCACTATTCAAAGATTGGTATCGAATTAGGTCATTAGTTTGAAATTCAGACTGAGTGATTAAACGGGTAATGTCTTGATTGATGCCTAGGGTATCAAGAGTAAGAAGCGGCGCGCCTTTTGTCACTCGTTGCCCATCTTTTACGTGAATAGAGAGAACCCGGCTCTGCTCATAAGATTGAATCACTTGTGAGCGGCCAGAGACAACGAAACGTCCGGTAGCTGTCGCTTGTATATCTAATTTCCCCCAATACGCCCAAATTAAGACGGCAACGACTCCCAAGCTGAGCGTGATGGCCGTTATGCGAGCAAATGGTGAAGGAGGACGTTGTGATAAGGCGAGGTGCGCAGGCAAAAATTCGTAATGCTTCTCAGTCGCTTGGTTTATTCTAAATTTGGCTAAGAATCGCTTGATGACACTTTTCATGCGTTTGAATCCTCTTGCTTGAGCTCTTGCTGAAGTTGCCATAATTGTTTGTACTGTTTGCCCAATGTGATTAACTGTTGATGGTTACCTTGCTCGACGATATTACCTTGGTGTAGAACGATAATTCGGTCGCAATCTCGTACGGTGGATAACCGGTGAGCGATAGTGATGACCGTACGGCCCTTCGCGATATTTGCCATATTGGATTGAATCAACGCTTGTGATTCGTCATCCAGTGCACTCGTGGCTTCATCCAGGATCATGATTTTGGGATCTGAAAGTAGAGTTCGCGCAATCGCCAGGCGTTGTCTCTGTCCGCCAGAAAGGGACTGCCCACCTTCGGCTAAGATCGTGTCATAGCCGATTGGGAGCTTCATGATAAATTCGTGAGCTCCAGAAAGTTTTGCCGCTTCGATAACCTCTTCTAAGCTAGCTTCAGGCTTCGATTGGGCAATATTTTCGCAAACACTTTTGTTAAATAGATAGTTTTCTTGCAGAACTATGCCGATTTGTTGGCGCAGTTGCTGGATGCCAATTTGATTAAGTGGTGTGTTATCAACCGTTATTAACCCTTTTTCTGGGCAGTAGAGTCGTAGCAGTAATCGAGCTAGAGTACTTTTCCCTGAGCCTGATGTTCCCACAACGCCTAATGTTTCACCTGCTTGGATATCTAGCGACAAGTTGTTAAGGGTCGGTGGGATATCTGGTTGGTAACGAAATAGGATGTTTTTGAACGAAATTGCGCCTTGTAATGCAATCGTATCGCTCCCTGTGTGCTGCTCCACAGGTAAATTAAGCATGTCTCCCAATTTTTCTAGTGCCACGCGCGTTTGAATAAATTGCCCCCATAACTCAACCATGCGTGATAAAGGTTGGGCTATATGGTTTGTCATCATCTTAAAAGCGATCAGTTGTCCGATAGTCATTTCCAATGACAGTACTTCTGTTGCCCCTAACCACAGAACTCCAACACTTGTTACTTTCTGGATGAGTTGAACGACATGGTTGGATCGGTTGTTGAGTTGCTGAACCACGTACCCAGTAGAGACCATTTTTTCCGTTTGATCGTCCCAACGGCGAACAAAACGAGGCTCTACGGCTAAGCTTTTTAGAGTTTCACTGCCAGCCACTGTCTCTGTGAGAAAAGAGGTATTTGCAGCGGCGTGCGTAAATTGCTCTTCTACCGCCGCTTGCATTCGAGGTGTAAGCCACCAAGCGAGCAATACGTAAAGAGGGATGGTTGCAATAAATAGCCATGTGAGAGGAGGTGAAAGCAAACTCATTACATAGAGAAAGACAAACATGAACAAGAACTCGACCGTTAAAGTAAACATCGAGCCTGTTAAGAATTCTCGTACAGTATCAAGCTCGCGCACGCGAGTTACGATAGCGCCTACTTGACGTGTTTTGAAGAACATCAAAGGAAGGCCAAACAAGTGCTTTACTAACTTAAGTCCTAATTGAATATCAATTCTATTGGCTGTGTGCGCATATTGATATTCGCGTAAGCCGCGAAGTAGAACCTCTACAATGCCAGTGATCACAAGCCCTATCACAAGCACATCAAGGGTTGACCAAGCTTGATGTACAAGCACTTTATCCATCACAACCTGAAAAAATAGCGGTGAGATTAAGGCGAGTATTTGCAATACAAAAGAAAACAAAAAAATTTCCCCGAGTATTCTTTTGTGTTGCAAAAACTCAGGAATGAACCAGGCGATATCAAAACGTGATTGAGCTTGTTTTATCTCCAGCCATCTGTGGTTCCAAATTGAATTGAGTTCGTTATACGAAATTATTTCAGGAGTTTCTTTATTAGGTCTTTGTATTAAACACTTATCTTTATTAGATTTTGCTAAAGTTAATGGTAAACCTTCCATATCGAATAGAATCGAAGGAGTTTTTACTTTATCTAGACTTTTAAATTGTGAAAACTTAGCTGATACTTTGATTTCTTTTTCATTTTCTATTTTTTTAATAAAATCAAAATAATTCATTTCTTTAATTTTTGATATGTCGCTTTCCCCATTGATTATGTCCTTTTTGCCATCTTCAATTAATTTCAGGTGAAGGTTTATGCATAATATTATCATTGTTTCTTTAGCTGTCATTTTGCATTCTAATTAGATTTTTTAGAGGTTTTATACTAGCATTTGATATATTTTCCAGCAAGTTTTCGTTTTATTTTTATTTTTATATTTAATTTCATTGTATCTTATTGATTTTATTGAGTTAATTTTAATTTAATTTGGTTTTTTGATTTAAATTTAATTGTTTCTATTAACAATTCAATTTATTTCAATTATAGTTTCTTTTTTCGCAATTAAATGCGATTAAGGTTCATTTCATTTTGTTTTGTTAAATTTTTGAGATTTTATTTTATGACAGAGAAGTTTGTTCAAACCATTTCTAGTGTTAATTATAATAAAGGCGTTTTTTCCCTTTATTTCGTAGGTCAAGACCAAAAAAATATGGCTAGTGGCGTAATGGCTGAAAATGATGATGACCTTGAGCTTAAACAAGTGGTTCATATGCCAGCTTCTGGCTTTATGTATATGGTTTCCATGGTTAAAAACATGCTCGAAGATCCTCGCATGTCAGCTGAATTTGACAAGTTAGTTGCAGCGGGTTTTTTACCATCAAGTGAACCGGTTGACCCTCAGGCTGAAGAGGGAACAACGGAAGAAAAAACTGCGCCAAAAAAGCGAGTTTCTAAAGTTAAATAGCAACTGCATTTGGTGATATTGGGCATATGTCTATTGCATATCAATCAGCAAATCTTACGTTAGCGCAAATTCAAAAAATAATCGGAGGGGTGATGTTGTTAAGTCAGCATTCACCTCTTCATCGCAGATACGTTGTTGCTGAATGGCAGCAACGTATTATGCCTGCGTTTGAGCTAAACCAGTTTTGCTATTACGAAGATGAACAAGGTCGCCCAATTGCATTTTGTAATTGGGCGTTTTTGTCTGAGCAAAGCCGAGATGAGTTGTTATCTGGAGTGCGGGAAATTTCTTTATCTGACTGGCAATCTGGCCAGCATATTTATATCCCAGAGATGATAGCGCCATTCGGTCATGGCCGCGAAGTTGTCAATGACCTTCGTCGCCGTGTATTCCTTCCGTGGCAGGGGCAGAAAGTTTGTACGGTCCGCGGCAAGGTCAATGTTCAAAGTGATCGCTGTATCAGAAAGGTACAGTGGTTTTCTATTTAATCCGAAATTAGAGTTTATTTTATGGGAAAACCATTTTGGAGAAGTGTTGAATACTTCTTTACAGGGAGCTATACCGCTGACGATGGGGACAATAATATTGTTGCGACTAGTCTTATTGGCGGCGATATTCGAGCTTACGGCGGTGATGATCATATCACCGTCGCTTCAATTACTGCCACAGTTTATACGGGTAGTGGTAATGATACAGTCGTAGGCGGTGCGGCCCATCTAAAGGTAGAGGATTCTATTGGTAACCTTAGTGTAAAAGGTGCGGCTGGGTATGTTGATATCAATAAAAGTGGGGGTGGTGATGTCTCATTTGCCGGCCTTGCTGGTGGAGTTACTATTGACCACTTAGGTAATCGCGGTGACGTAAATTATGGAGGTGCAGCTGCATACAACGGTATAACCCGTAAAGGTCTAAGTGGTAATGTGACATTTGGTGGTGTTGGTGGTTACAACAGTCTTTGGCATGAAACAAACCAGGGTAACTTATCCTTTACGGGGGCAGGGGCCGGAAACAAACTCGACCGAACTTGGTTCAATAAATACCAGGGTTCACGTGGTGATGTGACATTCGATGGGGGCGGTGCGGCTAACAGTATTAGTTCACGAGTGGAAACTGGCAATATCACTTTCCGTGGTGTTGGTGCCGATAATCATCTGGTTCGAAAAGGTAAAGTTGGAGATATAACCCTACAGGGTGCAGGCGCATCAAATCGAATTGAACGTACACGCCAAGCTAATGACGTTTATGCTGAAACACGAGGGAATGTTACATTTGAAGGGGTTGGAGGGTACAACAGCCTTTACTCTGATGTCGCCCACGGAAATGTCAGTTTTTCCGGGGGGGGAGCCTACAATAATATTACCCGTAAAGGGATAGGTAAAGACTTCGACGGCGAAGGGATGGCGCATGTCAATGCCGATGAAATCGTGCTTACTCAAGCGGTACTAAGTGGAACTTGGATTGGCCAGGATCATCAAGTTACGGGTATAAAATCGACACGTGAGCCGAATACTTATCTGTTTGCTTTCTCGGATTCTAAGTACACCAAAATAAATAAAATTCAGCTGAGTAACGATCCTGAAACTGGAGAGCTTAAGTATTATTCTACCGCTTGGTACAAAGAAGGCGATCATTTAAGTAACTTAACGAGCCAGGATATTTCCTCTGAGAGCGGGTTTAACCCCGTTAAAGTCTATGGCGCATATACGCTGTCGGATTTGAAAGTTGAACACCAGAAAGCGGTGACTATTCACGCCGTTGAAAAAGACCTTACAGAATATGAGTGGGTGACCTACGCTAACGGTGCGGTGATTGATGCTAAAGACGTGTCATTATCTGATGCAAAAATGGGTGGGCATGCTATCTCTTCGGATGGCTCGACTGTCGATGTCAAAGCAGTTAAATCGAATCGAAAAGCAAACACGTACGTCTATGCAAAAGTCTTGGGGTCATACACAAAAATAGTTGTCGTCGAACTTGCAAACGATCCCGATACCGGAGTACTAAGGTATCAAGCTCGTCCTTGGTATAAAGAAGGCGACCACACCCAAAATTTGTCTAGTGAAGATATTTCTTCCGCAAACGGTTACAGCTCTGGGTACAAAAATGGTTACTCGTTGAGTCAGCTACAATACAGCGTTAATACGTTGAGAAGTACCAGTGAAATAGTAGCGGATATTGATGAATACAATGAACAATCATTGTTTAAGTCTGCTAGCGATGGTGGTGAAAGTTCAGGGGACGTTCGGTTCAATGGTGTCGGTGGCGGTAACGTCATCAAATCCAATGTGACACGCGGTAATGTCTACTTTAACGGTGGTGGTCTCGCCAACGTTATCCTTCACAGCTCTAAGTTTGGTGATACCGAATTTGTTGGCGGCGGCGCGGCTAACGTCATTGTTAAAAGTGGCGATGAAGGCGACCTCACTTTCCGTGGTGCTGGTTTAGCTAACGTGCTCGTTCATCAGAGCAAACAAGGGAAAATGGATGTCTACGCAGGCGGTGCGGTCAATGTATTGGTTCGTATTGGTGACGGCGAGTACTTAGCCCACTTACTTGCTTATGGCAATATTTCAGTTCACAAAGGTAACGGTAATAGTCGTTTGACTATGCTAGGCGGCTACAACACGCACACCCAAATTGGGTCTGGCAACGGGTTGTGGTTAGCGGTCGGTGGCTTTAATGTCATGACACAGGTTGGTAAGGGCGACATCGCTTCTGTACTTGTCGGTGGCGCGAATGTCATGACTAAAGTGGGTGACGGTGACCTCACGGCGGGTATGCTTGGTGGCGCCAATATCATTACTCATATTAGCGGTGATGATACGGCCTCAAATACGACCGCAGTCGCACTTGGTGGTGCAAACATCCTAACCAAAAAAGGCAATGGCAATGCGCTTGCCGTTATGGGAGGAGGCGCCAACGTACTTACACATGTTGGTGATGGCTCGACAACTGGCGTCATGGTTGGTGGGGCGAACATTCTAACCAAGGTGGGCGATGGCGATACCACAGGCATTATGTTGGGTATTGGTAACGTATTGACTCATGTTGGCGATGGCCAAACACTTGGCGTAATGGGTGCTGCGGGTAATATCTTCACCAAAGTAGGCGACGGCACTTCAATAGCCGCTATGATCGGCGTAGGCAATATCTTCACTCACGTTGGTGAAGGGAACGCGTGGGCGCTAATGGGCGGCCTAGGCAATGTATTTACCAAGGTTGGTCATGGTGATGCATTAGCGCTTATGGTCGCAGAAGCGAATGTCTTTACGCATATTGGTGACGGCACAACAGTCGCATTAATGATAGCAAAAGGTAATATCGCGACTAAGGTGGGTAATGGTACCTCGATAGCCGCGATGGTAGGTAACGCAAATATATTCACTCAGGTGGGTAATGGCAGCACGTTTACTGCAATGCTTGGCCAAGCCAATATCATGACGAAAGTGGGTAATGACCTAACTGCTGCATTAATGATCGGTAAAGCGAATATCTATACTCACGTTGGTGATGGCACAAGCTTAGGTTTATTTGCTGGCGAACTAAACGTGATGACGAAAGTGGGTAATGGCACAACCTTAGCCGCGATGTTTGGTAAAGCAAACATTATGACTCACGTAGGAGATGGTCTTACTGGCGTACTAGCCCTTGGTGAAGCGAATATCATAACGAAAGTCGGTGATGACTTCATGGGTGTTGTCGCAGCTGCGAAAGCAAACGTAGTGACCCATGTTGGTGATGCAACAACCGCAGCTGTGTTGGCGGGTAAAGGTAATATCTTAACCAAAGTTGGCGAAGGAACCACCGTTGGTTTACTGATATCAAAAGTGGGCAATGTCATGACCCATGTGGGGGATGGTACGACTATCGGTTTGGCGAAAGGTAAAGCTAACATCATCACAAAAGTGGGCGATGGATTAGGCGTTAACGTGGCCTGGGGACAAGCAAATATCTTCACTCACGTTGGTGACGGTGATCGATACAACTTCGCCAAAGGTGAAGCGAACATCATCACCAAAATCGGTGATGGCCAAGAAGTTTCTGTGGTTCAAGGTAAGGCGAATGTCATTACTCACGTCGGTAATGGCGATGATTACACGGGAGCTTGGGGCAAAGCGAATATCATTACGAAAGTGGGTGATGGCCGTAATGTTGTTTTAGCGAAAGGTGAAGCGAACATCGTTACTCAAGTGGGTGACGGAGATAGCTTCAACGCACTTTGGAGCAAAGGCAATATCGTCACTAAAGTCGGTGATGGTATGCAGGTCACGGCGGCAAAAGGTAAAGCCAATATTACGACAACCGTGGGTAATGGCCTGAGTGTAACGGCGGCCTATGGTGATGCGAATATCAACACCAAAATTGGTGACGGTATTTCAGTGAACGTTGCATGGGGCAAATATAACGTTAACACCAAAGTGGGTGACGGTCTCAATGTTGCGGTGATGAAAGGCAAAGCAAACGTGAATATTCACGTAGGTGATGGCTTAGGGATTAACGCTTCTTATGCCAGAAATAACGTTGCTATCAAAGTGGGTAACGGTGATTTCTATAGCCTAGCCGTCGCGTCAAGTAACACGAGCAGCAATAAGCTTTCCGCACTGTTTGATAATATTAAACAAACTCTTCTTGGAGTGGGTGGCAGCCAAGCGATTAATTACCTAGTTCAAGGTGATGAAGCTTCTTCATCAGGAATTCAGAAAGGACGAGGTGCTATTTCAACGCCTGAAATCACTAAACTTGATGGTTTCGACTTAGATGAAATCGAAGAAGTGGGTTCCGATCTAGGAGACGGTTTAAGTGGAAGCGTGACCAACGTTGAAACGCCTGATCTCAGCAACATGGAAAATGAACTCAACATCGAAGAATCTTCAAATCAAACGCAAACACCTAACTTGATCGTCAATGGTGATTTTGAGCAAGGTGGTCTGGGATGGGAATCGACTCACGGTGTTGAAGTTGCCTCTTCAAGTAAGGATTATGGCGTAAGTGGTGATGGTCATGGTTCACTTGTTACAGAGCTAGATACTTATACTAATACAAGTCTTTCTCAAGATTTAACGGATTTAGCGGAAGGTGAAGTCATTGCGGTTAGCTTTGATTTTGCAAAACGTGCAGGTATTTCAAGCAACGAAGGCATAGAAGTTCTCTGGAACGGTAATGTTGTATTCTCAACTTCTGGCGATGAAACAGCTTGGCAACAAAAAACACTTAAGTTGACTGCGAATTCTGGCAGCAACCGAATAGAATTTAAAGGCACAGGCCATGATGATGGGTTGGGCTATGTTTTAGATAATGTTGTGGCGAAATCTGAAACATCACACCAAGCTAATGCTGTTGCCGATAATGCGGAACAAAATCAAGCTGCGCAAAATGCAATGTCTGACAAAGAACGAGCGGAAGCCGATCGTCAACGCTTAGAGCAAGAAAAGCAGAAACAACTTGAAGCCGTATCGGGTTCTCAGGCTCAATTAGAATCCACCGATCAAGAAGCATTAAAGAGCAATGGTCAAGCGCAGCGTGATGCTGTGAGCGAAGAGTCTGAAGCGGTAACTAAAGATCTGACGACATTGGCCCAGGGACTTGATGTGCTGGATAACAAAGCGGTTTATGTAGGTGAATCTGGTGAGCATTGGCGCAACCATTTCGCAGACGGTCTTTTAGAGGATGCTCAAACCAAATTAGGTCAGGCTAAAGATGTTGCTGGGGAAAGCATCATCGCTGCGAAAAAAGCGCACGTAGACAACCAAAAAAGTGTCAACGATTCTGTGGCGAAATCAGAAGCAGGCGTTGCGAAAGGCGAACAGAATCGCTCTGGTGCAGAGAAAGATATTGCGAATACTAAAGCCGACGCTGATGCGCGTAAAACAGACGCCACTACGAAAGCTAATGAAGCTAAACAAGCTGAATCGAATGCGAATAATTCAGCTAGAGACGCTGAAGAACGTGGTAATCGTGATGCAAGAAATGCTGAAAACAAAGCGGATCAAGCACAAGCGGATGCGAAAGGTTCAAAGCAGAACGAAGAGGATCGTCCTGATCGTCAAGGTGCTGTGGGCAGTGGACTTTCGGGTAAAGCACGCAGAATAGAAGGTGCAGGCGTCACGGGTAACCATGTGAATGCCAACAACAAGTCAAGCGCCGATGGCCGATTCAGTGAAGGATTGAGCGAGCAAGAGCAAGAAGCGTTAAACGATGCTGTTCAAGCCGTAAACCGACTACAAATCAATGCAGGTATTCGCTCTAAAAATACCGGAAGAGCTATCACTTCCATGTTCACTGAGAGCAATACCGACAGTATCAGAGTTGTAAATCGAGCATCACAAGATGTAAACCGAAAAGATATTCGCATTTCAGGTGTCAATCTTCACGGGCTGGGTGAAGCGGCTGACACTTCTTTAGCTGTAAGAAAAGGCGTAGATGGTTTTGACTTCTCATTGCTTGGCTCTAATGATGCAAGATTTGTCGATTCGACTAAGCGACACATTGGCAAGCTTTTAACGGATTTACCTAGTAAAGAGTTGAAAGTGGTAAGAAGTAACATTCAGTCAATTCAGCGTACCCCATCTGAAAAGAATCTTGCTGCCTTAGAGTTGGCTCTTCACCAGTGGCAGCAAAAAAATCCAAAAGAGTTCGCTCAACGTGGTGAGTTAGTTAAGACACTCCAATTTGAAATGGTGTCGCTGCAAAGCCATATTCAGAGGAACCGTTCGAAGGACGCCAATGTCTTTGGTATTGCAATTGATCCGAAAGCTGTTGAAGCGTTTGAGTCTAAGCTCGTGTTTGACGGTATTGGTCGTGTGGTTGGTTTGATTGAACCTTTGACCGAGCACGAAATCAATAGCTTAAAGTCGTTCGGAGTGGTTTCACCGACCCTGACGAATTCAACTTCAGAGAGAGATGCGCCAAAAACTGAAAATGAGAGCCTTATTGAATTTATTTATAAGCTAGGTCAGATAGAGACTACTGAAACTTATGCGAATGAAATACATGAGTTAGTAGAGCAAGCTAAAACGCTATGGATGAGCGGAAGTGTGACTCAAGAGAAAGCGGTTAAGCTGTTTAGCGAGGCTCATGAAAAGTTAGCAGAACACCCTAAACTGCAAACGCTGGCAAATAAATTACTGGCTGATGCAAAGAAAGATAAAGCGACAGGTCAATATCTCGATAATTTGTTTGGCCGTCGTTTTGACTCTGAAATAGCTCATGAGTTGGTGAAAACACCGACAGAACAAGCGATTAATACTTCAGTTCAAATCGGAACCAGTTTAGTTAATGATTTTGACGAATGGATACATGGCTTGCTGCCGGATGCGGGAGACGATGTGTTGCGCGCTGAGCGAATCCAGACAAAAATGGAAGCGTTTGCAGAAGAGATCGCTAAAGACAAGCGTCCATGGTTTAGTCGCGTCCCGACCTTAACTCAATTCCTTGAAACACCGAATTATGACAACTTCAAAACTATGATGACACAAGTTGATGATGGTTTCGGTGTTATAAAAGTTCCTTTCCTGGCTGTGAAAATGGCAATTACCCCTGGTTTGGGAATGGAAATGGCCCCGTGGAAAGCTGAAGGGGACCGTTTCTATCGGAATGTTATCACCAAGGCTCGTTCAACTGATGCGGTAATATCATCAGGGGTTGAAGGTGAAAACAAAGTTACCCTTATTGAAAAGAAAACCAGTGATTATGGTACGGCGCTTCAATATCAACCGAAAGGTGATAACTACGATGACTTTATAGAAGGCCGCAGTGTCGCAGATGGTCGAATTCTTACTCCGGGTAAAAAGACAACATTCGAAAGTAATGCCTTGAATAATGGTCTGCCGGTAGTGACGGGCGCGTCGGGTTCAACCAATATCATGACGCACCTGAACCAACATATTGCGAGTAAGAATCCAGGATTCTCTGTTGATCAAGCTTACCTAAACACCTTGTCTTTCTTAGTTTTTGATGGCGGTCACTCAGTCAACGAAAGCCTTGCTGTGTACAAAGCTTTGCAGGAAACGGGAGAGGATCGCAAAAAAGTATTGGAAAGCTACACCGCCAACTATCAGGATCTGATAGACCTAGTTGATGATAGCTCAAAGGGCACAGTGCGCGATGCGCTGGACAAGGCATTGGATAAAACGCTTAAGTTCTACAAAGAGCATGCTAATTCTGCATCAGATGAACCAGGGGAAGTGTTACCAGTTAAGAGGGCGACAAGTGACAAAGTTGCGGATCTTGAATCATTAGGAAAAAAGACCGGATTAAAAGTAGATTTATCTCAAGTATTTACGAAGCAAGAGCTGAAAGATAGAGCGAAAATTTTTGCTAAACCGATTGGTGCTTCTTATCAAAGTATCTTAGACCAAGTTGATTTGGTGCATCATTCCAATGGTCAAGAGCAGATGAGCGCGAGCTTTGAACTTTGCAATAAGATTAACGCTTATTTAGCTGAACATCCAACCTCCGGTCGTAATCATGCACTAACGCAATTGAAAGAGCAGGTAAGTACTGAGTTATTTAAAGGGGAAATGAAAGTTACCCAAAAGGCCATTGACGCTATTGCAAAGACACGCCCCGAACTTGCCGCTGACATTTATATGGTGGCGATCGAGGAAGCCAATGGTGAACATGCGGGTCTAACCGAAATGATGGTCCGTTGGGCAAATGAAGACCCGTATTTATCGCCAAAGCAAGGATATAATGGAGAGACTCCGAAGGATTTGGGCTTTGACGCTAAATATCACATCGAACTTGGCGAACATTATTCAGACTTCAAACAATGGTTGGAAAAATCACAGGCGAACGATTTACTAAGCAAAGCTGTCTTGGATGAAGCGACGAAAACTGTCCACTTGGGTTACAGTTACCAAGAGCTTCAAGACTTGACCGGGGTTGAGTCTGTTCAGATGGCTTTCTATTTCTTGAAAGAAGCAGCTAAGTCGTCGAATCGGAGCTCCGGCGATTCAGCTGAAATGATCTTGCTAAAGAAATTCGCAGACAGAAACTATGTTTCTCAAGTTGAAGCCGGTCGAATGGATCAAATTAAAGGTATTTACCACAGTAGTCATGAGACAGATGTTGAGAGCTGGGATCGCCAATATTCTGGTATTGGATACGAAGACCTAAGTAAGAAACTTGCCGAAAAGAAGAATGTCGAAGAGCAGCTTTCTCTACTTCTAAATGACCGTAAAGGTCTTTTAATTGGCGAAGTACATGGCAGCGATGTTAATGGTTTGCGCTTTGTTAATGAGCAAATGGATGTACTCAAGAAGCAAGGTATCACTGTCATTGGTCTAGAGCACCTGCGTTCGGATCTTGCGCAGCCACTGATTGACAATTATCTGGCTACTGGTGTGATGTCCAATGAATTAAGTGCAATGCTCAAAACTAAGCATATAGACGTTACTTTGTTTGAAAATGCACGTTCAAATGGTATGCGCATTGTTGCTCTTGATGCGAATATTACGGCTCGCCCTAACATTCAAGGGACAGAGCATGGGTTGATGTATCGGGCTGGAGCTGCAAATAATATAGCGGTAGACACGTTGCAAAAATTGCCAGCGGGTGAAAAATTTGTTGCTATCTATGGGAGAGCACATTTGCAATCTCACAAAGGCATTGAAGGGTTTGTTCCTGGCATTACCCATCGTTTAGGTTTACCGGCACTTAAAGTGAGTGAAACGAACCAATTCAAGATTGAGAAGGATGATGTGAGTCTACGTGCTGTTTACGAAGATGTCGTGAATAAACCAAAGATTGTTTTCACTAGCTCCTTAAGTGGAGAGGACGGTCATGTTAATAATAAACATGTTGATAGTTGGAAGCGTGTTGAAGTTCTACCTCAAACGGGTGGCGGGGAAACTCGATTTGATGGACAAGTTATTGTTCAAATGGAGAACGACCCTGTGGTGGCTAAAGCTGCGGGGAACTTAGCAGGTAAACATCCTGATAAGAGTGTGGTAGTTCAACTTGATTCAGACGGAAACTATCGAGTGGTGTTTGGTGACCCCTCGAAGCTTGATGGAAAGGTTAGATGGCAATTAGTTGGTCATGGCCGTGGTGATTCAGAAAACAATAATATGCGCATGAGTGGTTATAGTGCTGATGAATTAGCAGTCAAGCTTGCTAAATTGAATCAAGCCTTCAGTGGATCAGGAAGCATCACCACTCAACCTAATCATATTAGCGTCGTGGGCTGTTCTTTAATTAGTGATGACAAACAGAAAGGCTTTGGTAAGCAGCTTATTAAAGCGATGGATATAAATGGAATTCGTAGCGATGTTTCAGTCCGGAGCTCAGAGGTTGCGGTTGACTCAACTGGTCGTAAACACACTCGTGATGCTAATGGCGACTGGGTACAAAAAGCGACACAACACAAAGTTACATTTAGTTTGGATGCTCAAGGTGAAGTGACGACGAAAGAAGAGCGTATTCGAAATGGCATTGCTGAAGGAAACATTAATCTTTCTCACGTTGGTATGAGCAAGACGGACGAGTCTGTCCGTGGGGCTATTGGTGAAAACAACAATGTTTTTGAGGCACCAGAAAAAAGAAAAATAAATCAAGGAACCTCCTCAACTTCAGGAAACAGCAATCAGCTCAGCTACTCTGGGAACATCCAAGTGAATGTGGGCGATGGCGAGTTTACCGCGGTGAATTTGGGCACATCTAACGTTAGCATTAAAGTGGGCACTGGTGGCTTTAAGTCATTGGCATTTGGTGATAACAATGTGATGGTTCATATCGGTAATGGTCAGAGCAAACACAGCTTCGATATCGGTGGCTATCAGGCTCTGGAAGGTGCGCAGATGTTTATCGGAAATCGCAACGTGAGCTTCAACTTAGGACGAAGCAATGATTTGATTGTGATGCTGGATAAATCGATCCCAACCCCACCACTTGTTAACCCGTTTGATGGGGCCGCTCGTATTTCTGGAGTTCTGCAAGGTATAGCAAATTCGGGCAAAGGCAAAGATTGGGTTTCTGCTCAAAATCAACAGTGGACATTGTCAGGCGCGAAGAAGTTCGTTAAAGATATGTCTGGTTTAGATCAAAGTAGCAGTGTTGACTATGACACTCTTGTGAGTTTGGATTCGCAAAATGGACGTAGTAGCCGAGGTTTGAAGAATGACACTGAAGCTGTTCTGAACAAGAAGTTCAACAAATGGTTAGGTGGTAATGACACCAGTGCAAACAAACTAAGTCGCGCAGATAAGTTTCGTCAAGCGAATGAGAAGTTAGCATTTAACTTCGCTGTTGGTGGCCAAGGTGCGGATATTCAGGTCACGTCGGGCAATTGGAATTTTATGTTTGGTGACAATATCCAGTCTATCCTTGATACCAATCTAGGTTCTTTGTTTGGCTTAATGACACAGCAGTTCTCTGCAACAGGTCAAGCGAAAACAACCTTCACATATAACCCTAAAGATTTACCCCGACAGTTAAAGAATAAACTACTTGGCCAGTTGTCTGGTGTGGGTGCGGATACGACACTTGGGGACATCTTCGGTGTGGATTACACCGCATCTGGGCAAATTCTTGCTCGTAATGGTAAGCCGGTAGACGGGGTTGCAATCCTCAAAGATATGCTGGAAGTGATTGGTGAGTTTAGTGGTGATCAACTTCAAGCTTTCGTCGATCCTACTAAGCTGTTAGACGATTTGAAATCGGGAATTGATATGGGCGCAGATGGCCTTAAGTCGTTCGCAGAAACTCATGGTTTGAAAGAAAAAACGCCAGAAGAGAAAGAGGATAAAGCATCAGTTTCCGTTAATGGGACCAACGTAAATGGTGTTCAAAAAAGTCGCGATGAGGCTACAACGCCTGAAAAAACCCCGAAAAAAGATCGTGCATTTGGTTTTAATTCGTTCAGTCTACCTAACTTGTTTACGACTATCTTTAGCCAAGATAAGCAAAAAGAGATGAAATCGTTGGTAGAAAACCTGAAAGGGAACCTAACGAAAGATCTACTGAATATGAAAGAAAAAACATTCGATTTCTTAAGTAAGAGTGGTCATTTAAAAGGGGATGGTGATGTCCATGTTTCTCTAGGAAACTATAACTTCAACTGGGGTGGCGACGGCAAAGATTTAGGGGCTTATCTAGGGGATAACAACAACTTCTGGGGCGGTCGAGGTGACGATGTGTATTACGCAACTGGTACATCCAATATTTTTACCGGCGGTGAAGGTAATGATATGGGCGTTCTTATGGGGCGTGAAAATATGATGTTTGGTGGTGAAGGTAATGATACTGCTGTGGTCGCTGGACGAATTAACCATGTTTTCCTTGGTGCTGGTAATGATCAAGCATTTGTCTTTGGGGAAGGTGGACAAATTGATACCGGAACAGGGCGAGATTATGTTGTGACTTCTGGTAATTATAACCGCGTGGATACAGGTGATGAGCAAGATTACTCAGTTACGATCGGTAATAACAACCAAGTAGAGTTAGGTTCGGGGAACGACTTTGCCAATGTCTTTGGGAACTATAATCGTATCAATGCTGACACTGGTAACGATGTGGTCAAGCTGTTGGGTTATCACGCAGTGTTGAACGGCGAGGAAGGGGACGATCACTTGATTGCAGCGGCCATGTCAAAGTTCAGTCAGTTCAATGGCGGTGAAGGACATGATTTGATGGTACTTGGTGGATACCAAAATACATTCAAAGGTGGGACTGGTGTCGACAGTTTTGTCGTGAGCGGTGATGTTATCGACAACCTTGTTGAAGACATCCGTAGTGAAGATAAGATTGTGTTCAATGGCATTGATTGGAATAAACTGTGGTTTGAGCGTAGTGGTTATGATTTAAAACTTTCTATATTACGTGATCCTGAAAGCGATACTAACCAAGCGAAGTTTGAACATATTGGTTCTGTCACTTTCGCTGATTACTTCAATGGTAATCGTGCACAAGTTGTTGTTGATATGAGAGATAAGGATGCGAAAGGTGAACGAGATTATACCGCGTTATCTGCCACCTCGATTGACGCATTGGTTCAAGCTATGAGTGGTTTTGCGCCTCAGGGTGGCGACAATGGCTTTATGGATAACCTTGATAGTAAGTCTCGAGTTGCTATCACTAAGGCATGGTCCGATGTTTCTAGAGGGAAAAACGCTTTTGCATAGCTAATAAACTATAATTTCAAACATTAATCTAAGCCGTCTTCTTTTTGAAGCCGGCTTTTTTATTTTAATTCTCATACAATGATTGATTTAACTTCATCTGGAAAGCATTTTTAAAGTGTCTGATTGTTAGGTGGTTAAGGCATACGTTGGGCTTTGTTGCGTAATTCGAGGGAACTAAATCTACAACCTACACTCTGTTCAGCAACACTCACTTTTCCTCGTAGCCTCATGTCTAAGCCTCGTTACAAAACAACCAAATGGAAGCAATACAACCCGAGCACTCATTAAACGTGGTTCTCTGACTTTTTGGATTGATGAGGAATCCATAAGCGGGTGGCCCAAAGCATGCAAAACTGGCGTGGTAGACCACATCGGTTTAGTTATTTAGCGTTTAACACTGCCGCTCATGGTGAAGCGAGTCTTCTCTATGCCACTGGGGGCTTTACAATGATTTATCTATTCAATATTTAGGCTAGCCAATTTTCCGTTAAGTTGTCCGCATTAGACCTGCCTCAGTCGTGGAACAAAGTAAGTTGAGGTCTCATTTAGTACTAAAACGAGAGGAGCAAGTCAGGACCAAGTCATTGATGCTACTGGCCTTAAGGTTTACTACGAAGGTGAATGGAAAGTCAAAAAACACGGGACGGAGGGCAGCGTAAAGTTATTTTAATTATATATTGTTTTTTATTGTCTTTTGATTGGTCAAAGAAGCTGGATTGGAAGTAAGACGGGAAATAGGCTTATTGTTGACCTTATTTTTATCTTGGAGAGAAAAATTTGTCGCCAGTTTGTCGCCATTAGTAATTTTATTTTTTTGTAAGTGTTTGTTTTAAATTTACTTATCTTCTCGTTGTAGACAATGGCTTCTTTGATTCAATCAGGCCTAGATCTAACACCAATTATCACTCACCACTTTAAGGTTGATGACTTCCAAAAAGGCTTTGACATGATGCGCTCTGGTATGTCAGGTAAAGTGATCCTTGATTGGGAATAAGCTTTAACTGAGTAACAAGATATTAGAAAGGCGACAGTTTTTACTGTCGCCTTTTTTGTGTCTATCCCGCCTTGATATGTGTTTGCACTTTTAGAAACGCTTGTGACAAGAAAAGCACATAACAAAGAGCGACATGATCAAAGGTCCTGTCGCCCATATCGTTTTTATTTCGAGGCTTATTAACCCGCAGCAGCCTGCATGATGAGACCACAGATGTAAGCGCCGTATGTACCTAGTGCGTAACCAAGTACCGCCATTAGGATACCTACTGGCGCCAGAGCTGGGTAGAATGCAGCTGCTACGATAGGAGCCGATGCTGCGCCGCCAACGTTAGCTTGGCTACCGACAGCCATGAAGAACAGTGGTGCACGGATAAGCTTCGCCATCACAATCATTAGAATGGCATGGATAGTTAGCCATGTGATACCAATGAAGAAGTAGCCTGGATTGTCTAAGATAGCCGTCACATCCATTTGCATACCGATGGTTGCAACTAGGATGTAGATGAACGCTGAACCAACTTTAGACGCGCCGCTGTGCTCAAGGCTGCGTGTAGATTTGAAGCATGAAGCGATGAGCGCGAACGTTGTCACCATTACGATTAACCAGAAGAAGCCTGATGTAAGGCTGTATTTCGCGAGTTCTGGAGCGTTGGTCGAGATCCAAGGTGCGATTAGGTCACTGAATAAGTGAGCTAGACCGGTAAGACCGAATGCAATTCCCGTGATCTTCATTAGATCTGTTGTGGTTGTTGGGCGAGCGTTCTCTTCTTGGTATTTAGAAACCGTCTCTTTTAGCTCTTCGATAGATGATGTGTCTGCTTTTAACCATGCATCAATCTTCTTTTGGCGACCTGCCATGATAAGTAACACGGCCATCCAAATGTTCGCACAGATAACATCAACCGTAATCATTGCAGAGAATAATTGGTCATCAACCTCGAACACTTCTTTCATTGCTGCTTGATTTGCACCGCCGCCAATCCAAGAGCCAGCCACTGTTGTAAGGCCGCGCCATACATCGCCAGATACAAGGTCAGGGTTAACTTGGTCGATAATTAGAATCGCTAAAGGCCCGCCAATGATAATGCCGACAGTACCGGTTAGGAACATGATGACGGCTTTAGAACCAAGGCCAAATATTTTACGAAGGTCTGCTGAGATGATCAGAAGAACGAGTGCACTCGGTAATAGGTAGCGACTTGCAACGAAGTATAGCTTTGAGTTTGACGCATCGATGATGCCTAAACTATTCAATAGAGAAGGAACAAAGTAACAGAGCAATAGACCCGGAACGAACGAGTAGAATTTTTTCAGTGCGCTATTTTGGCTACTTTCCGTGATAAAAACACCGCCAAGAATAACAGCTAACATGCCCATTATTACTGCATCATTAGTAATCATTATTATATCTCCTTTAAGGTGAGCGCAACCGCCTCACTTTTTGAAGTGCAGGACTATACCGACAACTGGTATTCGTTACAAATTGTAACGATAGACATACTTTGAAACGTTTGTGTTAATTTTTATGGTTTGAATTTGTGAGTGCGGAGCGTTAATTATTGGCGATGTGAATGCTTTAGTGGCGACTTGTGAGGCGTGTTTAGATATATGCAATGTAACTCAAACGTTAGAGGATGGTCGCTACGAATTAGAACGACGACTGAAGGGCTTAAAAGAATGCATATATACCCACATTGACGGTATGGTTTATGTGGAGAGGTAATGTTTTATAAATGTAAAAAGTGAATTCATTTTTGACGGGTAGCTTGAGATTGAAAATTATAACTGGATCACATAAAT
Source organism: Vibrio sp. 1F279 (assembly GCF_041439815.1). Classification (NCBI taxonomy): domain Bacteria; kingdom Pseudomonadati; phylum Pseudomonadota; class Gammaproteobacteria; order Vibrionales; family Vibrionaceae; genus Vibrio; species Vibrio sp. 1F279. Next base: position 63,213 of record NZ_JBGOOU010000024.1, on the reverse strand, counting down.
GTCGTGGTTCATCTGATTTAGGTTCCGTGTTTTGGCTTCATCGGTCGTGCTATTCGTATTTAGAGAATGAAAAAGCGACCCGAAAGCCGCTTTTTGAGTGGTTGTTAACCTCGAATTTGAGCTCTGCTTAGGTTTGTTCTTCCTCAAAGCCATCTGCATAGCCTTTCGGTGGCGGTGTCCAACCTCGTTCTGAGCGAGAGTGCTTGTCTGAACGGTCTTTTTTCATGTCTTCTTTCATTGCTTCTTCAAGGTGAATGAAGATTTGTCGGTAGTTGTTGTCGTAACGTGGGTTCTCTTCTGCTTCAGACCAAGCTTGGTATAGTTTTTCAGACTTACGGCTTTCAACACGTTGATACGTTGATTTTTGCTGTTCAACGAAGAATGGATGGTGCCCTAAAAAACGTAGAGCTTCTGCGCCCATTTCGAGTGCCGAGTGGTACGTTTCTGAGACTACAGAGTCTGCACCAGCTTCTCGTAGGCGGTAACTGTGACCACGGTCGAACGCACGCGCTAAAATTTTCACTTTAGGGTAGGTGTGTTTAACGTATTTTACTAATTCAACGCTTGAGTCTTGGTTATCGATAGCGACGACAAGCATTGCCGCTTCTTCGATTCCTGCGGTATGCAATAAGTCATGACGAGTCGCATCACCAAAGTAAGATTTGATATTGATAGAGCGTAACAAGTCGACTTGGTTGGCTTGGTGATCCAGAACCACAGTATTGACATCATTCGACACCAGTAAGCGGTTAACGATTTGACCGAATCGGCCAATACCAGCAATGATCACCGTACCTTTCTCTTCGATAGTATCGGCTTCTCGGTCGTTAGACTTTTGCTCGTAACGAGGAAGTATCACTTTATCAAATAGAATGAATAAGCCTGGAGTTAGGAACATTGAAAGGGCAACAACCAGCGACAGAGTTTGAACTATATCAGCTGGCAATACGTGGTTTTGAGCCGAGAAGCTAAGTAGTACAAAACCAAATTCACCGGCTTGCGCCAAGCTCAATGTAAACAGCCAACGGTCACTGTTTCTAATTTTGAAGATTAACGCCAATGTAAATAACACTAAGGCTTTAAGTAGCATAACGCCAAGAGTGAGGCCAATGATCAAACCAAAGTCGTTGAATAGAACATCAAAGTTGATGCCCGCACCGACGGTAATAAAGAACAAGCCAAGTAGCAGCCCTTTAAACGGGTCGATATTAGACTCAAGCTCGTGGCGGAATTCACTGTTCGCCAATACCACACCGGCAAGGAAGGTACCAAGCGCAGGAGATAAGCCAACAAGGCTCATTAGTGCAGCAATACCAATAACCAACATCAGTGCGGTTGCAGTAAAGATTTCACGCAAGCCTGAGCTTGCCACGAAGCGGAACAGTGGACGACTCAAGAAGTGTCCGCCGACTACTACAATCGCAATAGATGCTGTGATCACAAGGCCATAAGCCCAGCCGGGTAGGCCAGCAACAAGACTCAACTCTTCATGGTGATCAGAAGCCGAAGCGACCGCGCTTTGTGCAGCTTCGATTAATTCTGGCAACGCCAATAGAGGGATAAACGCCAACATCGGAATGACGGCGATATCTTGGAACAGTAAGACCGAGAAAGCATTCTTGCCGCCTTCTGTCTTGGAGAGCCCTTTCTCATTAAAGGTTTGGAGAACAATCGCGGTAGATGACAGTGCGAAGATCAAACCGATAGTCAGCGCGATGGTCCAAGGTTGTCCAAAGAACAGAGCAATTCCCATTACAATCGGCGGTAGTGCCACCAACTTGCAGGCCACCCAGTCCCATAAGACGGTTTCTCATTGCCCAAAGCATCTTAGGCTCAAGTTCCAGCCCGACTAAGAACAACATCATCACCACACCGAATTCGGCAAAGTGTTGAATGGTCGTGGTCTCTTCGCCAACTAATCCAATAATTGGACCAATCACCACACCGGCAATCAGGTAGCCAAGCACAGAACCGAGGCCAAGCCTTTTGGCTATGGGGACTGCGATGACCGCCGCGAGCAAATAGATAAATGCTTGTAGAAAATATCCTGTCATGATCTAACCTCTGTTCATCATTTCATCGACGTAATGGTTTAGCTTTTCAGCCTTGCTTGCCTTTTTGAGGTCGACTTCGCCCGCAACAAAAGCCTCTAAAAGCGATTTGTAGCTATTTACGTGATCTTGAATTCGGCCTTCTTCTAACGCAGTACGTGAACCAAACAAAGCCAATGGAGCCAAGTAGTTCATGCCGCACAAAGATGCCGTTTGTTCGATTGGGTGAAGCAGTTCACGGATGGTGAAGTGGTTATAACCGTCAGTTTGATAAGCCTCTTTTTTGCCGCCAGCGGTGATACTGCATAACAAGCTTTTGCCTTGCAGTTCATTGCCGTCGGTGCCGTAAGCAAATCCGTATTCTAGGACGAGGTCTTGCCACTCTTTAAGAATCGCGGGTGTTGAGTACCAATATAGTGGGAATTGAAAAATGATGATGTCATGGTCCAACAGGCGTTTCTGCTCACGATCGATATTGATCTTGAAGGTCGGGTATTCAGCATAAAGGTCGACACAGGTGACGCCTTCAATACGCTTGGCTTGCTCAAATAAGGGTTTGCTCGCTTCAGAGCGATGCTGAGAAGGGTGGGCGAATAGCACCAAGACTCGATTTTTCGACATATAGCCCTCTTTGTCCATTAACGAATAATATTTATTGGAATTATAGATATACAATAATAGAAGAATGGTTGAACAACAACGAATTAGCCCATACTTATCTAGTTAGATGCGCGTGTTTTTAGAGACTTAATTATATAAAACACCCGTCAATTTGAGTATTTCCGGCACACGCAGCCGATGACTGCGTAAAACTAATTATTCGCTAATAATAAAAGCGAAGAGGTGCACTTTATGTCACCGTTGAAGGCTAACGTAAATAATTCAATCACCCTACATAGAACGACAATGAATAAAGGAAAAGGTATGAGCACGGACTTGCGTCAACAATGTAATTTGCTGCTTTCTGGTCACTTCGATCCAACACCAGCCCAAACCTTCGCGCAAATGGCTGAATGGTGCGAAACACATGATGTGGCGCACGACACCTATGGTGATGGCGAGTTTATTGAGAGTTTTGAAAACAAAGTGGCTGATTTGCTCGGCTATGAGGCCGCCGTATTTGTGATTACTGGCACAATGAACCAACCGACAGCGTTAGAGATTGCTTGCCAAGAAAAAAGAAATCCTTTGGTGGCGATGCACGAATCCAGTCATATTATGCGCCATGAACGCCAAGGGTATCAGCTCCAGAACCGTTTCAATGTACTTCCGGTTGGTAATGTATTTCGCACTTGGAATGTCGACGACTTAAAGGCTTGGCCTGATGAGATTGCCGCGGCATTGTATGAACTACCGATGCGAGAGATTGGTGGTCAACTGCCTGAGTGGGAAGAGCTTGAAGCGATAAAGCAGTACTGCAAAGAACAATCGATTCATCTGCATATGGATGGTGCTCGTTTGTGGGAGTGCGGCGCGTATTATCAAAAGCCATATAGCGAGATCGCGAAGGGGTTCGATACAGCTTATGTTTCGCTCTATAAAGGATTAAATGGTCTTGGGGGGTCACTCCTACTAGGTGATAAGGCTTTCGTAGCAAAAGCTTCAGCATGGATGAAGCGTCAGGGCGGAAATGTTTATCATCGCACGCCTTACGTGGTTTCGGCAGCAATGCAGTTTGATCAACGGATCGAGTTGATGCCAGCATTGTATGAGCGTACCAAGCAAATCTATCAAATCTTACAAGATTACCCGCAGTTCAAAGTGAACCCGCAGCAACCCCAAGTAAACATGCTTCACCTCTATTTACCGGTGAGTTTTGAGGATGGCATTATCCTGCGCGACAATATAGCTAAGAAGCACAAGGTTTGGATAGGAAACCCAGCGATCAGCGAACTGCCTACCCAATGTAAGATTGAATGGTATGTGGGTGATAACTTACTAAACTTGCCAGATCATGAGCTGATCGACATTCTAGACTTTATTAACGAAGAGCTGATTTAATTAACGAAGAGTTGATTTGATCGCAGAAGAGTTGAATTAATTACAGTAGAAGTGATTTAACTGAGATGAATACAGGACATGTTTCCTGTATTCATTTTTACGCCGATAGGATGGCGGGGTCTTGTTACATGTATTGGTTGATGTACACGTCGACTAAAAACATGAATACAGGCACTGTGCTGAGAAGTCCGAAGAAGACGATTGGCACCCAGTTTTTCATTTTCTTTTTAGGTTGCTCAGTGTTGTTCATAAGTTCGGCCTTAAATTAGTTGTTGTAGCTGTTTAGCTTTGTGATACTAAAAATCTACGAACATGGTATCAAATAAAATCGATGATCCCTATGCGGATTTGGCGTTTCGTGGTGTGTATCAATCACAGGAAATGTAGGCGATTCATAAGCGGTTCATAAAGACTCAATAATAATGAACCTATTAGAACAAGTATTGCCTTACTCGGCATATGAAATAAACAGTATTCAAAGGTTTGGAGAAGACAACATGAGAACAATAGGAAACATCATTTGGTTTCTGTTTGGTGGCGTATTTATGGGGTTGGCATGGTGGTTCTTCGGACTGCTCGCATTCCTCACCATCGTTGGTATTCCATGGGGTAGAGCGTGTTTTGTAATGGGTAACTTCTCATTCTTCCCATTTGGTCAAGAAGCGATTTCACGTGATGAATTGACCAATGAAACTGACATCGGGACCAGCCCACTTGGTATGATTGGTAACATCATTTGGTTCTTATTTGCTGGAATCTGGTTGGCGATTGGTCACATCATGTCAGCAGTAGCGTGTTTCATTACTATTATCGGTATTCCGTTTGCGATTCAGCACCTTAAGCTCGCGGTTATCTCATTGGCGCCAATCGGTAAAACCGTGGTCGACAAGCGTGAAGCAGAAGCGGCACGAGTAAGAAACTACAAGGGTTAAGACTACAGCTTAAGCCTTATATAGAACTGAAAAAGCACATCACATGATGTGCTTTTTTGTATCCATGTTTTTATCTCACGATGCCCGCATGTCACAAACACTCACTCACTAGATATTGTTCGACTAGACATTGTTGAACAAGACTTCAAGCCTAAGGGTGATGTTGGCTTCTTCGGTATGTTCCTCATAGGGCTTTCGTTTCCATTGATAGCGCGGAATCAATTCGTAGAACAGCCACTCTTTCCAAACGTTTTCTCGGTAGGTTATCGACACTTGTGAATATTCGTAGTGGTTATACGGCTCGCTGGTTGCTGTAATCGTCGCGCTGTATTGCAGAGCTTGGTCTTGAGAAAGGTAGTGATACAAAGTCAGCCCCGTACCGTACTCCCAGCCTTTAAGGTCGTCGTTATAACCTGCAAAGTTCGACCATCGCGCTAAGAAGTCATCACTCAAAGAAAGATCAAAATCGATATCGGTGATCTCGCCAGTTTCTTGCTTTTCTTGATACACACGTTGGGTCAGCCTGAATACGGCATCGGTAGTGAGAGGGTAGGTAAAGCGATAACGAGCTTCAATACGCGGACGCAGTGTCGCTTTAATATTGAAGCTACTGTAACCCTTCGCATAAGCATCGTAACGAAGGCCGAGTGCGCTCTCTAATTCCTCTGAATCTTGTGGAAAGAAATCAAAGAACTCTTCATCGCTGACAGATTCGTAGATTAATTTTAGGCGCTTACTCGCAAAGGGAAGATGTAAACGTGCGTTGAGCTTGGTTGAGTAGTCGACGTCACCACCTCCTGAGTAAATAAAATCGTTGTACCAACGGACAGAAGTGCCCGCTCGAGCATCTTCGGTAATGCGGTCATCGACAAAAAAACTGTCAAACCATAATGCGGGTTGGCAAAATTTACTGTTTAGGTAGTGGTAGGCTTTTTCGACAGGGGCGTCTTCTAGCAGCTGACTGTGGCACTCATTTTGTTCCTCTGCTTGAGCGGAGTGGACAACGAGTGAAGCTAATAATGAGGTGCTAACTATCCAACGACTCAATGGAACCTGTTTGTCATTCTATATATCAATAGTTTGACTATAACCAAGCGATCGCAACAATGCGACTTTTTAGTGGTGAGCAGCTAGTGATTCGTCGCTCTTGGTTTGTGTGAAGGCAAAGAATTGAAAGGGGTAGGCAGATAAAAGAAAACGGGCTCAGAAGGTGAGCCCGTTTGTGTTAGCTATTTGTTTTTAGCAAGAGCCGGGTGTTTTTAGCTCGAATAACTTGTCGCTAGATTACATTGCCGCTTCGAAGATCGCTGAGATTTCTTCGTGAGTCGCTTGTTTAGGGTTAGTGAAACCACAAGCGTCTTTTAGTGCGTTGTCAGACAGAGTCGGGATGTCTTCCAATTTAGCACCCAGTTGAGCAATACCTGTTGGGATGTTCACGTCATTTGCTAGTTGAACAATCGCGTTGATAGCTGCTTCTGCGCCTTGCTCTGCTGTCATACCTTCAACATTCACACCCATCGCTTTTGCAACATCACGTAGACGATCTGGACAAACTTGAGCGTTGTAACGTTGAACGTGTGGTAGCAAGATAGCGTTGCATACACCGTGTGGAAGGTCGTAGAAACCACCCAGTTGGTGCGCCATTGCATGAACATAGCCAAGAGAAGCGTTGTTGAATGCCATCCCCGCCATGAACTGTGCGTAAGCCATTTGCTCGCGAGCTTCAATGTCTTCACCGTGCGCTACTGCTGTCCTTAGATGTGCTTGCACAAGTTCGATTGCTTTAATCGCAACTGCGTCTGTGATTGGCGTTGCTGCGATTGAAACGTAAGCTTCGATTGCGTGTGTCAACGCATCCATGCCTGTTGCTGCCGTTAGTGATGCAGGTTTAGCAAGCATCAACTCAGGATCGTTTACTGAGATAAGCGGTGTTGTGTGCTTATCAACGATAGCCATCTTAATGTGACGAGCTTCGTCAGTAATGATGCAGAAACGCGTCATTTCAGAAGCTGTACCTGCTGTTGTGTTGATAGCAATTAGAGGCATCATTGGCTTTTCAGACTGGTCTACGCCTTCGTAATCTGCAATTTTGCCGCCATTAGAGGCAACCAGAGCGATACCTTTTGCACAGTCATGTGGCGAACCGCCACCTAGTGAAACAACGAAATCACAATCGTTGTCAGTTAGTAACTCAAGACCATCGTTCACGTTAGTGATGGTTGGGTTTGGTTGAGTACCGTCGAATACAACTGCGTCTACGCCACGTTGGCTAAGTAGGTCTTGTACCTGTTTAACCACGCCAATTTGGTTAAGGATCTTATCCGTTACGATCAGACCTTTTTTGAAGCCTTGAGACTGAATGCTATCAGCAGCATCTTTCAAACAGCCAGTACCCATGAAGTTGATTGTAGGGATGTAAAATGCAGTAGACATTGGAAAACTCCGTTAATTATGATTTTTTAATTTCCTACATGTTGTCGGCAATCAACTGGTCGACCATTGATCTGGAACAACTTTGATTCCGAACTACCACTTTGTGATTATGTGTTGTGATAGGGCTCATATAGCAATCGTTTTTATGGTTTTCTTATGTGTTTATTGTCAGTAATGGAAAGCGAACTATTGATTGATTTAATAACAGAATTACGTTCCATGACCATGAAAGTAAAGGCTATTCACTCAACGTCGGTTCAAGTTCAGTTTGTGTCGATGGTTTGCGTGAGTCATCGTTAGCTTCAATTTGAGGTTGCTGAGACTCATCGGCATCTAAGGCGTCAGAGGTGTCTTCTGGTTGTTCATCATAATACTTAACAAGGAATGGGGTGAGCATGACGGATGACGGTAAGAAGTGCTTCATGGTACCTCCCGGTACTTAAGTGTATTTCTTGTATGGTATTGGTTTAATATGTGGCAAAATTTGCGATACATCATGACTTGTTGCTTGTTTTCTATAAATTCTTAGAACTATATTCAGGCTCACAAAATTGATAGTAGAATGCACATCTGGCCTTTGAGGCAACGAGAAAATAAATACAAGCACTGCTCAACCGCGCGAATAATAGGACATAAAATGAAGTACGATTGGATATTCTTTGATGCAGATGAAACCTTGTTCCACTTTGATGCTTTTCAAGGAATGAAGCTGATGTTCTCCCGTTTTGGCGTGGACTTTAGCGAACAGGATTATTCAGTGTATCAAGAGGTTAATTTGCCGTTATGGGTCGATTACCAAGATGGCCGTATTACGGCTGCACAACTGAAGCACGCGCGTTTTGAAAGCTGGGCAACAAAGTTAGAGACAACCACGGCAGCACTAAACAGTGCGTTTTTAGCCGCAATGGCAGACATCTGTTCTCTGCTTCCTGGTGCAAAAGAGTTGATGGAGTCGTTAAAAGGCAAAGTGAACATGGGCATCATCACCAATGGTTTCACAGAGCTGCAGTCAATCCGTTTGGAACGAACAGGAATGACAGACTACTTTGACCATGTGATCATTTCTGAGGAAGTCGGTGTCGCTAAACCAGACGCGGAAATTTTTGAGCATGCGCACAAGCTGATTGGATTGCCATCAAAGCAAAGAGTATTGATGGTCGGGGACAACCCACACTCTGATATTTTAGGTGGCTTGGATTTTGGTATTGAGACCTGTTGGTTGAACCGCCAAGAGAAAGCGACGCCAGCAGGAATTAACCCTCATTATCAGGTCAAGTCTCTGGCTGACCTGCAAGCACTTTTGTTGGCATAATTGCTAATTGCTAATTGCTAACTGCTTTTAGAATTTTGAGTAAATGATTGATAGCCGAGTACAGTTATGTGCTCGGCTACTTATTTTTACTCACTGCAACTTATCGATAGTGGTGTTTAAGCCTACCTTTGCTTAAGCTCGCTTTGATTACCTAATTACAATAAAGAGAAGGAAGAGGCGTGCTGAAATCTCATCGCCATAGCTGCTACGGCATTGCTGCCATTTTACTATGGAGCTGCTTAATTGCATTGTCTCGTAGTGTGTCAGAACAACTGGGCCCAATTGGTGGTGCTGCCAGTCTTTATACAGTGAGCTCACTGTTGTTAGTCTGTGTTATGGGGTTACCTAAGCTGTCGCGCTTCTCTAAATCGTATTTGATGATCGGTGGTGCCTTATTCGTTTGCTACGAAATCTTCTTGGCTCTGGCTTTAGGAATGGCAAATAGCCGACATCAAGCCTTAGAAATGGCCGTTATCAACTACCTATGGCCTGCACTAACGGTGTTGTTTGCGGTGCTGTTGAGTGACAAAAAGATAAACTGGTTGGTTTATCCAAGTATCGTCTTAGCGTTTTTTGGCGTGGCTTGGAGTATCAGCGGCGATCAGGGGCTTTCTGTCGATCAAATCGCGGCCAATATTGCGACGAACCCTAAAACCTATTCGATGGCGTTTTTCGGCGCGATTATTTGGGCGGTGTATTGCAATTACACCCAACGTGTTGCCAAAGGGCAGAATGCGATTGTGCTTTTCTTTATCGCTACTGCGGTCACTCTGTGGATCAAATATGCATTGAGTGACGAAACTGGCATGGTGATGACTTCAAGTGCTGCGATTGACTTAGTACTTGCTGGGGCTTGTATGGGGGCTGGTTACGCGCTTTGGAATACGGCGATATTGGGTGGCAATATGGTCTTCCTCGCCACTATGTCTTATTTCACGCCTATTTTCGCGACCTTACTGTCTTCTATGATTCTAGGCTTGTCATTGAGCATGAGTTTTTGGCAGGGCGTTTGTATGGTGACGATCGGTTCACTGGCTTGCTGGTGGGTAACCAGAGACAAAAAGCCGACGGTTAAGGCGTCGGCTTCTGAAGAGGTTCAGTCTTGAGTGTTGAACTTAAGAGAGAATGCTCTTAGCTCGCGATATTGAGATTCAATTGAAGCTCATATGGCATCTTCGATAGGCGTCGCTTAAGTTGGCGGCGCGTACGTTCAATATCATCGACCGCAATCGCTTGTTGGTCGTTGGTATGAATATCAACGTTGATTCTTAATTCAGGACCAACTTTAGTCACGCCCATTAACTCCAAATCTTGGTCTGCATCTTTGTCCACAGCGACAACATTCTTATCTACCGCGTCACAAATATCTTTGGTTGCCGACATCATTAGCAGTTCACGCATTGCTTCACGTAACATGTCGAACGGCACTTTGATAAAGTAGAAAGACATCAGCAACATCATCATTGGATCGGCATATACCGCGTATTCAGCAAACGGAGAGTAAGCCACCAACCAAGCAACAACGAAACCTGCCGTAACTGCCACACTCAACAGCGTATCCATTTGCCACTGTTTAGACTCAGCTTGAATCAAACCTGAAGAAATACGTTTGCTCTTGTTAGCGATGTACCACCAAGCGTAACCACAACCCAATACGTTGAAAATACCAAACAGAGTTGCGATAGAAGCATCAACTTCACGACCACCTGTCATCAGAGCACCAATCGCAGAATAAAGTGAATAACCGACCACAAGCAGAATCACAATCGCTTTAATGGCGATTACGATTGGCTCAATGATTGCTCGACCGAACGGGAACTCCCTGTCTGATGGGCGATTAATGTATTTCGAAGCAGCTAGTGACAATAAAGTTAACAGTAAACTGATAAGAGAATAGACACCGTCAAATACTATGACTAGAGAGCCAACGAGAAGACCCAACACCAATCCGCCAATCGCGAAGCCTGATGCTAAAAGGGCTGAGAACAATAGTACTCGATTTTCGTTTTGGCTTTTCCTGTCACACATAATATTTTCCAGATGTTTTTGATAACGTCATTGTTCTAATATTGAGCTAGCTTTACAAACTTTATCTGATGACGTTTATATGTCGGTAACCCGTTTTACATCCAAGTTGTTACTATTCAATTACTTAGTGGTAGATTTTGGTGTCAGTAAAGTTGACGATGACTGTTTTTCAGGAAATGTGAAACTGGCGCTAAATGGTTTATGATTAGTAAAACACATAGGTTGTGAAGGTCTCATAGGCTCGCAGTGTAAAGGAGCAGGTTGTTAAGGTTACAGAAATCGCATTGAAACTTTATACCTTAAACTTGGGTTTGAACCTGAACCTTGAACATAGAGCCGAGTTGAACTTGAAAAGGAATGGATGAAGATGAAATTTGATGATCTCAACGATAGCGAGTTGTGGGCGATTGCTAACCCGATCATGGACAATTTGATGGACGGTTCAACCAAGGTTGACCATGCTCAACACTGCCGAGACTTTACGCAGCGCATGAAGGATATTGTGACGCCTGAGTATCTGGAAAAGGTGTGTCATCATTATCAGCACAGTAATGGCTTTTTTGCTGAACGTGAGCCTGTGGCGCTATTCAGACGCTCCGATTCCATCGCCTTTGTTTGGAAGCAAGCGTATACCATTGCGAAAGGCGAATTTGTGGCAGAAATGGTGTTAGTTGAAGAAGACGGACGTTATTTAGTGGATCACGTGATGGTCTTCTAAAGATAGGGCTTTCTATTTGTTAGACGATTTTAAGTGTCGAGATAGAACATTATCTGACACTTTAGAAATCAAACAAGTAATCGCTGATCTGATCCGCTAACCAATTCATACCTGGGTGTTCTGCCATACCTGCCGCGGTAAACATACAGTAGTCTTCTTGAGTCAGGCCATAAGTGTGCTTGATCACCGCCAGTTCCTGTTCACGCAATAAATGGCGTATCAATGGCTCAGGCATTACGCCCCATGCATCTTCTCGTAGAATCGTATCCAACATAAAATCGAAGCTAGAAAAACCAATGTATCGGCGAGAGAAGGGCTCAAGCTCAGGGTTATCTTTTTCATTGAGATAAACCATGGTCGCTTGCATCGAATTTCTTAGTACTTCATCCGACACTCTTCGCATCGCACTTAAATCATGCCCTTTCTTACATACCGACATCATTCGGATCTTGCCGAGTGGGTTGTAGATAATTCTTGGGTCGTCGACACGCTCGTAATCGACACCAAACGCAAAATCAACTTGCTGAGTTTCGACAAGATTAGCCAAGTCGCCACTAGAAGCGAGAACGAAGTTGAAAGAAGTGGAAGGGTATTTGTTGTTTAGGGCGTGCGATAAACTTTGCCACATTTCATCGGGTAGGGAATCGTCGCGTGCGATCCAAATCTCTGCGTTGAATTCACCCGAAACATGTAAGCAGGTTTGCTTAATGCGTGCTGCCGTTACCAACATGCCTTCACAGTCTTTATATATGGCCTTACCTGCCTCAGACAGCTCGACATGGTTACCGCTTCGAACAAACAGTTCGACATCTAACTCTTTTTCCAAGGCTTTGATCGACATGCTCAGTTTGGTTCGGTTACATTCAAGCTGTCGCGCAGCTTCAGAGACGGATCCTAAATCAGCAACAGAACAAAAGGCTTGGACTTGAGAAAGGTTCATTTCATTTCCATATTGAGCGGGTGGCGGTGCATATTATCTGAATATTGTGCTGACTATCTTAGAAATAGTCCATCTTTGCATGATAACTCTATGACGAATTGACTAATTTGGTTTATTCTGGGGGCGTTCCGAACCTACAAGAAGTAAAGATGGAGGCCATGATGGCGAAACAATGGGACGAGTACGCACCTGATTGGGATAACGACCCCGCTACAGCTGTATTCGCACAGTCCGCATTTGACCAGTTAACACAGCTCGTTGATTTGAACGGAACCCGTGTCCTTGATTTTGGTTGTGGTACAGGATTACTCAGCCAGAAAATATCTCCTTTTGCAAAAGAGATTATCGCTCTCGATATCTCAGAAGGGATGATTGAAGAGTTAGATAAAAAAGAGCTGTCTAATGTAGAGCCTGTCGTTGATATCTTATCGCGCGGACTTGCAGCCCAACACCCAGCATTCAGAAATCAGTTTGACTTAGTGGTAGCCTCTTCGGTATGTGGCTTTATTCCGAACCTACAAGATACGGTCAGCCTTATTTATACTCTGTTAGAAAACGATGGGGTTTTTGTACACTGGGATTGGTACTTAGAAAACGACAGCGAAGATTTTGGGGTCAGCGAACAGCGCTCCCAGAATGTATTGAGCGCAGCAGGTTTTTCGATTGTTGAAGTCTCAACACCGTTTTCAATCGACACCCCACAAGGTACTTTGAAGGTTCTGATGGGTGTAGGCCGTAAACAAGTGGTTCCTCATCTATAGGTTACTTGTCTGTAGTTGACGTATCTGGAGTTGACGTATAGATAACTCCAGATAACCGCACTCACGCTTAATTGACTAAACCCACATCAACGATCTTTGGATCCGTTATGTGGGTTTTCTATTTATACGCACTTGCGTTTTAAACTAAACGGTTCAATTAAGCGGCCTAATCTCTTCTGCTCATTCTTTCCCTTCCCCAACGACAATCATCGATAAACAACCATCGTTAATTGGCAAATGGCCAATTTAAAAACTGTCTATTCACAAAATTTACAAGCTATCTATTCATAAATTACTAAGTTACAAATGGTGTTTTCCATTTTGGAAATGTAGGCTTGCATACATTTCATTAGTGGAAATGTAAGTGTGAGATATAAAATAAGCCCATAAGAATATTAAGGGTTTAATCATGAGCCACCAATCTGCGTCATCTACTTCTTCAACACTTTCAGAACAACAACAACGCTTTAGCAATATCATTTCAGATGCCAACCTGTCCCCAAAACAGAAGTCGAGCTATCTTGCCTTAGAAGCTGAAGCCAGTCTGCCGTATATGCCGGTAAGCAATGAAGTAGAGCAAGCCTTACAACAAGGTGTGCTGTGTGACATGTTTGAAGGTCACGCCCCATTTAAGCCGCGCTATGTGCTTCCTGATTATTCTAAATACTTACATCAAGGCTCCAAGTATTTAGAGCTTAGCGCGGCTACTAATTTCGACGAAGCATTGAACATGCTCACCATCCTTTATCATCACGTTCCATCAGTGACTTCAATTCCGGTTTACTTAGGCCAGTTGGACGATGTGTTGATGCCTTTTGTTGGCGGTTTGACGGATGAGCAGGTATACCAAAAGCTGAAGCTGTTCTGGATCATGCTGGATCGCACGCTGCCAGATGCCTTCATGCACGTTAATATTGGCCCTAGTGACAACATTGTATGTCGCACTATTTTACGTGTGGATGCTGAACTCAAGCAGATCGCACCTAACTTAACCTTTATGTACGACCCTGCAGTCACATCTGATGACCTGCTTCGTCATGCTGCGAGCAATATCTGTGAATGCAGCAAGCCGCACATTGCCAATTATCCTGCACACGCCGCTGCGTACGGAGATAAGCGTTTTGGCATCGTGAGTTGCTACAACTCTTTGCCTCTGGCGGGTGGTTCAAACACGCTAGTACGTATGAACCTCAAGCAAGTGGCTCTGAAATCTGAAGACAGCGTAGACTTCTTACAGCAAGTACTACCTAACTACAGCAGCATCATGATCGAATTGATGAATGCACGTAGTCGCTTCTTACATGAAGAGTCTAACTTCTTCGAAGGCTTCTTAACCAAAGAAGGCTTAATTGAAGAAGATCGCTTTGCGCCAATGTTTGGTATTTATGGCATGGCTGAGGCGGTTAACATCTTACTGGAAAAAGAAGGCAAAGCAGGGCGCTATGGTCACGATGAACAAGCAAATCAGTTAGGCCATCGTATTTCTGAAAAGCTGGCTGAGATTGTTGAAAACTCGGAAGTGAAATATGGGCTGGAAGGTAAGGCTCTGTTACACGCTCAAGGTGGTATCAGCCTCGATGAAGATGTGACGCCGGGTGTACGCATCCCTTATGGAACAGAACCGGATCCAGTGTCTTACGTACGTGCGACGGCTGGTCACCACAAGTTCTACACGTCGGGTATCAGCGACATTCTGACCATCGACGAAACGGTGAAGTCCAATCCAGAAGCGATGTTCAACCTGTGTAAAGGGGCGATTCAAGCGGGTTACCGTGAGTTCACCGCTAACGTAGCATCGAACGATTTGGTTCGTGTGACAGGTTATATGATTAAGCTGTCTGACATTGCCAAATATGACGAGCAAGGTTCACGCACCAATACCACTTTCCTTGGTGCTGAAGCTGCAAAAAATACGGGCATACTAGAGCGTAAACCACGCGTAGCGAGCTTAGAGATGTCGCCGACATACGAATAGCTTTAACGTACGCATGTTATGTGTTTCTCGAATACGAACAATGTGAATTATGAAAATTTCTGATCTAACAACTCAAATGGCTAGGGTTAAAAATAATAAGACAGAAAAACAAGCGAAGGTCAGCCGTGTGCTGACCTTTTCTTGTGTTGATGGACCAGGAAATCGCTTGGTGCTGTTCCTGCAGGGGTGTAATTTCGATTGCATCACTTGTCATAATCCACACACCATCAACCACTGTAACCATTGTGGAGACTGCGTGAGTGGCTGCCCGAGCAGTGCTCTGAGTCTTATTGAAGGCAAAGTGAAGTGGGATCCGTTAGCGTGTACCAACTGCGATCAGTGCGTCGATATCTGTGATCATAAGTCTAGCCCCAAAATCACCACGATGACGGTATCAGATGTGCTTGAACTGGTTAGGCACAATCAATTCTTCCTGAGCGGTATTACCGTTTCGGGTGGCGAGGCGACCATGCAATTGCCGTTTATCGTCGAGCTATTTCAGGCGATCAAAAGCGATCCGCAATTGGCACACTTAACGTGTTTTATTGATAGTAATGGCTCGTTGACACAGCAAGGTTGGGATAAGGTATTACCTTACCTTGATGGTGCGATGATCGACCTAAAATCATGGCAATCTGAAACGCATCAATGGTTAGTGGGTAGAGGGAACCATCGAGTGTTTGAAACCATTAACTACTTAGCTGATAAAGGCAAATTACATGAAGTTCGGTTACTGCATATTCCTAATAAAAGTGACCTAGATATCGAGGTAGAGCAGGTCGGGTATTACTTGAAGGGTTTGCCAAGTGATGTTCGAATTCGGTTAAATGCGTTTCAACATCATGGGGTAATTGGCGAAGCTTTAGAGTGGCCTAAATGCACCGAACAACAAATGCAGAGCTTTCACGATAAGCTCTACTCAATTGTTCAAAGAGCAATGCAAACCCCTGAGGTATATACTTAGTCTCTTATCAAATTTCAGTCTTTATAAAACCAGTCTAGTTAGTTCAATCTGCTTCTAACAAAGGTCTAGGCTTCTAAAAACAAGTCACACAACCATTTGATCGCCTGATCATTCATGTTTGGCTTGTTCCATACCAAACTATACGCTACTTTTCCGTAATCAAAAGGAAGCGGCTTACTTACCAAACCTTGTGCTTGTTTGGCATGCTCAGCCCATTGTTTTGAGCAAGTGAACAAGAAAGGTGTGTGGTGACATAACACCGCCGCCGCGCCAAAGTCCGCTACCGATATCGCCATATCTCTAGGCTTATGACATTGCACTAAGTTTTGCTCAAAGTAAGGCTTAGACAGTTCGTTATCTAAGATCCCAATGTGTTTGTAGTCTAAATAGCCTTCAACTGTTAGTTCTTGCTGAGCGAGAGGGTGGTGAGCGCCCATCAAACAAACCATTTCATCAGGAAGAATCGTTTCCCACACCAGCTCTTTATTATCCGTTGGGGGTTGTGAGATATCGTGTGGCAACAGGATCAAGTTGACCTTACCACTGAGCAAAGCATCGAATCCAAGCTCCTGTTTCGAATAGATATTAAGTTTGGCTTTTGGTGCAAGTTCAGTGGTGATTTTGCTGATCTTCGAGGCAAACACTTCGAAGGTACTTTCACGCATCGAAAGTGAAAAGCTGCCTTGATACTCTTGAGGAGTAAAACTCTTTTGGTGAAGTAACCCGTTCATGCTGGAAAGAATCGCGTGAACAGTGGGCGCTATTTTTAGGGCAAAGGGAGTCGGGATAAGCTTAGTGCCGTCCCGATAGAAAAGCTCGTCGTTAAGGATGTCACGTAGCTGAGACAGAGTTTTACTGACACTCGAAGGGCTGACAAAGAGTTGCTCTGACGTTTGAGCGACGCTGTGGGTGTTCAGCATAATATGAAGCGCAGTGAGGTGTTTAAGGCTCACTCGCGATAAATGTAAGTAATCCATACATAACTCACTCAATACGTGACAACGGTCGGTTTAAGATTTTACAACAGTAACTAGCGCGCTAACTTGTGATGAGCTCGCGAAAAGTGACCCGCACAGAATGCGCCTACAATCGATAGTTCACCTGCCAAACATAAAGCAGCACATACTTCGGCTAAGGCTTGTGATTTACCATTGCCGTGTAGCCCTAGTAAATCGAGACACGCTTTTTGGCTTGGTAGGCCAGTACCGCCACCGACTGTTCCTAACATCAAGTTAGGAAGCGTTACGCTTGCGTACAAACCACCTTCTTTGTTGAGCTCCATACGAGTCATACCAATCGCAGACTCAGCAACACACGCCGCGTCTTGGCCGCAAGCAATGTAGAGCGCAGCAAGTGCATTGGCATAATGAGCATTGATACCAATCGTACCGCTTAGAGCGCCACCAACTGTGGTCATTTGTCCGAACTGCACCATCTTCTCTGGTGTGGTGTGGAGGTACTTAGCGACAAGCTCAGCAGAGATGTTGACCTCGGCTGTGACCTTTTTACCACGGACACTTCGCAAGGTCTGGGTGTTGGCCTTTTTGTCGCCCGATAAGTTGCCATCAAGGAAGGCGTGATCGGGTTTCACTGGTGTATGTTCAATGATGTACTCAAATACCGCGTTGGTCGCGATAGTTACCATATTCTGACCAGAAGCGTCTCCGGTTAGAAATTCAAACACCAAGTAAACATGGTTACCTTCGATGTTGATATTGATGTCGGTAAGTTTGCCGTGCGACGTTGTTGATTCAGCTAAGGTTTTAAATTGGTCATACTGGGTCACTGCCCATGCCACAAACTGTCCTGCTTCAACTAATCCTTGGAATGCGAAACCAGGAGTGCGTGTTACGCCTTCATTGAGCAACATTGCACTTGCACCACCACAAGCTGTGATCAGCTTTGAACCACGGTTATACGACGCGACAAGCGCCGCTTCAGTGGTTGCAAGTGGGACTAGGTAGTCACCTTTAGCAAACAGGCCATTGACTCTTAAAGGGCCAGATATACCAACAGGGACTTTTACCGTGCCAATAAAGTGCTC
The DNA here is from genome assembly GCF_041439815.1 of Vibrio sp. 1F279. Classification (NCBI taxonomy): domain Bacteria; kingdom Pseudomonadati; phylum Pseudomonadota; class Gammaproteobacteria; order Vibrionales; family Vibrionaceae; genus Vibrio; species Vibrio sp. 1F279. The sequence goes on along the minus strand of NZ_JBGOOU010000024.1, from coordinate 45,054 downwards.
TATGTTTTTCTCATAAGCCTGAATCTGGCTTTGAGTATGAGGGTCGAGCAGTTCTTGCTGCGAGTCTGCATTATCGAGAGCCGCCCAGCGACGTGTAAGGTTTTTTTCAGTCAGGTAAGGGCTCGGAGTCAGTTTATTCACTGGCTTATCAAAATGAGGCTGGAGCTTCTTTTCTAATTCGTCTGCGGAGATGTCGCCTCCTAAAATAGAAACATAGTCACGGCGATGCAGATTTAGTTTTGGCATAAATAGTATGAAGTAAAGTTTGTGCAGCAAAATTGATTTGCGCTGATTCTACCGAGTAATAAACCAGAAACAAGTGCCTGATATAATGAGTTACAGTTTGTATGGATTTAGAGCCATTTGTTAGTCAAAAAGAGGGTAACCATCGAATCGATAAATAGTAGCTCGAATCAGATATGGATATCGAGAAGGCTACCAATGGCTTCGTTTTGACGATCAACCACACTCGCACCAACACGGTTGTAATTTGCGCTCTGTGTCAGCTTTAATAACGCTTCAGTAGAGGAAGAAGCTGGTTCAGGCTCTTTCTCTTTAAACGAAATGGGTTGTTCAGGTTCTATTTGATTGAAGCTCAAATCGCTAGTTTGGAAAGTGTCGTTGGTTTTTGGAGAGTGTTTGGAGTTTTGGTTAAGCTCGATAGCGGCTTCTTCAGCCATGTTGGTTGACTGCTGAATGATGGCGTAACCAGATTGAATACCAGATATCGACATAGCAGAACCTTTTATTGACGTATGAAATGAGTCTAGGCGGACGATATTTTGAGTGCAATTGAGAACGGCTACAAATTACTAAGATCAGGTGGATTTAAGCTAAAATAGTGACATTAGTCTATTAATTGAACAACTCATTCAGTACGTTTAACTCTTCATCTGTCAAAAGAGAAGGTTGATCTGTTTCAAGGTTTTCGTCTATTTCACCTTAAAGTGCTTTCAATTGCTGCGGGTTAAGGAGCTGTATTTTCTGCTTAAATGCTTCAAATTGCTGTGTATTCATAATGAGACCTTAGTTCAAATCCATATGCTCAATAGAGCATAGCTTACTGATTCAATAAATCAAACAAGATTAAGTGAATATTAAATGAAGTTTGAAGTTTCCTAAAACTAAGACAACTATAGATCCCTTTGGTTGTTTTTTGTCCGAGGAATGTTAGGCAAAGTTATGGATGAGTCAATCAAAGTCAGCAAGTTTACATGCGTGTAAGATTTGAACGGCCCTTGTAGATAAAGGGTAGGCAAGTGGTTGCTCTACCTAGATGAGCCTTTTGGTAGAGCAATGTACAAACATACGGAGTGTTCAAAAAATGAGCAGTTTCGTTATCTTTTTGTTTTTACTGTTGTTTTGTTTTTCATCTTGAAACTTCTTTTTCAAGCGGCTTTTCAATCTTAACTTTAACTGCAAATTTTGTGGCTAAGGTATGCAGTTCTGGAAGCATTCGATAAATCAAATGTAGCTGTTGTAGAACCATTCTAACAGAGCTCTCATCCTCTTCTCTCCATTCACTTAAACGCTTATCAAGTTCAGGATCGTAAGCGTTTTTTACTTCGCATTGTTCTTGATGACAAAACAGCTGGTCGTTGAGAGCGTCGAGATGCTCGTGTATTACTCTGTGTGCGTCCAGTACCAGTTTGTGTGTTGCTTCGTCATCGATACGTGTTCTATGAGCTCCCAGAGCAGAGATATAGCTGAGTAGTGCATGATTGAGTGTTAGGAATCGGAAGCTCTCATCTTCAGATGTACGATACTTACCCGGCTCAACCAGCATGCTACTAACAGCGGCAGTCAGATTTGCATCATTGTTATGTGCACTGCGGCGTGCAATACGATAGCTAAGGCTGTCTTTTTTGCCTACACGGTATTGGCCAATGATCTGAGCGAGATAATCTTTATTGGAATCAAGTGCATCTGCCATCACCTTGTGAAGTCGTTTTGATTGCCAGTCCGGTAAAATATAGCTAACCGCTAAAACAGCGAGCGCGCTGCCAATGAAGGTATCTGCTAGTCTTGGCAATACAACTGCGTAGCCTTCCCCTAATTGATTGAAGCAAAAGAGCACAAGCAGTGTGATAAAGGCGGTCGCGAAACCGTAGTTATTGATACGGAAAGCGAAGAACATCACGCCACTGACCACAATGAATACCAGCTGACTCTCTTGAGATGGGAAAAAGGTCAACAACGGTACTCCAATCAACAAGCCTGCGACGGTGCCAATGACACGAGCCGTCAGCTTTTGTCGCGTTGCACTGTAGTTTGGTTGGCACACAAACAGTGTTGTTAGCAAAATCCAATAACCTCTTTCAATCTCAAAACCTTGGATAATTCCGTAACCGATCGTCAAAGTGATCGCCATACGAATTGCATGACGAAATAGCATTGAGTCGGTGTTCAAGTTGGCTTTGATCTTATGCCACATCGCCGTCAAAGTATGAGGGTTGGTATCGTCCAGTACGCCTTCTTCTAGTTTTTCTGCATCTGGGTTACTTATATTTGATAGCTGTTTTTCGACGGTAGCTAGGTTATTAAATAAGTAATCCAACTGGTTGAGCAGTGATTTCCATTCTGGGTTGTTCTGTTGATGCAGATGATTAAGTGAAGACATCAGTTCATCCAGTGCCAGAACAGATTTTTCGCCATGTTGGTATTCAGCGCCAACCTTCAGTGAGCTTGCCACTTCTTTACAAGCTTTAGCTTGGGCTTCGAGCAGATACTTAAATCGAAATAAAACGTCTGATCGCTCAAAGTGTTTTGCCAGTTCTTGATAACGGTAGTGGCTGGAGCTTACGCGTTCATGAATATCCTGTGCGATGAAGTAAGTATTAAGGAATCGGTCACTCGGTCCGTCAATGTGTCCGCGCTTAGAGCGGTTGAGTAGCGTTGCTTTGCACATGTTGAGCGCGTTAACAGTGCTAGCATTGAGTTTGGCTTCAATAATGCGATGTGGTTGGGGAATCAAATCTGAAACTGGATAGAAGAGCTCTGCTTTAGAGCCGATGTAATTGCCGATTTGATCGAATACTGTTGCTAGGTTTTGCTGCACTGGTTGCATCGGCCATACGATCTGCCAAATCATCGACATGAAGTAGTACCAAGCTGCGCCCGTTAACAATAGTAGAGGTTGAAACCAAAGGTTAGTGCTCTCGTGAGCCCCAAGCATGGCGTAGATAGCCACAAGTAATGATCCAAATGCGATACTGGCATATTTAGGGCCAATTGCCCCAAGTATAATAAAAGAGAAGGTTGAAACGAAAAGCCCTATCGCGAACAGCCAAGGCGTATCGAAGAGAATCTCAATAGAGAAGGCTGCAACGGCAAAACAGATAAAGGTTAGCGTGAGTGCTTTCAAACGTCCGGTAAAGCTATCATCACTTTCAGCAAGAGCCGCAGCAATAACCCCTAAAATTAATGGTGTGATCAGTGTGTTTTGACCATAATACCAAGCAGGTACTACAACACCGAGCAGAGTGATGAGAATTAATACGCTGTAATTTATGGTTTTATTCGCCCAATAAAGGCGTAGTTTTGCTGAGAAGTCCACAGTCGCTCACTTGACACACTAAAACCATAATCCTAACAGAAATCAAGCACAAGAATTTGATACTTATCCATAATTGCCCCTAGGTGGTCATGAAAGCGTCGATAAGCAGTGAGACATTATTAATTCTCACTGCATCATGATATAAATTCAATATTCCCAATTAAAGAGCACGCTCCAATGCAGCTAAGCGCTAATAAGACTGCACAGTTTTTTATTCAAAATGAATATCATCAAGTTGAGCTTGATGGTCCACGCCTGCTGTTATCTTCAGTAGGCAGTGAAGAACGTATCCCTTTCACTATTTGGAGTGGCAAGATCGCGATAAAGCGCGGATTGTTTTGGGGATCGTTGCAGTTTTTTGCTAATCAACAAGATGGCAAACAGCGAAGCTGGTTAGTCCAAGGCCTTCCATGGGAACAATGTCGTCAATTTGCGCGCGCATCGGTTGCTGCTTATCAGAAGTGGCATGACAGACAATGTGAACAGTTGGCAGAGCACGTTCCTCAATGGGAAGATGAATTGACACGTCTTGAGCAACTTCCTGCTTTCCTACCGCATTCTAAAGTGAAGACTTGGGTCGACATGGTCAACGCAGGTCTGGAAAATATGACGATGACTCTAGAGGAAGCGGCACAGCGCATGCCAAACCGCATTGCTCGAATGCAGCCATGGTTGTCTGAAACGGAAATTCAGCAAGCCGAGAGGAATCAACAGTGGTTAGAGACAGAAAGACAAAATTGGGAAGTATTGTTTGCTCAATGTGAGTCGTCACCCCTGAACTTATCGCAACAATATGCGGTCTTGATGAATGATGATCACAACCTTATTTTAGCGGGCGCAGGCTCAGGTAAAACCAGTGTTCTCACCGCTCGCGTCGCGTATTTATTGCAAAGCCACCAAGCTCAAGCTGAAGAGCTGTTATTGCTCGCCTTTGGTCGCGAAGCCGCGGAAGAGATGAAACAGCGCCTTAACAGCAAAATTGGTTTATCAGCAGAGAAGGTGCAAGTGAGTACTTTCCACCAGTTGGGTTTAAAGATCCTTAATCAGGTTGAACCTGAACGTGTGGTTATCTCTCCGTTAGCGCTCGATGACAATCAACGCCAAGCATGGTGTATTGATTGGTTGAAAAAGCACTGGATGACGCCGACTAACTTCAAACGCTGGCAAAAGCACCTGTCTAAATGGCCAATCGCTTATTTAACCGGTGATGACGAACTTGGTAGCCATGTTTCAAACCTCAAGTTGATTGGTTGGCTTGAAAAGCAGCTTGAGCAGTTGAATGCATCGGGTTTATCGAAGAAGGAAGTGCAACAGCAGTTGATTGATCACAGAGACTACACGCGTCTCAACAGCGAGCTTTCACTGTGTTGGCCATGCGTGACAGCATGGCAAAAAGAACTGAAAGAACAGAATCACATCGACTTCTCAATCATGATTAGCCGAGCGACACAGTATGTCGAAAAGGGCAAGTTTATCTCGCCTTGGAAGTTCATCATGATCGATGAGTATCAAGACATCTCGCCAGATCGCCTTGCCTTGGTTGAGGCGCTGTGTAATCAGTCGAAAGCGCAACACCAAGCTTCTATTTTTGCGGTAGGTGATGATTGGCAGTCGATTTACCAGTTTGCGGGCGCAGATGTTGATTTGACGACGGGCTTTAAGGATCGTTTTGAAAGCTCGACCATTCATCACCTAGATACGACTTACCGCTTTAACAATCAGTTAGGTGCAGTTGCCAATCGTTTTGTGCAGGAAAACCCGATTCAGCTTCCGAAAGAACTGAATAGCTTCAAACAACAGAAGCAGAAGGCGGTGTACAGTGCGCCAAGCAAAGAAGTTGAGAAAATCCTCGACCAGTTGAACCGTCAATCAAAAGGCAAAACCAACAAGTCTGTGCTGCTACTTGGACGTAATCATTACCACAAGCCAGAGTTGTTGGAAGACTGGAAGAAGATCTTTACCTCCATTGATATCAAGTTCATGACTTGCCACGGCAGTAAAGGTAAAGAGGCAGACTTTGTCATTATTCTTTGTGTTGACGAAGGACAGTTCCCGACCAAGAAAAAACAACTGCATATTGATGGCGCATTGACCGAATCATCAGATGCGTTCCCTTATGCGGAAGAGCGTCGTTTATTTTATGTGGCAATGACGCGAGCGAAAGAGAAAGTATGGATCACGCACAGTGGCGACGGTTCTGGTTTTGTACAAGAACTGCATGGCTCTGATTACCCTGTCGTTCGTAAAAAGTGATGTCACTTGGCGTAATTGTCTAAGACTAGATCTTCAAGCACGCTCTCTATGCTCATTAGGGCGTAAGCTATTATCATTAGCGTGCTAGCTATTCTAATTAGGGCGTAAGATATTATCATTAGGAAAAAGGCATAAAGCAGAAGGAATCAGCTATGGAACACGGCTCTATTAACTACATTGAATTTGCTGCGCGAGACATCGCCGCAACTAAGGCGTTTTTCAGCCAAGTGTTTGGTTGGACCTTCGAAGACTATGGTCCTGAGTATTCTGCTTTTGAAGGTAAAGGCTTAATGGGTGGGTTCTATTTAGCGGATCTGGCGTCGAATGCTGAAAGTGGCGCAGCGCTGATGGTGTTCTATAGCGAAGATCTTGAGCAAACCGAGCGTGACGTGCTTGATGCTGGTGGCGAGGTAAATCGTGAGATATTCAGCTTTCCCGGCGGGCGACGCTTCCATTTTAGAGAGCCAAGTGGTAATGAAATGGCAGTATGGAGCGATAAGTAGAGAGTTAAGATTCTGGTAAACAAAAAGCCACTATGTGAAATGATCCTGTAACGTTGGACATTTCTGTTAAGCGGTAATCAAGGCCTGACTATCGAAGTCAGGCCTTTTAGTTTCACTGTATACGTTTGGTATTGTAGAACTAATAATGCATCAACCCAATTAAGGGCGAGGCAATTTAATCAAGACTAAGCAAGAATCTGTTTTGCTGTGTTTACTACGTTTTCAGTAGTGAAACCGAACATCTTGAATAGCTCGCCTGCTGGTGCAGATTCGCCGAACGTTGTCATGCCGATGATCTTGCCACCGAAGCCAACGTATTTGTACCAGAAGTCAGCGATACCAGCTTCTACTGCGATACGTGCTGTAACGTCAGATGGAAGTACAGACTCGCGGTATTCTGCGTCTTGCTTGTCGAATGCGTCAGTAGCAGGCATAGAGACTACGCGTACTTTCTTGCCTTCAGCTGTTAGTTCAGCAGCAGCGCTAACTGCTAGCTCAACTTCAGAACCCGTTGCAATAAGGATAAGCTCTGGTTTGCCTTCACAATCTTTCAGGATGTAACCACCCTTAGCGATGTTTGCTACTTGCTCAGCGTCACGATCTTGTTGTGCAAGGTTTTGACGAGAGAAGATTAGTGCAGAAGGGCCATCTTTGCGTTCGATTGCCAGTTTCCAAGCAACAGCAGACTCAACTTGGTCACATGGGCGCCATGTGCTCATGTTTGGAGTTAGACGTAGAGACGCGATCTGCTCAACTGGTTGGTGAGTAGGACCATCTTCACCTAGGCCGATAGAATCGTGCGTGTAAACTTGGATGTTCTGAGTTTTCATCAGAGCAGCCATACGCATAGCGTTACGAGCGTATTCCATGAACATTAGGAACGTTGCGCCGTATGGTACGAAACCACCGTGCAGAGCGATACCGTTCATGATAGCCGTCATACCGAATTCACGTACACCGTAGTGGATGTAGTTACCAGAGAAGTCATTTGCTTCAAGCGACTTAGAACCAGACCACATAGTCAGGTTAGAAGGCGCAAGGTCAGCAGAGCCGCCCATGAATTCAGGTAGCATAGCACCGAACGCTTCTAGTGCATTTTGAGATGCTTTACGTGATGCGATGTTTGCTGGGTTAGCTTGAAGATCAGCGATGATTGCCGATGCTTTCTCTTCCCATTCAGCAGGAAGATCACCGTTTACGCGGCGTTTGAATTCAGCTGCCAGCTCAGGGTATGCTGCTTCATAAGCTGCAAGTTTCTCGTTCCACGCTGCTTCCTTAGCTGCGCCTGCTTCTTTCGCATCCCACTCTGAGTAAACTTCCGACGGAATTTCAAAAGGACCGTGCTCCCAACCTAGTTGCTTACGAGTTGCTGCGATTTCATCAGCGCCTAATGGTGCACCGTGACAGTCGTGCGTACCTGCTTTGTTTGGAGAACCAAAGCCGATTACAGTTTTAGTACAGATTAGAGTCGGACGAGGATCCGCTTTAGCTGCTTCGATAGCCGCGTTGATAGCGTCAGCATCGTGACCATCAACTGCTGGGATTACGTGCCAGCCGTAAGCTTCAAAACGCTTAGGAGTATCGTCAGAGAACCAACCTTCCACTTCGCCATCGATAGAGATGCCGTTGTCATCCCAGAAAGCAACCAACTTACCAAGACCTAGCGTACCCGCTAGAGAACATGCTTCGTGAGAAATACCTTCCATCAGACAGCCATCACCCATGAATGCATAAGTGTAGTGGTCTACGATGTCGTGGCCTTCTTTGTTGAACTGTGCCGCAAGTGCTTTCTCAGCCATCGCCATACCAACAGCATTGGTGATGCCTTGACCTAGAGGACCTGTAGTCGTCTCGATACCAGGTGCGTAACCGTATTCTGGGTGACCCGGAGTCTTAGAGTGCAGTTGACGGAAGTTCTTAAGGTCTTCAATTGAAAGCTCGTAACCTGCTAGGTGAAGCAGAGAGTAAATCAGCATTGAGCCGTGGCCGTTAGACAGGATAAAACGGTCGCGGTCAGCCCACTCTGGGTTTGACGGGTTGTGGTTTAGGTGAGAGCGCCAAAGTACTTCAGCGATGTCAGCCATGCCCATAGGTGCGCCAGGGTGACCAGAGTTTGCTTGTTGTACGCCGTCCATGCTTAGAGCACGGATCGCGTTAGCTAGATGTTTGCGGTTCATAATTGCTTCCAAAATTGATTCGAAATTAAAAATTCGTGGATAGATGTAAAAGAGGAACGAAATTCGTTCCTCTTATTTATTCGGTAGTGATTACAGCTTAGCTGCGATCATGTCTTCTAGTTTGCCTTGGTCTACGGCGAAGTTGCGGATGCCTTCAGCTAGCTTCTCTACAGCCATTGGGTCTTGGTTGTGATCCCATAGGAACTCAGCGTGAGTCATTGCAGCAGGACGCTCTTTAGTACCGTTAGAGTCGATTAGCTTCTCTACTACTTCGCCTTCAGCTGCTTCTAGGTCAGCCAGAAGTTGAGGGGCGATAGTTAGACGGTCACAGCCAGCAAGTTCAAGGATCTCGCCGATGTTACGGAAGCTTGCGCCCATAACAACAGTCTTGTAACCGTGCTCTTTGTAGTAGTTGTAGATGTCTGAAACAGAGATTACGCCTGGATCTTCTGAAGCTTCGAAATCACGACCTTCTTTCGCTTTGTACCAGTCCATGATGCGACCAACGAAAGGAGAGATAAGGAACACACCCGCTTCAGCACAAGCACGAGCTTGAGCGAAAGAGAATAGAAGCGTTAGGTTACAGTTGATGCCTTCTTTCTCTAGGATTTCAGCAGCGCGGATGCCTTCCCAAGTCGAAGCCAACTTGATAAGGATGCGGTCGTTAGTGATGCCAGCGTCGTTGTACATTTTGATAAGTTGACGAGCTTTAGCAACGCTGCCTTCCATGTCGTAAGAAAGACGAGCATCTACTTCAGTAGAGATACGGCCAGGTACAACGTTAAGGATTTCTTTACCGATGTTCACGTTAAGCATGTCACAAGTGTCTTGAACTTGTTGTGCTTTATCAGTGCTTTGCGCTTTAGCGTATTCGATAGAAGCATCGATTAGAGGTGCGTACTCAGCAATTTGAGCGGCTTTAAGAATTAGAGATGGGTTAGTTGTTGCATCTTCCGGAGTGTACTTGCTGATAGCTTCGATATCGCCAGTGTCAGCTACAACAGTTGTTAGTTTACGAAGTTGCTCTAATTTATTGCTCATTTTGATCATCCTATGTATCGCAGAACACCCCTTTAATGGGAGAGGTGTGGGCATTTGCAAGCGAACTAATGAAGTTCCTCATGGTTGTACCAGTGAGCCTAACTTACATTAATTTAAATTTTTCTCCGAACGAACATTTGCACAGAACATTTGTTCGCTCGATGAGTAAATGATGTAGCCATATTTATCCGATCTAGCCCCAAAGTCAACGGTAAATAGTGCTGTATGGTGACTTCAGTCAAATATATTTCGCTCTAGTAATCATGGGGTATGCAAGCAAACGTTTAACGAACAAAGTGAGGTGAATTAATCAACACCAAAACTATGGTTATGATGCTGAGCAAATGCTCCTTGATGTTACATATGTTCGGGGTGTAAGCTTGTGTATCACTTACTGAGCTCTCCTGTATTAGGAAGTGCAGCAGGTAAAATAATTGTTAAATATTGGTTGAGTGGTATATGAGTAACAATATCCAAGATGTTTCCGAAGAAAACACTGATCTCCTAACCGAAGTCGCCGTTGCCTACTATCAAGATGGTGCGACTCAAGAAGAGATCTCTAAAAAATTCTCTATCTCTCGTGCAAAGGTTGGTCGAATGCTCAAACAAGCCCGCGATGAAGGGATTGTCGAGATCACCGTGAAATACCACCCAGTATTCAGCGCGAAGATCGAACAACGTTTGATCGAACGATTTGGTGTTAAGCGTGCACTGGTTGCATTAGACCAACCGAATGAAGAGAAGCAGCGGTTACAGGTTGCGGGCTTGGTGTCGAACTACTTAACGAGCACCCTAAAAAACGGCATGGTAGTCACGGTTGGCCAAGGTCGAAACGTATCGTCGGTTGCTCACCATACTGGCGTAATTACCCCACGTGACTGTAAATTCGTATGTGGTATCGGCGGCATTCACCCAAGAGGCGGTATGTTTAATGCCGACCATATATGTAGACAACTCGCCAAGAAATACGGTGGATCTTCTGAAACCTTGTATGCGCCTGCTTATGCAGAGAACAAAGCACAAAAATCCGCGTTCATGGAAAACAGTACTGTTAAGCAAACACTCGATCTAGCTCGTAAGGCAGATGTTGCATTAGTGGGTATTGGTGACATGAGTGAAAACAGCTATATGGTCGACCTAGGTTGGTTTACGGCGGGAGAGGTCGTTCAATCTCGTTTACTACAAGGCGTGGTGGGTGACTTTGCGGGTTATGACTTTTTCGACGTGCATGGTAAAGCGGCAAACACAGTAATGAGTGACCGAGTCATCGGCTTAGGTTTGGAAGAGTTCCGTCCTATCGCTGAAGTAATCGCCATCGCTGCCGAGAACAGTAAGCCATTAGCTCTGTTAGGTGCATTAAGAACCGGCGTAGTAGACGTGATTGCAACCAGCGTAAGTAATGCTTTGACGGTACTTAACTTGGATGAGCAGTTGAAACATGCGTCTCCATAGTTAACTCTTTTGTAAATATCTATTATTTTAATAAGTTCGTGGATTAATTAAACTGTCCAATAATAAAAGATAGAATTATCCATTATCTATCTTTTATTTTTATAAATTTATACGATCATAATTAATTCTTATACTTTGGCCTATAAATAATATTTATAGGTTTAGTTATAAAGTTAATTGGTTAATATAATGCCTCATTGATAAAGTCTCGTTTTATTTAATAAATTAATTATCTCTTTCAGAGAAATTCAAATAACGAGATTATCCTAATGAGGACAAAATTAATTTGTACATTTATTACAGCACTCATTGCTGTTTGCTCTGTACAAGCGACTACTTTACCTGCGCCAACTTGGCACACAATGACCTTTATTGATGGCAGTACAAAAGAACTGCGCTTAATGGGGTCTCAATATATGTTTTGGTACCAAGACCATGATGGTCACCTATACGTTCAGGGTGTTGATAATCAGTGGTACTTTGCTAAATATGAAACAAGTGAAAAAGGAGGGGGGAGTGTTGTTTCAACTGGGGTGTTGGCTTCGAGTGATACTGAAATACCCGTTGAATCAAACATAAAAAACCTAAAGATTGATCCAATACATATCAATGAATCTTTTGACTCACCCGCTGCGAACCACAAAAGATTTACCCCAATGAATACTCAACGCTCACACCTAAACAGTCCTTCGAAAAAAAGGATCACTGAGCAGGCCTTATTGGTAATACAGGTCAGTTTTTTAGACGAACAGATTGAAAATGATTTTCAGTCGACGATATTTGGTGAAAACCAACAAAGTGTTCAAGATTATTTTCTAAAAAATAGTTATGGGAATTATAAAGTTGTTCCTGCCAAAGAAAATGAAGGAACAAAAAATGATGGTGTTATTAATATCACGCTGGATATAGATCATCCTAACTGCCATTCAAAGTCTGAGAAAAACTGCCAAACTAAGCTTAATAATGTGTTCACAAAGGCATATGAAGCGCTAGATGTTGACTTCGACCTTTCTCAATATGATTCGAACAACGATAATAGCATCTCAGCTCAAGAGCTGTCAGTCATGTTTGTCTTTGCTGGGAATGACAAATCTAGTGGTACACGAAAAACCCCGACAATTTGGCCTCATAAGTATGCTCATAGCACTGTCGAGATCGATGGAAAACGCATTAGTGCTTATTGCTTGTTCGCCGATTATCAAGGTGACCATCAGTCAACAATGGGGGTGATAGCACATGAGCTTGGACATCTGATGTTAGGACTTCCAGATTTATATTCTTATCAGCATGATGGTTCTATTGGTCATTGGGGGTTAATGGGAGGGGGCAGTTGGGGGAGAAAACCGACGGATCAGTATGCTGGCGAAACTCCGGTCAACATGTTGGCTTGGAGTAAAGAGGCATCTGGTTTTTTAAAGCCGAAAGTTCTCTCCAATAACGGGAGTATTGAAGTTGGTACAATCAAGGGTGAAAGCGTTATCCACCTTGACCCTTACCTTAAACAGTTTGGGCCTCGTGCTTATGTGGAAAATAGACGCAAAAACGATTATGACCAAGCGCTCCGTGGTGAGGGGTTATTAATCACAGCCGTGAATATAGATAACCAATTCAATAGTTCTGGTCCGATGCAAGTACAGGTATTCCAAGCCGATGGAGAGGGGTTATTAGAAAATGGATTCTCTTCTGGAGACTCTGGCGATGTCTTCCCAGGTAGAGAATCGGTTACCAATCTCTCCGATGATTCAGAACCTTCCTTAACAGCGATTACGGCGGGGCGAAAGACGGATATCTCAATAACCAATATTGTTAGCGATGATACCAAAGCGAGTTTCTCTTTGTTGGTACCTAACACCAACAACAAATCATCTTGGGTAACCTCTTTTGGGAGAACATACCCACGTTATGACGCGAATATTAATGTTCTAGGTTTCCCCATTGATGTGGTCAAGGGAAACCAAAGTATTGGAGGAATTCACTTTTACGCGAAAGCAACGAGCGTCGCGATGCCGATGTTTTATCGTTTGGTGGAATATCCATATCAATCAAGATTCGGCAATGCAGTTATTGACGAGCAAGCAGCTCGATTGTTACACAGAGGCATCGCGAGGCAGGGCGGCGGACAAATCATTTTCGACGAGAAAATTAAGCTTGGGCTAGGCACAAAGTTAATTGTCTTAGAGATTGAGAATGGTACCCCTGAATACTCAACTCAGTTTTTAGATGCGTATTTAGGGGATGGACAAAGGAAAAGTCAATTTTCAGGATCTATTTCTGATTACAAAACTCGAGGGTTGAGTCGTGGTTTCGGTCAGAATTTCCCTTTTGCAGCGCTTTTTGAGTTGCCAATAGATGCGAGGCCAATTGCTGTCGATGACATGATATCGACCGAGGAAGATACCCCTTTTATGCTTAATTTATTGGCTAATGATATCAATTTACCGAAGCCAAATAATTACTCTTTTGAAATCGCTCAGAAGCCAATGAAGGGCGTGATAAAAGATGGAACCTACTTCCCAAAGGTTGACCAGTTTGGCCGTGACAGCTTCACATACCGTTTGGTAGATAAGCTAGGGTATGAGACGGATTTTGCTCGTGTGGAAGTTGATATTAAGCCTGTGAATGACGCGCCAAGGTTAACAATAGATAGGCTCGAGGTGACGTCTAAGCCTGGTGAAACTGTTACTTTTACGGTAACCGATATTACCGACGTCGATTCTTCTGAGCATCAAATTATGTGGTCTCAAATTCAAGGTCCAAGCCTGAAATTAAGTGGATCACGCTCCAAAGCCCTACAAGTGACAGTACCTAGTGATGCTTCGAAAGGAGAGCGATACCGATTTACGATTTTGGTACAGGACTCGTCAGGAGGTAATGCAAAGCAGTCTGTAGTTCTGGATGTGCAAAGAACGGAAGCTTTATTATTGGGCACCAAATCGCTGCAAGTAAAATATGGCGATACAATCGATTTAGTTCCTATTATTAACGGAGATGTTTACCGATTATCTATTTTAGAATTTCCACGCAGTGGTATTGCAAACATTGTAGATAGTAAGATCATTTATAATGCTCCTGCTCAACGTAAGCTGGCTTTATATGACACTATTAGATATAAGGTTTTATCGGCCGATGGTGATGAGTGGGTTGGGTCGTTTGATATAGAAGTTTTACCGAGTGTTTCAAACGCATCATCTGTGTCATTAAGTCAAGATGATTCGTCAGGAGGAAGCTCCTCACTACCAATCCTCTTTATATTGTGCATGCTCCTTCGACTACGAAAGCAACGATAGAATAAATTGAAATAAAAGAGCTATATTTATTGGCTCTTTTTATTTTTCTGCACATACATGAGATAATCGAAAAAAGAATGTTCTGTCGCACTTCTTTCCCTTAGGTTACATCAATAGGTGTTTAGTTGCATTTTGGTGTAACGCTGATCACAAAAATAGATAATGGTTACTTTGAGTGTTTTTTGAGCTTTAATCCTATGCAGTAGGAATATTTACATTAATTTCAACGATTTTCGTCAACGAAAAGGTGGAGAGTGCATAGGTTTTGGTTATAATTGTGTTGATTGTCATTTGCACTGGAAAGGTGTTGTGTAAGGGCTTTGGTATGTGAATGACACACAAAATATGTTGTTTGTAAAAGCACATAAGGATTTGTGAATCAGTTGTTGGTTGTGGTGGGTGTGTTTATTTATATAGGTGCATATAAACATTATTTATGAGTATATAAATAATGTTTTTTTGTATCTGAATGACACTATTGTTACTTTGACGCTGATTTTTAATAAGAATAATTAATAAAATAACGCAACATCGGGGTAGTTTGCACCATGAAAAACGTCAACAGGTCTATCGACGTCAAATATTTAAGAACATTTTCGCACGTTGCTAAACACAAAAGTTTTACAGCAGCCGCTGAGTCTTTATTTATGACACAACCCGCTGTATCTCAGCATATTAAAAAGATCGAAAGTACAATCGGGGCGAGTATTTTTGATAGGAAAGAGGGATTTTTACTCACCAAACACGGAAAAGTATTACTTGATTATGCAGACCAAACAATGTCTATGTACGAAAGATTGTTTGAAGATTTGGAAAAGGTTGAATTAAGAGACCAATTCAATATAGCGATTTCTGAATCTTTTTGCTTCGATATGGTTGAGCGTGTAATCAATGAATTTCGAATGTTGAACAATATAGACTTGTCCATAAATAGTTTCACAAAGTCCTCTTTATTGGATTCTTCTCGTTACGATTTGATTTTTACAATGGATAGAATTTCACAAGAGAATGGAAAATCCTATCAACTGAATACCGTTAACTATGTTATCGCACATTCTAATTCACTTGATCCGCATGAGTGTTATCCGCAGAGAGTTGTTTTTTGTAGTTCTCTTCCCAAATCTTATGTACAAGAGATACTCAACGATTATAACATTGACTCAAATCATGTGACGAGTTGGGTGAAGACAAGTTCATGCCAATTCCTTAAAAATGAACTGGAAACGAATGGAACTATTTTAATATTTCCTGAATGGTCGATACGTCACAATAAATGCAAGACAATACCATTACGTCAAAAAGTAAACACGTACGTTTGGTGTAGTGATGAAATTTCACAAGAGTTAGAGACGTTAGGTATTAAAGATAAGATTCAACAATTGTTTCAAATTAGTGATATTTCTAGCCCTATGTTAGAGCACAATATTATGTAGTCAGTTTGCTAAAATGGATATAGTGCTAAAAAAGAAACAGCTCAAAGCAATAGGTATTCCGTAAGGAATGCCTTTTGTAAAGCTAGGTAATCCTCTTACCTTTCCTACTATGTACATAGCGGTAACCAAAAGCCCTCCTAAAAAACCTATACAAATCAATGTGATTGTAACTAGATTCGGCTGTATGCCAATGATTAAGGCACAGAGTAACTTCACATCTCCAGCTCCTATCACTTTTAGATACCAAAGTATAAAAAACACCACGAAACATAAAATCGCAATGGGTAGTGATGACATCAAGTAACCGTTATTTAACGCGACAATATTACTAAATATCAAAGCAATTTTGTTTAGGTTGTTTGGGATTTTTCTATGCCAACCATCAAAGAAGCACACAAACGACAGTATTAAAAAATTTGTTGATATTAATACAATGTTAACTAATAAATCTATATTCATAGTTAGAGGGTATACTCAATAAGTTTTTATTTCAACAGATGTCGAGTTTATATTATTTATGGCTTTATAAATATACATTATCTCAATACCCAATAAATTTGTGTTATGTGTCCATAATAACTATTAATTTGATGTATGTTTTTGTATCAGGTAAATTTTCCTCGCAATTTCAATTAGACCAATGGTCAACATACTTTTTATAGGATTATTATGTACTACAAAACTTTAGCAAAAATGGCTGAACTTAAAATGAAGTTCGAAGATGATGTTCGTGGTGTGACTGCAGTTGAATATGCAATTATTGCCGTTGTAATGTCAGGAATCATATTAACTGCGTTCCAGAATGATACTATATCAGGAGGAATAGACGCAGCACTTGGCGCTGTAAAAGCTGATTTAGACGCAGCTAGTAAGTAATTGAAATATAATAATCTATAAGGGGCTTGTGCCCCTATTTTGGGCTTGATATGAACAGAATAATCATTCTTCTTTTTGTTGCTTTATCTATTTTTTCAACGCTGGTATATATTAATATTAACTATATTTCAACTGACGAAGAGCCACTTGAGGTTCACGAAAAAGAAGAACCTAAAGTCAGCATTTTAGTTACTCAAAAAGAAATTAGACGTTCTCAACCTTTAATCCCCAAGTATTATGAACAGAAGTTTGTTCACATATCTGATTTAGATGGTTACTACTATACGTTAGAAGACGATTTAGTTGTTAAACCTGGTGCTCTTTTTAAAGATGACATCAGTAAAGGTACTTATTTAACACAAGATATGATCTCCAATCCGGGAGACCGAGATTATATGTACTTGTCACTAAATGATGGTGAATTACCTTATTTTTATGAAGTAACAGGTATTGGAGTCGTACAAACGGCAACTCTTACTCCTGGCGATAAAGTGAGTTTTGTTTCAACAACGTCTTCAAAATCAAACCTGGTTGAGAATGGATATGGTGATATTGGCGATCTCGTTAGCCGAGTAATTATCAGTGGGGCGCGTGTTTTGCAGGTAATAAAAGGCAGTGAAGATAGTGACTCCGAAGATGCAGAGGATAAAAAATACAGTTTAGTCATTGCATTGAATATGCGGAGTGTTTTGAAGCTAGAAATGGCTCAAAAAATTGGTGATGTGAATATTATTCCATCTGAAATAGAAAATCGCTATTTATCTATCCGCAGTAGTGACCTTTTAGAAACTCAGTTTGGTGTCAGAGAATTACGTGGTAAGGAATAACATGACTTTAAAGAAGAAAAATATAGCCTTGCTATTGTGCGGGATTCTTTCATGTCCATTGCTCGCATCAGAATTAATGAACTTGGATCAAGGCGCTGCGAAAACCATTAATTTGAAGAGACAGATATCGACGGTGTTTGTCGCGAATCAAGAAATAGCAGACTACAAAATTATCGATGAAAATAAGGTTGTAGTTTATGGCGTTGGCCAAGGAACGACCTCTGTGATTGTTTATGATCGCGGTGGAAACGAAATTTATAACGCAGAATTGGTAGTCAACCAAAGTTTAAGACTATTGAAGCAAACACTCATTGCTAGATTCCCTGATGAAAACGTTGTGGTTTCCAATGTAGGTGACCAAGTTGTATTAGATGGCATTGTCGGTAGTGAAGAGATTAAACAAAAAATCAATCGACTTGTTGGTGAAATGTTGAAGAAAGATCGTCGCCGCGCAGCTTATGAACTAAAGGGTGCGGACGGTGAAGCCTTAGACGAGCTAGAGTACACGGCAAAGTACAACTACGATCAAGTCATTAATAACTTGAAAGTACTCACTACTGAGCAGATCAATGTCAAGCTAACGGTCGCGGAAGTATCTAGCTCATTTTTGACAGAATTAGGTGTTACTTATAGCGATAGTGGTGATCCGGGTACTTTTGTAAATAAGCTACTTGATTTTACGGCTCAAGATATCGTTTCAGTTATTTCCGCTAGTGGTGATGACAAAATCGGGCGTGTATTGGCCGAGCCCAACCTTTCTGTTATTTCAGGTGAGCAGGCTAGTTTCCTAGCCGGTGGCGAGATACCAATTGCTATCAGAGATGAAGACGGGATTACCATTTCTTATAAAGAATACGGCGTTAAGTTGGCCATGGTTGCAAAGGTAACTGACACAGAGAATATTCGCCTAACCTTGATCCCAGAGGTTAGCTCGATTGATGAATCAAACAAAACCACGACAGGCTTAATTTCTGTGCCTTCTTTACGAACTCGACGAGCTCAAACAACGGTTCACTTGAAAGATGGGCAAAGTTTTGTTTTGGCGGGGCTATTGACATCGGAAGAGCGTGAATCGTTAACCAAGATTCCAATCTTGGGAGATATTCCAATTCTAGGTGCGTTGTTTAGCCACTCTTCCACCAACCGTTCCAAGACTGAATTGATCATTGTTGCGACTGTAAACTTGGTTGATCCGGTTGAGCAAGAGCAGGTCAAATTGCCAAGCTTTAGACGCACAAGTGATCTCGAAAGACTCCTTAGAATTGATCTTTCGGAACTTGACGAACCAGAGCTTGAAAACACGATAAACCAAGGAGGATTCAACTAATGAGATGGATCGTTATTACTTTAATCGCTCTTATTGCTTCTGCTTGTTCTCATGTTGATACCCCAAACTCTAGTGTGATTGAGCAACTGGAGGAGCGCTTTGAATTTGATATGGCGAGTAGTGAAGATTCAATCTCTCGCTCGGTGGCCTTTATTCGTGAGCTCAATGCGAGAGAACCTAAGGCGACGTTCTACGTTAAATATAAACCGGATGCGAGTGAGTTTGTTGCCAAATTACGAGATCGATTTAAGTCGGAATCTATCGCAAAAGACAGATATAAAATCGAACTTGCCGATCATGACCAAGAAAAAAACATCTTAATCATAGGTCGATATGTCCGAATTAAAAGCAGCGAATGTGGAGTGATGGTGTTCTCGAAAAGGGAAGATTATCAATTTGGTTGTAGTGTTGAACATAACCGAAACATCAGCTTGGTTAACCCAATTAAGAAGGCGAAATAGTAATGGACTTGGATATCTTGTTTCGTAATTCGTCGTCGAAAGTGAAGTCGACGGTTGAGGCTACCGATCTCATTGTGTCTGATGATAATACCCTAACTGAATCTATTAATGATTTGTACGCTATTGAAGGTTTCCCTAAACCACTTGAAGTCACCGATATTGATTTAGATGGCGTTTGGAATCAGTCAAACATTAAGCTTAACCACGTTGTGTTGGATCTTCGTAGTGCCTCCAACGTTATAGAGCAAGTTTCCGAGATTTCGGTTCGTTTGGATGTGAATATATCTTTGCTTGTTCTCTGTGATGTTGATTCGATAAAGCTGCGTAACCAAGTGCATGCATTAGGTGCTAGTTATGTTCTTTGGGATCCTGAACTTGATTCATTACTTGCGGCAATTAAAACGACGCAAGAAGGTGAAAGCACCGTTAAAAAAACGCGTGTAGCCAAACGTATATTAGTTTTGGGTACCAAAGGTGGCATTGGAGTATCTTGCGTAAGTTCTGTTTTAGCACACTCCTTAGCAGAGCAAGCAAATCTAAAGACACTCTTGGTGGATCATGATTCAGGAGCACTAAATAGTGACATTTATATAGGTGTAAAAGGCTTGAAAGCCAAGCACAACAGTATAGATTTGAATCAGATCGATATCGACAGTGCGATAGCTAAGACCTATGTACATGGTGTGAAAGATAAGCTTGATTACTTGGTACTAGAGAAAAATGTTGCTTGCCTTACTGATCACGCATCTACATTGTACAACCTTTCCAATCAACTCATTGATCAATATAACTTTATCATAGATTCGGCGCCCTTATCTTGCTATGAAGAGATGCATGATCAGGAGTTATCAGATAAGTACCATCGCATCTTTATTGTCTGCGAACCTTCGGTTTCTTCACTGCGTTCTTATAACTCTTTGAAGAAGAAGATCGGGAAATCTGAACACCAAATCATCTTCAACCTTAATCGGCCAGCGAAAGACTTCATGATGACACTCGCGAGTGCGAAAGAGAGAATCAAAGCCAAAGATAGTATTGATTTCATGTACGAGCCGTCGCTAGAAAAAATCGTGGTACAGCAAGGTATTAATGAGTTGCTTAAATCTAAGTCTGCCACTGCCGTTCTAACTATGGTTGCCACGTTGACAGGCAAGAAAATTAAAACTAAATCACGTTTCAGTTTGTTTAGAAAATGAATCAATTAAAAGAAATTTACATCCAGCTTCGAGATGAGATCTTTGATGCTCTAGATGCCGCTACGCTTGTTGAAATTAGTAATCAAGAGCTAGAAGAACAACTCAAAGACTCGGTTAATATATTGATCGATAAGAAGCAGCTGCAAGTCAGCTCATTGAAACGTGTCGACTTAGTCAAAGCGTTACTCGATGAGTTGAAAGGCCTTGGGCCCCTGCAAGCTTTAGTCGATAACGATGATATATCGGATATCATGATCAACGGTCCTTCGGATATCTTCATAGAAATCAATGGCAAGGTTGAACAATCACCCATTCAATTTGTTAACGAAAAACAACTGAACACCATCGCTAAGCGAATCGCATCAAATGTGGGTCGTCGTATCGATGAATCAAAACCCCTTTGTGATGCTCGTTTAATGGATGGGAGCCGTGTAAATATTGTGATCCCCCCGTTAGCGATAGACGGTACCTCTATCTCGATTCGTAAATTCAAAGAGCAAAAAATTAGGCTTGAGAATCTTGCTGAGTTTGGTGCGATGTCTGTCGAAATGGCTAAGCTTTTGTCCATTGCGAGCCATTGCAAGTGCAACATATTGATCTCCGGTGGTACTGGTTCAGGTAAAACAACGTTATTGAACGCATTATCTGGCTTCATTGGCGAAACTGAACGTATTGTTACTATTGAAGATGCTGCTGAACTACAGCTACAAAAACCTCATATTGTTAGGCTTGAAACTCGACAAGCTAGCGTTGAAGGAACAGGAGAAATCACCGCTCGAGACCTTGTGATTAATGCCCTTCGTATGCGCCCGGACAGAATTATTGTTGGTGAGTGTCGTGGTGGTGAAGCCTTTGAAATGCTTCAAGCGATGAATACAGGGCATGATGGATCTATGTCGACATTGCACGCCAATACACCGCGTGATGCCATTGCTCGTACTGAGAGCATGGTAATGATGGCAACAGCCAGTCTGCCGATATCCGCAATACGTAGAACCATCGTTAGTGCAGTAGACCTTATCGTTCAAGTTAAGCGCCTCCACGATGGTAGCCGCAAGGTGATGTACATTTCTGAAATTATCGGGATGGAAGGGGATAGCGTGGTGATGGAAGACATTTTTCGTTACGAAGCGACTTCAAATTTCAAAGATGGAAAAATGGAAGGTGAGTTCAGAACACCCGGTTTATCGACTCGTTCTGTGATTTATGAACGCGCAAAATTCTTTGGTTTAGAACAAGCAGTGAAGGAGATATTTACATGACCTTAATACTGATTGCTTCATGGAGCGCTTTGCTACTTTACTTCCTTATCCATCGCTCTCGTCAAAGCAAAAAATTGAGTAGCTTAATTGAGATGGAAGCTGAGTTTGAAGGGGTTAAAGGTGTTCGCTCTGTTATCGATTCACAACAGTTTGAAGAGAGCTATAAAGCCAGAATCAGGAAAATGTACAAGAAGGTAATCAAGGTATTTCAACCTAATATGTCCTTGAAGCTGGTCTTGTTTATCTCTGTGACGACATCTGCAACTTATGCTCTCAATGAGTTTTTTTTACGTCAGGACTTTATAGTTTGTCTGATTGTTGTTGAGCCTCTCTTGTTCTTTGTCTTTTATAACAATCTAAAAGCAAGGCAAGTAGAGCGTTTTAAAACTAACTTTCCAGACGCTTTGAACATTTTGAGTGGGGCCATTTCTTCAGGGCAAAGCATCATTCATGCCTTCGAGTATGTAGGTAAGCAGCTTGATAACGAAGTGGGCAAAGAGTTCAAATTCATGGCTGAGCGTTTACTTATTGGTGAAGACCCTGATGACGTTCTTGAACGAAGTAGCAATACGTTTCCGTACTTAGAGTACTTTTTCTTTGCTTCAACGATAAGAATCAATTTGGCTAGAGGTGGACAACTCAAAGATGTGATCAACAAAATAAACCGACTTATGTTTGATTCAAGAGCTGTGGAGAAAAAGAAAAATGCCTTGACCTCAGAAGCTCGAGCTTCGGCAAAGATAATTGCCTGCTTACCGGTTATTTTTCTTATTATTTTGAAGTTTACGAGTCCTGAAAACTACAGTTTTGTGATGTTTGAAGAAGCTGGTCAACCTATTTTTTATTATGTATTAGCCAGTGAGCTAGTTGGTTTTTTTTGCATTTGGCTGATTTTGCGGGGTGTGAATTGATGGACTTTGAAACCGTTATTATTTGGAGTGTGATATTCATTATATCGATGGTCCTAGCAACGCATTGTTTACGATTTTGGGATAATACGAGAGCGGATATAGAGACTCGAAAAATAATCGGTTCGACACGAGAAGAGAAGAAAAGAGCAGATTTATTCAAGGCTATATTGTCTAGGATTAGTTTTAATAAGCATGAAACAAAAAGAAAATTGGTCGCAGCTGGCTTTTACAGTGATTTCCTGGCCGACGTTTATTACTTACTAAAAATCGTTCCTTTTTGTGTTTGCTTAGCATTGATTGGCTTTGATTTTTATAGTGGTGACACGAAAACGGTATTCGCGCTGTTATATCTAATGGGGGCTTTATTAATATTTATCATTGGTCCTGATTCTTATGTGTCGGCTCGAGGTAAATCTAACATCAAGCACATAAGTTCACGATTGCCATTTTTACTCGACTTAATGAATGTTTGCGTCCATACGGGGATGACTATCGAGTCTAGCTTGGAGTACTTGGCGAAAGAACTTCACTCAGTAGACAGTAACCTTGCTCATGTGGTCAGAGTAACTGTCGAACGATCTCGCCTGGTGGGCCTTGAAAAGGCATTAGAAGAATTTTATGAGCTTGTTCCAACTAGTGAATCACAAAGTTTTGTAATGACCATGGTGCAGAGCCTCCAATTTGGTTCATCAGTTGGTCCGGTATTAGTGACTTTAGCAAGCGATATTCGCGAGCTTAATATGATGGATTTAGAAGAACGAATCGGGAAAATGGGGGCGAAGATGTCGATTCCACTTATCGCTTTTATCATGGTTCCGATTATTATTTTAATTGCAGCTCCAGGTATTATGAGGGCGTTGATGTGATAAGAAATTTTGTATTGTCCGTTATTGTTTTGGTTCTCTTCTCCGGTTGTTCAACGGTTAATAACCAACTTGATACCAAAGAACAACTGCTTTTAGGGTCGGGTGACTCACAGAAACTCATTGAATTTTATAAGGCAAATATACAATCGGAACCTGAATATAAAGTTAAATTGGTTAATTTGTATTTAGATCTAAAAGATATCAAGTCTGCTGAGCTGTATCGCAGCACTTACAATGATAATGATCTTGATGAACCTGAATACATTTTAACTAATGCAAGGCTTTATTATCAAAAAAAGAATTTTGAAAAAGCACTGGAAGAGCTGAGTAAGTATCGGGATGAAGGTGGCAAAGAGTATGAGTATCAACTTTTAACTGGAAAAATATTGGCTCAGCAAAAGCGATTTGCCCAAGCGATCGAACATTTTGAGGAAAGTAGAAAGCAAGGGGCTTCAGACAGGGAGGCTGGCAACAATATCGCAGTCGTCAAAATAATGCAGTCTGATTATTTGGGTGCAACAGACATTTTATATGACCTTTACCTTTCGAATCCGAATGATCAGAGAGTGAGCTCTAACTTGATTCTCTCTTCGGTTAAATCTCAGCGACCGGATATCGCGCTAGAGGTTTTGAAGCATTCGAATAGCGATGAGCAAGCTCACAAACAGTTGTCTGCATTAATGAGGTCAATATCTAAAAGCAAAGGGAAGAAGGCCGTGACACAGTCAACGATAGAAATGGAACAACACTTTATTGGCTCTCAAGCTAATTCAGGGGGCTTTGTAGCCCCGACGTCTCGCGTAAGTAAATTGGATGCTACCACAGAGTTTCAAGCATCTAGACACAGTGTCGATGGTTCTGTACTTGACCCAAGAAAACTTAAGCCCGGGGCAAAACCCATTTATCGTGTGCAAGTATTGGCGACGTATACGGCGATCCCCTCTGACTTTTTGAACTATTTGAAAACAAACTACGGCTCTGTTTATTCGTATACACATGGTTTATGGAAGCGTTACTGCATTGGTGACTTTAATGACTTAGATGAAGCGAAAGCGTTTTTAAACAGTATCGATATCAAGGGAGCATTCGTTGTTGATTACACTAAGAAAAGGTATGTCCGACTATGAGAAGGTTTAAGCGAAAGCAAAAGGGGTCATTGACGGTTGAAGTCGCTATGGGGATTCCGATTTTTCTGGCTATTGCCTTTGGCTGGGTAGAGATCTGTATTTTGACATTCTCAATGAGCATGACAGACCATGCTTTGACCACAGCGGTAATGCGTACCAAAAAAGCGGGTGACTCAAGCAGTAGCAATTCCATCAACTACGGCCAAATGATCAATGATGAGTTAACTAAAGCTGGCGGGGCATTATGGAGTAATGTAGTCAAAGAGGGGAGTGTAGTTATTCATGTTAACTACTTTCGTGACTACGAAGGCTTTCTCAAATGTACGGATACTTACGCTTCTACAGATGAGTGCCCAGATAAGAAAGATGAACCCGAAGACATGGCATTAGCTGTCTATGCTTTAGAGTATACCTACGACCCGATTGTATCCATTTGGTTTCCAGATATTGCTATTAAACGTGAAGTCATCACTATCCAAGAATATGAAAGATGTTCGTTCAAAATTGGTCAGGGGGCAGGTTGTGCAAGCTAAACAAAAAGGCGCATTTGCTGTTGAATTGGCGATGGTATTAGTTTTTGCTTCAGGGATCTTCGTTGTCGTAGTCAATCATATGCTAGCTATTAATAAGAAGGGCCAACTCGATAGAGCTTCTTATTCATTGACCACTATCTTTGCTGAACGAAAACAATTGTTTAATGCCAACATGGATATATGTGCGGGTGACTGTAGAAAGACCGAACAAAACGCGTTTGTGATTGCTTCTGCTTCGATGAAACGAATGATTCCAAACTTTGACAAAACCAAGTTTGGGATACGCATCGACGAAATAAGGCTTGAAGAAACCGCTTTATCTGGAGGTAGAGTGAATTACCGAAGGGTTCAAAAAACTCTAACCAAAGGGAGTATTCATGGGTGTGACTTTCCTGAGATGAGCGATATAACGAAGCAAAAAGCGATAGAAATACTGCCAATCACATCAAGAGGTCGCAGATTACCCATGTATCAGGTTTCATTATGTTATGAAACTCCAATTAATGTGCTTGGTGTTACTAACGGTGAAGTCTTTCGCCTTGTAAGTACATCTTATTCATTTGCGAGGGTTTGAGGTGAAATCGATAAAGAAAAACCGAGGTGTCGCAGGTATTTTGTTCGTTGGTCTCTTACCAGCGATGGTTATTTTTATGGCGTTTTCGATGCAAATGTCGCAACAGATGTTGGCTCACTCTCGGTTATTAGAAGCTGCAGAGGTTGCGAGCCTCGCACTTATTGCAAGCCCTAAAGAGGATGAAGATAGAAACGTAAAGTATGCACGTTACTTGGTTGATAGATACATTTTAGACAATTCAGAGGATGTGGATGTCGCCGTATTTACCCGTAAATGTGAATATAAAGATGGTTGTGTTCAAGCTAGCGGCGAATTAGCGCCATTTAGTGACTTTGTCGTTAGTGCTACCGCCAAATATACATCATGGATTTCGTATGAAGATGTCGATTTAGAACCTGAATTTACGGTTAGTGGACGAGCGGTCACGCGAAAGTATCTTCCTCAATCTGTCGACGTTTACTTCATCGGTGACTTTAGTGGTTCTATGGGTAACTCGTGGAAGAACGGAAAAATGAAGTTAGACGTTGTAAAAGAAACCATTAAACGAGTTGTTGATGACATCGAAAAATTTAATACGGAAGAAAAGAGTCGAGTCGCCTTACTTGGTTACAACCCGTTTCATGTTAAGCAGACCGATAAAACTGTAAGAGTTAACGCTTATGGCTATTACGGTTCATGGAGAAAAAAATACGCTTACAATTACGCTCGTTCCTCGCCAGGAACAACGGTTAGGCGAATGTTTGACAAACCCAAACTGTATAACGAAATACTCGAGCCAAAGAGGGGTATGAGTCGATACGAGGTTGAACGTCTCCATACCCACAACGTTAATTTTGCTAAGTATTATAAGTTTTATGATATTCCATTGACTGAAGACTATGATGAATTTCGGTCTCAACTAATGAATACCAAGCTGCAAGCTGGTGGAGGAACGTCGTCATGGAATGGGATCATTGCTGCCGCCCAAGAAGCTAATAAAGCAACGAATCTAAACCCTGAGCAAGTGTTTATTGTTTTATCTGATGGTCAGGATGGCGACAAGAACTATTTACAAAAACTAGTGGACCAAGGGCTGTGTAAAAAGCTGCGCTCAACTATATCGGCCAAACGAAATCGCTTCCAAAGTAACTCGCCGACTGAAGCTGAAAAAACCAAAGTCACGATGGGCGTCATTGGTATTAATTACAAAGTAAATGAAAGTGATGGCTTTGGGGATTGTTTTGGTAAGAAAAACATCTACCACGCAAAAGATGGTGAAGATGTGTACAAGTACATTCTGAATTTGATTAATGAAGAAACCGGAAAACTAAAGGATTAACATGAGATACCTAGTAATTATGTCTACGATACTACTGTCTCCATTGAGCTATGCAAACTGCTTGGGCAATGTCGGCGAATACGTCACTTCGAAAACGTTGGTGTCTTCTCATACTGTTACGACACAAGTGACTGGAAAGCTAATAAAGCTTGATGAAAAACCTCAAAATGAGGTGCTCAATAGAGAGAGTGAAGTCATTCAAATCGCAGCTCAAGATGATGTCTGTTTCTATGATAAAGCGACGCAATCTTTGGTGCTCAATTATCCAACTAACGTGTACCTATTGGATGAAAATCATAAACAAGTATTAGGGCAGTACCTTAGCTTGGTGGGAGATAAATCCAAGATTTATATAGAAGGTCATGCAGATAGCTTAGGCAGTAAAAGCTACAACAAAGCACTGTCATCTCGCCGAGCAGGACAAGTGGCGAGCTACTTGAAGAAAGATCTTCATCAAGGGAATCGCATTGTTGAATATGCGTATGGCGAAAGTGCACCAATTTGTAAAGTCACAGACAATAAGGCAACAGGTTGTAACCGACGAGTTGTGATAACAGTTAAGTCGTAATGGGCTTTGTTGTCGTTGTCTGTATTTTTATTTTTTGGGCCGCTCTGTTAAGTGGTGTGTAAAGAAAAGGGAACCCGTTTGGGTTCCCTTTTTTAATCTATAGCGTTATTCGTTTAACCAGGTAAAGTACTCAAACAGTTACAACGTGGGTTCTGGTAGTTCTGTAGCCATAATTTGAGCCGGTGTTAGATACTTGCATAACTCATCATAAGGAATAGGACGAGAGAAGTAGTAACCTTGCATCAAGTCACATCCACATGCTTTTAGAATCGCGAAGTGTTCGTTTGATTCTACGCCTTCTGCCAACACCACCATACCGAAGTTTTTACCGATAGCGATGATGTTCTGGACCATTGTTAGTGACTGTTGATCGACTGCTATGTTTTCAATGAAACTCTTATCAATCTTAAGTTCGTCGATAGGGAGTGCTTTTAACATGCTCAATGACGAGTAGCCCGTACCGAAGTCATCTAGAGAGATCTTAATATCGTTTTCTTTGAGGGCTTCAAACAGTGGTTTCACTATAGCCACATCTTCAATGAACAAGCTTTCAGTAATCTCGAGCGTTAAACAGTTTGGTGAGAACTGATATTTCTCAAGCGTAGCGAATAGGTGTTCTGAGAACGACTTATGTGAAAACTGACGTACGGATATATTGATCGAAAGACCGATCTTTTGTTCTATCGTTCGGTGTAAATGAGCGATCTGCATAACGCTGGATTCAATAATAAAGGTGCCGAGTTTTTGCATTAAACCTGTGCTTTCAGCAATAGGAATAAATACGTCTGGCGGGACAAAACCCAGTTCATCATCTACCCAACGCACAAGCGCTTCTACACCGTGAGTACTTTCATCGGCACGAACCAATGGTTGAAAAACCATAAATAAAGCTTGTTTATCGATAGCGATACGAAGCCTTTGTTCTACTCTCATTTTGTAGAGGTGGGCGTCTTGCATCTCGGTCGTGAAAATACTGTATGAGTTTTGCTGCTGTTTCGCTTTGTACATCGAAATATCGGCAGAGCGTAACAGGCTATCTAAATCTCTTCCGTGGTCTGGGAAGCGCGCAATACCTACACTGCAACTCAACAAAAATTGAGCGCTTTCAACTTCATAAGGTTGAGAAAGTACTTCAATAATTCGTTCTGATAGTCGCTTAATTTCAGATTCACTACTCAAGGGTGTTAAAAACAAGAACTCATCACTGGATTCTCGTACCAATAGGCTGACTCTGGAGCGGAACCGCATCAAACGTAATGCAATTTGTTTGAGCACCTTGTCTCCGAAGTCATGTCCATGGGTATCATTAACACATTTGAAGTTATCGATGTCGATAAACAGCATTGAGAATGGGTCTGACTCATCTTCAATCCACTTGCCAATGTTTTTACGCATATAGGAGCGGTTGGGGAGAGAGGTTAATGGATCGTGATTGGCTTGGTAAATCAATTGGCTGCGAGTTCGTTGCTCGTTCTTCGCAATCGATTTTACTAAAAAATAGAAACCAAACTGAAGAACAACAAAAACAAAGAAAAGAGTACCGAACTCTTTTGCGAATATACCATCAACGTGTTCTAGGTCTGTACGGCCGACAACCCAAAGCTTGTAGTCTGGAATGTATTTAGCGCTAACGAGCGATGGGAAAGCGCTATCATCGATACAGAAAGAATATGTGTATTTTCCTGTTTTCGCTTCTTTGACGCTGACAGTCACTTGCTCAGAAAAGCTTTTGGTAATGCGATCCATTAGATCGTTATCAACTGGTTTTAAATAAGCGTCTAGCGACTCGATATCGCTAGAAAAAAACTGACGATAGTTGTCGGTTCTAAGTAGAGTTAACGTGTTGTAATTGCCTGCGTGCGCATTGTTTTCAAACAATATTGTGCTGTCTAAGCGTAAACCTGCGGTCATGACTGCATCAACGTTCTTGCCATCGAGAGAAATGGATTTTCTTAATGGGATCACGAGGCTGTTAAGAGAATCATGGAAATAGGTGCGCCCTAAAACCATTTTATTACTCGATATAGCCTCTAGAAATGAGTCTCTGGTGTACGGGAGATCCAGTAAATTAAATTGATCAGACAGTTGTAGGTTTGAGCTGATTGATAGGTAATCCCCTTGAGGATTTAGTAACCCGAAAGCGGCTATTGCAGGATGAGTATCAAGCAGTTTATCTAATATTGGTCGAATTTGAATCGAAGCCGTGCGGGTAAAGTCGGACTGCTGAGTAAGTTGATGCCCAACCACTTCAAGCAGTGCTTCTTGGCTAGTTAATAGAGAGTTTACTGAGCTAGAGAAGATCTCAACTTGGATATGCTGTTGCTTAGTAAAGTCATCTCTGTTTGATTGCCACTTGGTTATGCCAAAGGCGCTGAAAAGTATCAGGGTAAGCAGCACGATCATAGCGTACAGCGACCAGATATTTTTCTTAAATAGAGCCATGAGATGCCTTTTGTTGGTGACTACTTTTAACAGACTGCAAGTGACAACGTTTATATCGCCAGTGTGATTAATACAACGAGGCATAAAACATCAGAGATGAATATATCAATGATTAAATAGTGTAACGGCTAAGAACAGAGATTCTTGAATGAAATATTAACACTCATAAACGTGCTGACAATTAACCCATGATTAATCACAGTTTTTGTTAGCAATCGGATGGCTCTACACATAGGTAGTGTTAACTCTGTCACTACCTAGGTGTCTTCAAGTGACTACGTCTTCAAGTTACAACCGTGTTAAACGCTTGAGTTAATAAGTGCCTAGCTGATTGAGCAATAAGATGCTTAAGTGTCATGGGCTTCAGCCATAACCTTTAGTAAGCTCCGTATGCATGCGCAGTATATTCTAACAGTATCATTAAGCGAAGCTGAATTACTTTTTAGTTACGGCAATAGGTAGTTTTTCATTTGCGCCCCATTCAGTCCATGAGCCATCGTAAACGCCCATATCACTTGAATAACCAGCCAGTTTAGCGGCTAATAAAATGATGCAAGCCGTCACACCTGAGCCACAGCTAAAGAACATAGGTTGAGAGGGGGTTAAGTTTAGAGTCGAGAAAATGTCAACTAACTCTTCTTGAGGTTTCAATTTACCTGCATTTAAGACTTGTGCGAACGGCAAGCAAACTGAGTTTGGGATGTGGCCACTACGTAAGCCTTCACGTGGTTCTGGAACTTCTGAATCGAAGCGAGCTTGAGAACGTGCATCCAGAATGTTTGCACTTTTGTCATCGGAGTAGTTTTGGATTTGCTGAGCATTTACAAAGTGGTTGTCTTGAATTTGGCCTTCAAAATTGCCCGCTTTGACTTCGGTGCGATAGTCAGTCTCTGTCGCGTAACCGGCTTTTATCCAAGCAGGTAAACCGCCATCTAAGATGTATACGTTGTTATGTCCCATTGCCATAAACATCCACCATGCGCGAGGCGAGGCAAAAGTTCCTGAGTTATCGTAAACCACTATCGTACTGTCTTGATTGATACCAATTTCTTGTGCGCGTGTATTGAAGTGTTTTTCGGTCGGGAACATGTGAGGGAGTAGAGTGTGCTTGTTACAAAAGTTTTTGTCGTAGTCGAAACGAATCGCACTAGGTATCATTTGTCCTTTGATCTTTTCTGACTCACTTGGGATCTGAAATTCGATACTGGCGTCGAGGATTACAATGTTGTCTTCTTCTAGCAAACGTTGTTGAAGTTGTTCTGGTGAAATGAGTGGCTGATTCATTCTTCTTATATCCATTCTTGTTGTTATATCGGCGACTAAGGCGCAGCCCGGCAGTGGATGAACTGATAGCTGCTTTGTCTGGTTATTTGATTGTTTAATGTATCAAGCACAACAATAGAATCAATAGGGCAGTCTGTTGTTGGTGGAATGGAAACGCGAAATATTTCGTTGTCTTGAGTTTCAACCGTGAGGTAGCGTCTATGTCCGTCAAGGGATTGAGTGAGCGTATTGGAGATGACTCTGGCTTCAATGCGTTCTCCGGTAGAAGATGTCATCGGGAAATAGGTGAGAAATAAAAGTAGCCCAATACCAATCGATAATATAACGAATCCTATTTTCAACTGTTTCATAAAGTAAGCCTTTGAAAGTCATCTTTAAAAGATAAGACAGGCTTTCGATAAAGTGAACATAACCAGTACTGAAAATTGAAATTGCGCCCAAATAAAAAGGTGAGCCTCATTGCTCACCTTTATGCATTGTTATTCGACTTTCAACTTTCAACTTTCAACTTCGAGACTGCTGCCTAACTCCAACTGAATTTAGCCATTGTCTAAGTGAACTCAGCACTTTTCATTCCTTTACGTTTACCAAGTGATTTGTGATCCGTCACTTGCAACGACTTGTTGCAGCGGCGCTTGACCATCATAAAACCAGATCTCAATCAACAGAATATCTTCGCTTAGCGGCGCCGAAAAGTTGGATGTAAATGTACCGTTGTCTAAAGGGCCTCCAATGACCTTACTTGAATAATCAGGCTTGTAAGTTGAGTCTGTCCTTGTGGTAAATCGACTATATACGGATACGAACGAACGATCGGTTGAGATGTGGCTGATATCAATATTGAGGTCGAATTGATCTACAGAGTTATAATCGAAACCATCAGGTATTACGAGCTCATCCATTTTGTACGCTTGCAGGCCGTTGGAGATAACCGCATTAACTGGTGTCGGTGCCGGATTTATAGCGACGGTGACTGGTGATGAGACCACTGATGGTGATGTAACTGGCGCTGACGCCACTGGTGTTGACGTCACTGGTGTTGACGTCGCTGGCGTTGACGTCACTGGTGTTGACGCCACTGGTGTTGACGTCACTGGTGTTGACGTCACTGGTGTTGACGTCACTGGTGTTGACGTCACTGGTGTT
>NZ_JBGOOU010000024.1:0-12534 GCF_041439815.1 Vibrio sp. 1F279 | reverse complement strand
GATGTCACTGGTACTGTCACCGCTGGTGTTGAAGGCGATGGGTTAGGAGTTGATGCCCCTCCATCGTCGCCTCCGCCACCACACCCTACCAACGCCAGTGATGCAATTAGTAATGGAATACGTATTGACTGCGACTGAGCCGTATTTTTCTTAAGTGCAGCATTCGACAGACTAGATAAGATAGCATTGCTAAAGTTTTGGCGACCGTTTGTTACTGTCTGTTTAATTGGCATCTTCATAATCATTCTCCTAAGGCAAGTAACATTGGTCAGCGGCAGGTGTTTGGAACCAATCGGTTGATTGAGTACCGCCGGATTCAGCAAAGTTCGCAAAGTTTGGATAGGCGGTGACGATATCTACATATTCCAGTGGCCATTGCCACTCCGCGTCTGAAGTAATCAGCAGTGCCCACGGGTGGTTGTCTGCAGTTTTGAAATATTTGCCTGTTGATGGATTGCTGTCATCAACGCCTAGTCCTGCTTCAAAGAGATTAGCTGTATCAAACGCCTCGGTTGGAGCTTGGTCTGGTAAGTGCACCTCCCAGCTTCGCCCTGGATGTAGAGGTAGGTTTTCACCATGATAATACCCAGGCGTTGCGAAGATGAACGGGTCGTAAGGCATGTCAGTCCAACTGTCAGTACTCACTCCATCGCCAGCTAAAGTAATCCCGATTTGGAAAGC
Organism: Vibrio sp. 1F279; assembly: GCF_041439815.1. NCBI lineage: Bacteria > Pseudomonadati > Pseudomonadota > Gammaproteobacteria > Vibrionales > Vibrionaceae > Vibrio > Vibrio sp. 1F279. Next base: position 11,853 of record NZ_JBGOOU010000024.1, on the reverse strand, counting down.
GAATTGCTCATCTTCTTTACAAGAGCTGATGGTGCGGTAGAAGGTACAACTAGTACTGATTTTCTCTGTAAGGTCGTTAGCAATAACAAAGATTGCCTCGCTACGCCCTTGCTCCAAGTCTAAATCAGTGAACACACCATTGTGCTTCATGTAAGAGCTTCCGCTACTCACTAAGCTTGGGTCTAGATTAGGAAGTCGAACCGCAAAACCATTTCTGTACGAAGCACCTACTGCAGCAAGACGTCCATCGATGGTGGATTTAACCACTTTTCCGTCTTTTAAGATCTCTGTGATGCGATACATAATCACAGCATCATTCATGTCGTAATCAGCTTTATAAGGCCAGTTGTCTTCATACGCCAAGGTTGCGTAACCAGAAGCACTTGGGAAGTAACGGGCTGTAGCGCCGTCGTTAAGAACATCAACTTGAATATCAACTACCTCACCAGATGTCGAACCACCAAAGTAGCTCAGGTTGGTTTGTTGGCTGAATCTGAAGCGAGCCCAAGTAGTCCCCGTTAGTGCGTTGATATCGACATTTAGGAACAGATCGTTTTCACCAGCATCCAGTTGGTAGTCGGTAAATACTTGCTCGTTAGCACCATCGAAGCTGCCATCTTGGTTCCAGTCAATCCACGCCGAAAGGTAACCGGTTGTTGAAGCTTCAATCACCACTTTTGAATCAAGCCCGGCTTCAAGCGCCGTAACAAAACCGATACCACCGTTTGCCCACTCGTCATCAATGCCAACACTTTCATCCGATTGTGGAGTTACGTAGCCATCAAGGTCGGCATCGGGTGCATCAGTGCCTAACCAAGTCACACCATCAAGTTCATGTCGAGGACCATTGCTGGCGAGTAGGGTTAGGTAGCTGTCTGGCGCATCACCAAAGTCGATGTTGGAATCTTCATCCACAACTGGCGCATTCGCACAACGAGCGCCATCATTTTGATTAGAAGAAGGCCCATTCGATACAAATTCAACGGCTGGAACAATTCCTGCTGCGATATTGCTCGCGTTGTCTGGAGACAGATTGATACGGTAGATTTTCCCGTCTTGATTTCGAGATACGTAGTAATAGCCGTTTACATCAAAATAACCCGCTCCGAATGTACCTAACTCACCAGTATCACCGATGTAAGTTTCGGCACCGGTTGTAGGATTGAAGCTGTATAAGCCTCCGGAGTTATTATCGATACCATATAAAGAACCATCACTTGGGTGGAAAGCGAAATCAGTCAGTTTTACGGTTGCCGGGCTACCAGCTATTTTGTTAACTGTAACAGTCGCGTTTGGGTCGGCGTCTAACGGCGATAGATCAACAGTGAACAAGCCTTTTCCTGTACGGTAAAGGTAATACACATGGTCATAGACATCGCCGACATAGAAAGTGTGATCGGTTGGTAATCCACTGGTATTGATCACTTCTGCTTGGAAATCCTGTCCAAGGCGCACCAAGCGTTTGTTGGTAGTGTCATAGCCATAAATATATCTGTCTTGAAAGTCGAAACCAACACCATTGATATTGGCGTTCATGCCCGTATCGTCTTCTAACAGGGTGGTTGAGCCTGTCACTAGGTTCACGCCCCAAACTTGTACGGGTGTCGATTGGAATAGGTAAGCCTGGCTCGGACAGGTATCGAATGGCGCTGCGTTGGCGGCCAAAGGCACACTTAATAGCAAACTTAACGTTGTAATTCTCATATCTACATCCTTGTCATAGAAGGTCTAGATACTTTTACAAGTTACGTGCCACTTTTAAGTTGTTGATTTTTATTGTTTATATTCTAAATTGCTGAGGTGTGCAATATATTCTCAAAATGAGAATTCAAATGAAACTAATATTTTATAGATCATTTCAAATTGATAAATCGATTTGAGAAGCTGATGTTGAGACATAAAAAAGCCCTGACTTTTAGTCAAGGCTTAGGTTGTCGATTAGAGGGGGGATATGCTTAGTCTATCCGCACACCGAGCAATTAGGCATCTTCATTAAATTCATTTCACGCCAGCTGTGAGACATGGCATCGAGAATTAAAAGTTTGCCTTGCTTTGGTTGTCCAAACTTAGCAATAACTTTGATAGCTTCCAAAGCTTGAGCTGCGCCCACCATGCCAACTACCGGTGCCATCACACCCGCTTCAACACAGCTTAGTGCAGCGTTGCCGAATAGAGCACTCAAGCACTGATAACACGGTGCGTCAGTATCTTGATAAGTGAATACGCTGATCTGGCCTTCCATACGAATAGCAGCACCAGAAACTAATGGTGTTTTCGATGCGTAGCACAAGCGGTTCAACTGATTACGTGTTTCTACGTTGTCACTTGCGTCGAGAACAAGCGAGTGAGTTTCAATCAACTTGCCAAGAGCTTGGTCATCAAGCCTGTGGTCGACAGTTTCAATTGTCAGATGAGGGTTCAATACCTGCAGTGACTCAGCGGCAGAATTGACTTTCTTCTTACCAATGTCAGCATCGGTGTGAAGGACTTGTCGTTGCAAGTTAGAAAGCTCGACAATATCATCATCGATCAGTGTTAGCTTACCAATGCCCGCAGTCGCAAGGTATTGAGCGGAGGCACAACCTAAGCCTCCAGCCCCTAATACTAAGATTGAGCTCTGCTTTAGTGCTTCTTGGCCTTCAAAATCAAACTGCTTAAGAATGATTTGACGGTTGTAGCGAAGCATCTCTACGTCAGACAGTATTTCCATCAGTAAGCCTCGTTAGTAAAGCGTCGAGTTAAACAGTTGGATCTGAACCGTTTCACCGACTTCAACACGGCCGCGTTCGCGCTCTAGTACCACAAAGCAGTTTGCTAAACTCATTGAGCGGAAAGCGCCAGAGCTTTGGTTACCCGTTGTTTCTACCACAAATTGACCGTTTTCAATCGAGTAAATGCCACGCTGGTAATCAGTACGGCCTGGGCCTTTTTTGAATGCAGACTTGGTGATAGCAGGAATAGATTCCGGAGCTGTCCACGCTGTGTGACCAGCCAATTTAGCAAGCATAGGTTGAACCAAAACATACATGGTCATCATCGCCGATACTGGGTTACCCGGTAGGCCGCAGAACCACGCGTTATCCAACTCACCAAATGCGAACGGTTTACCGGGTTTGATAGCTAGCTTCCAAAAACCGATTTGCCCCAGTTCTTCAAGAATGTCTTTCGTGTAATCAGCTTCGCCAACGCTTACGCCGCCAGAAGTCACAACCACGTCTGCTATTTGCTGTGCTTTCTCGAACGTCTCTTTAAGCGTTGCAGTGCAATCTGGGGTGATGCCTAGGTCTATAGCTTCACAACCAAACGCTTCAATTAGTGGCTTAATGCCGTAGCGGTTGCTGTCGTAGATCTGACCGTCTTCAAGAGGTTGACCTAGTGGCTTTAGCTCATCGCCGGTAGAAAAGAACGCGACTTTAGGCTTCTGTAACACTGTCACGTGGCTCACACCCAGCGAAGCAATCATTGGAATGTCACGAGGTGTTAAACGTTCACCGCGGCTAAGAACGATATCACCTTGTTTGATGTCATCACCAGTAGGGCGAATATTATTGTTCAGCTTGATGTCGTCTTGTTGAATTTCAATGCCAGTATCAGTTTCAACCGTATTTTCTTGCATGATTACGGCGTCACAACCTTCAGGGATCTTTGCGCCAGTCATAATGCGAATACAGGTGTTGCTTGGCCATTCACCTTCGAACGGTTGGCCTGCAAAAGATTTGCCTGCTAATGGTAGTACTTTACCGTTCTCTAGGTCTGCTAAGCGCAGTGCATAGCCATCCATTGCTGAGTTATCAAAAGGAGGTACGAAAATAGGGGAAAGAATATCTTCAGCAAGGACATAACCTAATGCTTCAGCAAGAGGTAGAGATAAAGTCGTTTGGATTGGTTTGATTGGTGATAGCAGCTTATCTAGTGCTTCTTCAATTGGCATTAAGCCCGGAGCGTCGCAACAGCCCATAATTGAAATCCTTTGGTCGTTATTATTTTGATTTAGTGGTTGGCAATAGTGGCTCCATAATTATCAAATCACAGATGTTCGCCAACGAAATTGCAGCCACTTTAGCATAGTTTAAGCCCCGTAAATAATGACCTCCCTTAAAATATGGGTGTATTTAATCAAAATTCCGAGTATCCTTGTTTGCCATCCAGAAGGGGTATTAAAAGAGGAAGTTCAATGTCAGGTCTTAGCGAATCAGCGAAGTTGGTTAAAGATGCGCTAGCAAGCCGCGGATTAGAGACACCAATGCGTCCTAACCAGGTTAGCCGAGAAGAGAAAAAGGAACGAATCGAACACCATATGCGTGAGATTCTAACTCTCCTTGAACTTGATCTTGCAGATGACAGTCTGGAAGAAACGCCGCAACGTATTGCAAAAATGTATGTGGATGAGATTTTCTCTGGTTTGGATTACGCCAATTTCCCTAAAATCACCGTGATCGAAAACAAGATGGGTGTTCGTGAAATGGTTCGTGTAAAAGACATTACCGTAACCAGCACATGCGAGCATCACTTAGTAACCATTGATGGTAAAACCGCAGTGGCTTACATTCCGCAAGGTAAGATCATTGGTCTTTCGAAGATCAACCGAATCGTTCGTTTCTTTGCTCAACGTCCTCAAGTTCAAGAACGTATGACGCAGCAAATCCTTGTAGCATTACAAACGCTGCTAGAAACGGATGATGTTGCTGTCACCATGGATGCGGTTCATTACTGCGTGAAATCTCGTGGTGTAATGGACGCAACCAGCGAAACGACAACAACAGCTCTGGGGGGGATTTTTAGATCAAACCCAGCAACGCGCCATGAGTTCTTACACGGCCTGCGTTAGAACTAAACCTATTAAGATAAAAAAACGGAGCATAATGCTCCGTTTTTATTGGTTGCTTCATAAGCCTACAGATTTACTATTTTCTTAAACTCTTCCTCTGAGTATTTCTTCTCTGTGCTTTTAGTCAAATCTGTAATCATTTTGTATCTAAGCTCAGTCGCCATATCTAAGGTACGCTTAAGCTGTCCGTATGAGTAGTCTGCAGCCATGTTCAGAGCCGCCTGTTTATCTACTTTATACATGTCTGTTAACGTTTTATCTAAGTGTGCGACCTGCTTGTATAGTTGAGTTTCTTCTTTGTCCCAAGTTGCTTTTAGTACTGGTAAATACTTATCTGGGTTTGTAGAAGCGAGGGCGGTTAGGCTACGGAACTGCCAATAAGCTGAATCATCACTGTAGTTATCATCGCCTACTTGGTACGCTTTTGGGTAATCTTGTAGGGTTGAGTATAACGGCACTAAAACAGATTCTGGTAACACGCCGAAGCTTTGCCAAATAATACCTTGAAGCTCTTCTGGCATCTCAGGGCGAAGCTGAATAATATGCGACTCTAGTTGACGCTCAACTCTAATTGGTCGTTTCGATTTTCCTTCCAAAACCGTGTCTTTATAAGTCGCGCTAAGTACCTCTGCCACATTTTCAACTGAGATTTTTGTATCAGGTTTCATAAACAAAGGGTATTGCGTCATGCGACTTTGTTGATGCAGCGAAGGTGTCAGTATTTTTTGGCCTAACCATTCACGATCGATATTATACTCATCACCAATAACCCCGAATGCTTTTGCAAAATTGAAAGATTTTTTATCTGCGTTATCAAGCAGTTTGTGTTGTTCTACAAACTCGAATATGTCTTTTGAATGCAGTACCTCTTTGTTTGCCAAGTTCACACCATGTACACGCAAGCCATTTGCAATCATGGCGTAACTGTCATCAGGCACTTTTACAGCAATCCAATGGTGACCTGAACCAATTTCAAATAACCACGCCTCATTGGTGTCTGCAATATAGAGACTGTTTCCTTCACCAGCACCATAGGTTTCGATGTAATGACCGAGTAACTCTACGGCTTGTTTTGCGTTTTCTGCCTGAGGAAGGATTAACGTAGGTATAATGGCTTCGATTACGCCATTGTCGATTAAAGGATCTACCTTGGCGACTTTGTCGTTTATTTCTGCGCTGGTTGTTGCTGAAATGGCAACGTTGTGTTCATTAATCCCACGTTCTTCATAGAATTTTCCGTCGCGATTAACGGTATCCGCATCCCAGTCTGGTATCGCAGAGTAAGCAAAGAAGTGCTTTGGCATCGGAACAATTAACCCGTTACCTAACTGCCAGTCACCTTCTTGGTTATCTTGCGCAGGTCGATACTTTAGGTATTTGTTCCAGTTGTTAATGCTAAAATCTTCATTACGAGCAATCATAATGCTACCGTCGTTCGACGCTTCTTTGCCAACAATAAGCCCAGTACAAGCTATCGCATTACTGCTTAGAGCGACAGCTACTGCAGTTGCAAGAAAGGATACAGACCATATTTTCATTTTAATTCTCCGCTTATAAAACAAGATAATTTAAAGTTAACGTTAGTTGTATTTGCAGGTTTTTTATTATCATTTTATAAAAGTCAGTGTACTTATCATCACAAGAGAAAATGCTTCTGCTCGTCACATAACTGATATTTCCATTTGAGAATAATTATCTGAAAAATATGCACTTTTTGAATAAATTGATAAGTTATAGTTGTAAAGTAACCTTGCCATATACGTAGCTTTAATTCGTCGTGTTATGAGAAGTATCATTATCACAACAAGACTTTGTTCGTTTCTAACGTATGGTTTTTGGGTTGCAATCGGATAAACAACAGTGCTGAAGCGCGGTATCTTGTGGGGGCTTTTTTGTGCTTGCAATGAAGTAAACTGCAATGACTGAGAATGTCGTCATTCTCTAAAGCGAGGACCGAGTGTAATAGGGAATCTGTTTGTCTGTGTAGTTTCTGACTTGGTATGAGATCCTCAACTCAGTCGTTCCTCCTTCTCGAGGATGACGGCGAGTGAGGTAAAATACGAGGGTGGGGGTTCAGAGTGTATTCTACGCCAGCCTCTGATCTTGCAGAATGGGCGACTTAGTCACTTTTGTCATTCCCTAAAGTGAGGAACGAGCGTAATAGGGAATCTGCATGTTCGATGGGGGTTGGTTGGACCGGAAATTAGATGCGCTCTACAGAATCTATAAAGCGCAAATTTGGGTACAGCGGCTGGTGGAATGCTTAAGAAAGATTAAACAAACGCTTAAAGTAATGAACAAAACCGGACGGCTTATTCTCAGCTTGATAGATATTCAAGCCATCATAAAAACTTGCCATGAACTCTACGCGAATCTCATCATCACTGCTTCTCGATATACGAGACAACAGCGTAGCGGCTACAGCAGCATGATCATTAGCAAGGCTGTAATCCATTCCTAGTCGTCCTTGAACGAACAACCACAAATGAGTGATTAACTTTAACTGCTGAGCGTTAGAGTTTTGAAACTTGTCGCTGTGCTCAGTACCCACTGTATTATCGAATACATTTTGCATTGCCTCATTCGCTTCTTTATTGCTTTCAAAGCGATAGCTTGCATCGATATGTACCTTGGTTAACAGGCCAAGCAACGTCTGACGTGCAGAGTTGTCCGGCTTGTTCTCGCAAGCGTGTCTAAATAGAGCATGGTTTTCATCAATAAATGACTTTAACTCTTTTTCATAGCCAGTCGTCAGCGCTTTGACTGAATCGAGACCTGCGAGCTGCAGACACGCTTCGAGCTTAGTTTGGCGCTGAGGTTCAGTCTGAGTTTGGATCTCAGTCATTACTCTGTAGCTCTTCCCACGTTACTTCTGCCGATTGAGTATCGCTGTTAATGAAAGCAGAGTTACCCGTCAGCATTACTGAAAGGTCCATAGTACGTTGTGTCATCGCTGCTAGCTGCTCAATACCATCGTTGTCTAGACGAACGATCTGAGCTTTCAGGTAACCAAATTTACCTTTGCTCTGCTCCCACCAAACGTTCGATTTGGTGTTGAAGCTGAACACGCTCACTGACTTGGATAGGCGAGTCGCTTTCTTAACACGTTCTGGATCGGGTTCGCCAACATCAATCCACTCTAAGATTTGGTCATCTAACGACTTCTGCCATAAATCGGGTTCTTCAATGCTAGACAACCCTTTAGTGAACTCAAGTTCAGGAGATGCATTGATACAGAAAGCAATGATACGAGCCATCATGCGCTGTTCTGTTTCAGAAGGGTGTTGTGCAACCGTTAGATTAAAAGAGTCGTAATAGTCGCGATTCATATCGGTTAAAGAAATACGAAACTTATAGATTGTGGGTTTGAGAGCCATTGATAGGGTGTCTTAGATAGAAATAGTGAGGGGATGTTACCTTAAATCTCTGAATAGCGGGTAAAAAAATAGCCAGCAGAGGCTGGCTATTTTTAGAAAGATGTTTACCACTCTGTTCGCTTCTGTTTCTTTACGAATCGAAACAGTGCTCAGTGTGACTTTAGCGGCATTTATTCTGGCTGTGATTGCAGTGAGCTTAATTCTCAAATATTGCTTAGAGAGCTAAAATATTGAAAATTAAACCCAGCGTCTAACACATGTCTAATATTCAAAGGCTTAGCATCATATCCACCACAGTAATGGCGTGTTATAGTTCTTAGCGGTTTGCAGTTTATCGCAGGTAGTCATATACAATACCGATCTTAAACTGCGGCTATAGTTTGTTATGCGATGACTTCGTTACTAGGGTAATACACTTTAATGTGCTCTTTAGTCTCTTTATGGAGACTGGGTTGTGAGTTTGTGGAGAGAGGCTATTGCAAAGTCCATTTTCTGTTGGAATGATAAAACCATGAGAAACAATTGGTTAAGTAAATCTCATCACATCACCGATGACAATGTCACAGAGATTTCGAATGTTAAGTCTGTGAAAGCGACTTCTCAAATAGGCGATATGTGTGCTGTACCTGTGTACAACGTTTATGCGTCTTGTGGGTTTGGTGCTCAAAACGATACCGAGTATCAACTTAGAACCGAATTCCTGCCTTGCTTATGGTTAAAACGTTTCGGCCTGACAGAAGAAGATGCTCGTATCATCATTTGCCACGGTGACTCAATGGAAGATACTTTGAGCGACGGCGATGAAGTATTAGTCGATACCCGAGAACTCGATCACCCCGTAAAGCACGGCGTTTATGTTGTTCGCATTGGTAAGCACGTTTACATAAAACGCCTGAAGTACGACATCATGGCTGAGGGCTATAACGTCATCTCAGACAACAAAGAAGAATATGATTCGTTTATCGTGAATGAGGAGAAACTCGACGAGTTCGCGGTAATCGGGAAAGTTGTTACCACCGTCATGAAGGCGGTGATTTAGAAAAGCGAAGGCGACCTCAGGGTCGCCTTTTTTATTGTTGAAATTGACAATAGTGAGTATCACAACGCGGGCTTGTTTTGTTGAGTGCTTAGTCTCGCTTTGTCGATTGAGGATTTTGTCAGCCATTGTTTATCAGTGGGTTTGTGATGATCATATGTTAGATAACACGCTGGCGCGTTTTTATGTGATGATAGAATGCAGAGCTTGATGTATTCACTTTTTTTCAGTGGTTTATGATGGATTTTCTGAAAGTCAGGCAGAGAAACGAGACTACCTGTTATTAAGAATGTTATTTTTTATGAGGTAATATGAGCGAAAATATTGCAAAATTTGACGTTTTAGTTGCTAGAACTTTTGAGAAGTTGTACAGCGATTTTCCTCAGCAAATCAAGTTGAAGCCTACAGAGTTATTCGATTGCGAAGGTGAGCCTTATTACAATGACGCTGGTTATTTTGTTAGTCCGTTAGATGACGATGATACTGAGTTTTTCTATTACACGATTTTATGGTTATACGAGTCAGGCTACTTAATCGGTAATCTAAATGGAGCATGGAACTCCAAAGTAACTCTTTCACTAAAAGGACTACAGTTACTGAAGTCCGTGCCAAATTCCGTTGAAAGCAATGAATCGTTAGGTGAGCAACTAAAAGACGCTGTTGGTAAAGGTGCTAAAGATTATGCTGCAACATTAATAAAAGAAGCGCTAAGTGCAAATAACGTTATGAACATGCTTTCTAGCGTATTTAATCAAACATAACAAATTGTTCAACTGGGCCCCAAAACGCTTGGCACTTTTGTAATGGTCAGTTTTGTGGTTAAGGTGGTCATAGTAAGTTTGGTGGCGTTGTTTTGTCACTAGTTAACAGGCGTTACTAGCTTATTGGATACAAAAATGAATAATGATAGAAAAATAACAAACTTTATATCTTTTAGCTTTCCTTTATGTCTTGGGCTTGTTGCCGGCTTGCTTATATTCAATCCATCTGAAGGCTTTATAGAGTGGTGGAAATCAATTGATTGGAAATCACAAGGTGTAGCGAATGTTGGCGCTTGGGTTGCAGGTATTGCAAGTTCTTTAGCTGCATTAGCTACTGCGTCAGCGGCTCGCTCTTCTGCAAAAGCTGCTGACGCAGCAACGCAATCAGCAAATCAGTGGAAGTTTCATGCTTCATACGAAAAATATATAGATACGGGCGTTAAAGCACGAATCAAGCTGAGGTGGCTTGAGGCTCATTTAAAACATATGTGCGAAAAAAGGTTTCAAGTGTTTTTCGAACAAGGCTCAAGCATCATGGTCGATAGTAACTCAAATGATGTAGATGCTTTTTTAATGTGTTTAAAATCTGACTTCATCAACACACAACCTGCGCAAGTTACTCGTTTTAATAAATACAAAGAACAGTTCAAATTCCAATCAGATCGCATTAACGAACTGTATCCGGATACTCTTAATATTATTGAGGAAACATATGAGTTAAGTAAGAATCATGTCGGTTTAACTGAGCTTGAAAAAGATGTAATTCTAAACGCTATTCAAGAATTTATGAGCCAAATAAAAATGATTGCTCACTTATATGAAGCCATTATTAACTCTACGGATAGGGATGAACGTGCTAAAAGAATTCATATAGATAGCTCTCTAAACTGTAATGGTTCCAGCAGGCACTATTATCGCTCCACAATATCTAACCTGAGATTAATTTCTGGTTATATTGATTCCTTAGTTATTGATTCAAATATAGAAAGTTGGAAAAAAACCAAATCAAATCATGTAGCAGAGGAGCAAGATATTTTCAGGTTGATTACAAAGAGTAAGGGAGGATATAGTGAAGATGTTATAAGTTCTATTGGCTTAAAGTTTGGACGCTTATAACAAAGCCATCAAAACAACCATCAACGTTCGGAATTGACTTTAGTGCTTACGGTGGTTGCATAAATTGTTGCGAAATACGTTGCTGGCGCATTATGGCGAGCGTTAGGCTTATAATTGGAGCATCTGGTGAAAATAAGGGATTACACAGTAAGTATTCATAAACTTTATTACAAAGTTGCAAAGGAAAGCCTTGGTGACTTTTTCGAGTTTTCTAATAAATTTGAGCTTCAGCAACAGTCATATTGCTCAGAAAGCGATCTTAGCCAGCAGTGGGAAATTGCCAATAAACTCTATGAAAACCGAGAAATTTCGGCTATTAAGTCTATTACCTTTTCAGCAATGTGCTTAGAAGCTTTTTTATACGACTATGCTGTACACTCCCAAAGTAAGAGTTTTTTGTCTAAGAAGTTGTCTGCCAAGGACAAATTTGTACATTATTTGAATGCAGTAGACAAGATAGAAGTCGATACTCAAGGAGACATCTATCAACGTGTTGAAAAACTTTTCTCATTGCGCAATCAGCTTGTGCATTTTAAAAGTCCAATTTACCAAATGGATCAGTTGCATTTGGCTTCTGAGTTTCACGATGATCTAAATGAAAGTCTGGGGTCAGGTGCTTCAGATAGCCTAGAAACAATCCATAGCGTCATAATGTATATAGATGAGAAAACTGGTTCAAAGTATCCGCCCCATGAACCCACGGGGCGACTTGTCAGTGTTTGAAGTTCCAAGGTA
>NZ_JBGOOU010000023.1:0-88386 GCF_041439815.1 Vibrio sp. 1F279 | reverse complement strand
TCGCAATCCGCGAAGGTGGCCGTACAGTTGGTGCTGGTGTTGTAGCTAAAATCTTCGCTTAATAGCATTTAGATTTTTGCACACTCTTCATTAGAAGAACTGCATAAGAAAAGGGAAGCTTCGGCTTCCCTTTTATTTTTCCACTTTCCACCACTTTTTTGCTTTCCCTTAGTATAATCCCCGTTCCTTGTCGTTCTACTTTTGTTACACAACTTTTCTTCGAATGCTCTGCACAAATATATTCCGATTATTTTTCCAACACCACTTGCATACTAAAACGTGATCTGTATAATGCATCGCACTGGCTAACGCCGGTTTGTGAACCAATGAGCACTGAGGAGTAGGTCTTACCTAGTAATGTATACTCAGCTTATGTTCGCGGTTAATAAAAATAGTAAACCTTGTGTTTACTTCAAAAGTTAACTGACAATGCGTCCTAATCTTGGATGCTACGGTTTCACATAAATCAATCGGCATTCTCTCGTTCTTTCGAGCTTGAGTGGCGATATTGTTTGTGTAATTTTTAATAATTGGAGCTCTGTCTCATGCAGAACCAACGTATTCGTATCCGCCTTAAAGCGTTTGATTACAAGCTAATCGATGCTTCAACTGCGGAAATCGTTGAAACAGCAAAACGTACTGGCGCACAGGTTCGTGGTCCTATTCCACTTCCTACTCGTAAAGAGCGTTTCACTGTTCTTACCTCTCCACACGTCAACAAAGATGCACGTGATCAGTACGAAATTCGTACTCACAAGCGTTTGATCGACATCGTTGAGCCAACAGATAAAACTGTTGATGCTCTAATGCGTCTTGATCTTGCAGCTGGCGTTGATGTTCAAATCAGCCTAGGTTAAGGGAGATAAGAATAATGATTGGTCTAGTCGGACGTAAAGTGGGTATGACCCGCGTATTTACTGAAGAAGGCGTTTCTATCCCAGTAACTGTTGTTGAGGTTGAAGCGAACCGTATTTCTCAAGTTAAAACTCTTGAGACAGACGGCTACGCAGCAATCCAAGTAACTACTGGTGCTAAGAAAGCTAACCGTGTAACTAAACCTGAAGCTGGTCACTTCGCGAAAGCGGGTGTTGAAGCAGGTCGCGGTCTTTGGGAATTCCGTTTAGAAAACGGCGAAGAGTTTGAAGTTGGCGCTGAGCTAAACGTAGAACTTTTCAACGAAATTAAAAAAGTAGACGTTACTGGTACATCTAAAGGTAAAGGCTTCCAAGGCGCTATCAAGCGTTGGAACTTCTCTACTCAAGATATGACTCACGGTAACTCTTTGTCTCACCGCGCACCGGGTTCAATTGGCCAATGTCAAACTCCAGGCCGCGTGTTTAAAGGCAAGAAAATGGCAGGTCACATGGGTGCTGAGCGTGTAACGACTCAAAACCTAGAGATCGTACGTGTTGACGCTGAGCGCAATCTACTCCTTATTAAAGGTGCAGTACCAGGCTCAACAGGCGGTAACGTGATCGTAAAACCTGCTGTTAAAGCATAACGTCTAGGAGTAAGTAATGGAATTGATGGTTAAAGGTGCTGATGCACTAACTGTTTCCGAGACTACTTTCGGACGTGACTTTAACGAAGCTCTAGTACACCAAGTAGTTGTTGCGTATGCAGCAGGTGCTCGTCAAGGTACTCGTGCTCAAAAGACTCGTTCTGAAGTATCAGGCGGCGGTGCTAAGCCATGGCGCCAAAAAGGTACTGGCCGTGCACGTGCTGGTACAATTCGTAGCCCAATCTGGCGTACAGGTGGTGTTACTTTTGCTGCGAAACCACAAGATCACAGCCAAAAAGTTAACAAGAAAATGTACCGCGGTGCTATGAAAAGCATTCTTTCTGAGTTGATTCGTCAAGAGCGTCTAATCGTTGTTGATAACTTCTCTGTAGAAGCACCAAAAACAAAAGAACTTGTAGCTAAGCTTAAAGAGCTTGAGCTAAATGACGTTCTGATTGTGACTGGCGAAGTAGATGAAAATCTATTCTTAGCTGCTCGTAACCTATACAAAGTAGATGCACGTGATGTTGCTGGTGTTGATCCAGTATCACTAATCGCTTTCGACAAGGTTCTGATGACTGCTGATGCAGTTAAGCAAGTTGAGGAGATGCTAGCATGATCACTGAAGAGCGTATCTTAAAAGTTCTACGTGCTCCGCACATCTCTGAAAAAGCAACTATGGCAGCTGAGAAAGCGAACACTATCGTTTTCAAAGTAGCTAAAGATGCAACTAAGAAAGAGATCAAAGCAGCTGTAGAAAAGCTATTTGAAGTTGAAGTTAAGTCTGTAAATACTCTTGTATTAAAGGGTAAGACCAAACGTCAAGGTATGCGTGAAGGCCGTCGTTCAGACGTTAAGAAAGCCTACGTTACTTTGAAAGAAGGTCAAGATCTTGACTTCGTTGGCGGCGCGGAATAACAGGAGTAGTAAAAATGGCTATTGTTAAATGTAAGCCGACTTCCCCTGGTCGTCGTCACGTCGTTAAAGTTGTTAACGCTGACCTGCACAAGGGTAAGCCATACGCACCACTTCTAGAGAAAAACTCTAAGAACGGTGGTCGTAACAACAACGGTCGTATTACAGTACGTCACATCGGTGGTGGTCATAAACACCATTACCGTCTGGTTGACTTCAAACGTACTAAAGATGGCATCCCAGCGAAAGTTGAGCGTCTAGAATACGATCCAAACCGTAGTGCTAACATCGCTCTAGTTCTGTACGCAGACGGTGAGCGTCGTTACATCATTGCACCTAAAGGTGTTAACGCAGGCGACCAGATTCAATCTGGCGTAGATGCTGCAATCAAAGCAGGTAACACTCTGCCGATGCGCAACATCCCAGTAGGTTCTACTGTACACTGTGTTGAACTTAAGCCTGGTAAAGGTGCTCAACTAGCTCGTTCGGCTGGTGCTTATGCTCAAATCATCGCTCGCGATGGTGCATACGTAACTATCCGTCTACGTTCTGGTGAAATGCGCAAAGTTCTTTCTGAAGGTCGTGCAACGATCGGTGAAGTTGGTAACTCTGAGCATATGCTACGTGAACTTGGTAAAGCTGGTGCTTCACGCTGGCGCGGCGTACGTCCAACCGTACGTGGTGTAGTAATGAACCCGGTGGATCACCCACATGGTGGTGGTGAAGGCCGCACATCTGGTGGTCGTCACCCAGTTTCTCCTTGGGGCGTTCCTACTAAGGGCTTCAAGACTCGTAAGAACAAGCGCACTGACAAGTACATCGTACGTCGTCGCACTAAATAATTTATAAAGAGGAATCGCCATGCCACGTTCTCTCAAGAAAGGTCCTTTTATTGACCTACACTTGCTGAAGAAGGTAGAGAAAGCGGTGGAAAGCGGAGACAAAAAGCCTATTAAGACTTGGTCCCGTCGCTCAATGATCATCCCAACAATGATTGGTTTGACCATCGCTGTCCATAATGGTCGTCAGCACGTTCCAGTTTTCGTTACCGAAGAAATGATCGGTCACAAACTGGGCGAATTTGCACCAACTCGTACTTATCGCGGTCATGCTGCAGATAAGAAAGCTAAGAAGAAATAAGGAGTAGATGATGGAAGCTTTAGCTAAACATAACTTTGCTCGTATTTCTCCACAGAAAGCTCGCTTAGTTGCAGACCAAATTCGCGGTAAGTCGGTAGACCAGGCTCTAGAAATTCTAACTTTCAGCAACAAAAAAGCTGCTGTACTAGTTAAGAAAGTTCTTGAGTCAGCTATCGCTAACGCGGAACATAACGAAGGTGCAGATATCGACGATCTAAATGTCGCTAAAATCTTCGTAGATGAGGGCCCTATCATGAAGCGTATTATGCCTCGTGCTAAAGGTCGTGCGGATCGTATCTTGAAGCGTTCAAGCCACATCACTATTGTTGTAGCAGATCGCTAAAGACTAGGAGAGTAAGCAATGGGTCAGAAAGTACATCCTAATGGTATTCGTCTTGGCATCGTTAAGCCTTGGAATGCTACATGGTTTGCTAATACCAACGAATTCGCTGACAACCTAGACGGCGACTTCAAGGTACGTCAGTTCCTTACCAAGGAACTACAAAAAGCATCATTATCTCGTATCGTTATCGAGCGTCCAGCGAAGAGCATCCGTGTGACTATTCACACAGCTCGTCCTGGCGTTGTTATCGGTAAGAAAGGTGAAGACGTAGAGAAGCTACGCGCAGCTGTAGCTAAAATCGCAGGTGTACCAGCGCAAATTAACATCGCTGAAGTACGTAAGCCTGAGCTAGATGGTCAGCTTGTAGCTGATAGCATCGCGTCTCAACTAGAGCGTCGTGTTATGTTCCGTCGTGCAATGAAGCGTGCGGTACAAAATGCTATGCGTCTAGGCGCTAAAGGCATCAAAGTACAAGTAGGCGGCCGTCTTGGCGGTGCTGAAATCGCACGTTCAGAGTGGTACCGTGAAGGCCGTGTGCCTCTACACACTCTACGTGCAGACATTGATTACGCAACTTCTTCGGCTCACACCCAATACGGTGTGATCGGCATTAAAGTTTGGATCTTCAAAGGTGAGATTCTAGGCGGTATGCCAGCTGCTAACGCAGTAGAGCCAAAAGGCGATAAGCCTAAGAAGCAGCGTAAAGGCCGTAAGTAAGGAGTCGAACGATGCTACAACCAAAACGTACTAAGTTCCGCAAGGTTATGACTGGTCGTAACCGTGGTCTAGCTAAAGGTACTGAAGTAAGCTTCGGCGAATTCGGTCTTAAAGCTGTTGGCCGTGGTCGTCTGACTGCACGTCAAATCGAAGCGGCACGTCGTGCTATGACACGTCACATTAAGCGTCAAGGTCAAATCTGGATCCGTGTTTTCCCAGACAAACCGATTACTGAAAAGCCTCTTGAAGTTCGTCAAGGTAAAGGTAAAGGTTCAGTTGCGTACTGGGTTGCTCAAATCCAACCAGGCAAAGTTATGTACGAGATGAATGGCGTACCTGAAGAGTTGGCACGTGAAGCGTTCCGCCTAGCGGCACGTAAACTGCCTGTTAAAACTACTTTTGTAACTAAGCAGGTGATGTGATGAAAGCACAAGATCTACGCGAAAAGAACGTTGAAGAGCTTAACGCTGAGCTATTGAATTTGCTACGTGAACAGTTCAACTTGCGCATGCAAGCTGCAACTGGTCAACTACAGCAAACTCATACTCTAAAAGCTGTACGCCGTGACATCGCACGTGTGAAAACTGTTTTGACTGAAAAGGCAGGCGCATAATGAGCGAAACTAACCGCATCCAGCAAGGCCGTGTAGTAAGTGACAAGATGGACAAGTCTATCGTTGTTGCTATTGAGCGTACTGTAAAACACCCAATTTACGGTAAGTTCATCAAACGCACGACTAAAGTACACGCACACGACGAAGACAACACTTGTGGCCTAGGCGACAAAGTTGAAATCGCTGAGTGTCGTCCTCTGTCTAAGACTAAGTCTTGGACATTGGTTAAAGTTCTAGAAAAAGCGAAGATTTAATCTTTGTAATTCTATAACTTATAAGCGGCTCCAAATAATTTTTTGGAGCCGCTTGTTTTTTGTCTACCCAATTTAAAAAAAGGGTGGTACAATTCGCGTCCCTTTTAAAGAGGCAGCCCGACCCGAGAGGGTCTAGTTTTAATATTTAGCGGAGCACTAACAATGATCCAGATGCAAAGTACACTTGACGCAGCAGATAACTCTGGCGCGCGCAAGGTAATGTGTATTAAGGTTCTGGGTGGCTCTCACCGCCGTTATGCACATATCGGTGACGTCATCAAGGTTACAGTGAAGGAAGCGATTCCTCGCGGTAAAGTAAAGAAAGGTGATGTTCTGAAGGCGGTAGTAGTGCGCACCCGTAAAGGCGTTCGTCGCCCAGACGGTTCTGTCATTCGCTTCGACAGTAATGCTTGTGTATTGTTAAATGACACTACTGAGCAACCAGTCGGCACACGTATCTTTGGTCCTGTGACTCGTGAACTTCGTAACGCGAAATTCATGAAGATTGTATCACTTGCACCTGAAGTTCTGTAAGGAGCGGCAACATGGCAGCTAAAATCCGTCGTAATGACGAAGTAAT
The DNA here is from genome assembly GCF_041439815.1 of Vibrio sp. 1F279. NCBI lineage: Bacteria > Pseudomonadati > Pseudomonadota > Gammaproteobacteria > Vibrionales > Vibrionaceae > Vibrio > Vibrio sp. 1F279. The sequence continues at coordinate 82,323 of NZ_JBGOOU010000023.1, read as the reverse complement.
CATTCTTGCTGGTAAAGATAAAGGCAAGAAAGGTAAAGTAACTAAGGTTCTGACAACTGGTAAAGTTGTTGTTGAAGGCATCAATCTTGTTAAAAAACACCAAAAGCCGGTTCCGGCTCTAGGTCAACAAGGTGGCATCGTTGAACAAGAAGCAGCTATTGATGCTTCTAACGTTGCAGTCTTTAACGCGGCTACTGGTAAAGCAGACCGTATCGGTTTCCGTATCGAAGATGGCAAGAAAGTTCGTTTCTTCAAATCTAACGGCGAAACTGTTTCTAACTAATTAGAAGTAATTTGGAGTTCTACTATGGCGAAACTGCATGATTACTACAAGTCGTCTGTAGTCGCTGAGCTTACCAAAGAGTTCAGCTACACAAGCGTCATGCAAGTCCCTAGGATTGAGAAAATCACCCTAAACATGGGCGTTGGTGAAGCAATCAACGATAAGAAACTGCTAGAAAACGCAGCATCTGATATGGCAACGATCTCTGGTCAAAAGCCTCTTATCACGAAAGCGCGTAAATCTGTAGCTGGTTTCAAAATTCGTGAAGGCTACCCAATTGGTTGTAAAGTAACCTTGCGTGGTGAGCGCATGTGGGAATTTTTAGAGCGTTTAATCTCTATCGCACTTCCACGTGTACGTGATTTCCGTGGTGTTAGCGCTAAGTCTTTTGACGGACGCGGTAACTACAGCATGGGCGTTCGCGAGCAAATCATCTTTCCGGAAATCGACTACGATAAAGTCGATCGTGTCCGCGGTCTTGATATTACTATCACGACATCTGCGGGATCCGATGAGGAAGGCCGAGCTCTGCTGGCTGCCTTTAACTTCCCATTCCGTAAGTAAGGGTAGGGTTACTGTTATGGCTAAACAATCAATGAAAGCACGTGAAGCTAAACGTGCAAAACTAGTAGTTAAGTTCGCTGAAAAGCGTTCTGCGCTAAAAGTTATCATTAGCGATGTAAACGCATCTGAAGAAGATCGTTGGAATGCGGTTCTTAAACTGCAATCTCTTCCACGTGATTCAAGTGCATCACGTCAGCGCAACCGTTGCAACCAAACTGGTCGTCCACACGGTTACCTACGTAAATTCGGTCTAAGCCGTATTAAGGTTCGCGAAGCTTGCATGAAAGGCGAGATTCCGGGTCTTCGTAAGGCTAGCTGGTAATTGCCACTTAATCATTTGGAGTAAATCTTATGAGCATGCAAGATCCGATTTCGGATATGCTGACCCGCGTTCGTAACGGTCAGGCAGCAAATAAAGTTGCTGTAAAAATGCCTTCTTCAAAGCTTAAAGTTGCAATTGCTGCATTACTTAAAGCTGAAGGTTACATCGTAGACTTCGCTGTTGACAGCGAAGCAAAACCTGAGCTAGAAGTTACTCTTAAGTACTTCCAAGCTAAACCTGTAATCGAGCAAATCAAGCGCGTATCACGTCCTGGTCTAAGAGTTTATAAAAATAAAGACTCTTTACCTACAGTGATGGGTGGTCTTGGTATTGCAGTTGTTTCTACTTCCAAGGGTCTGATGTCTGACCGTGCTGCTCGTAAAGCAGGTCTTGGCGGTGAAATCATCTGTTACGTAGCTTAAGGAGTAGATTATGTCTCGTGTTGCTAAAGCACCTGTCGCTATTCCAGCTGGCGTAGAGGTGAAACTAAACGGCCAAGAAGTTACTGTAAAAGGTAGCAAAGGTGAGCTTACTCGCGTTCTTAACAGCGCCGTAGTTATTGCACAGGAAGAAAACAACCTAACTTTCGGTCCGAAAGAAGGTGTTACTAACGCATGGGCACAAGCTGGTACAGCTCGCGCTCTAGTTAATAACATGGTTGTGGGTGTTACTGAGGGCTTCACTAAGAAGCTAACTCTTAAGGGTGTTGGTTACCGTGCTGCTATGAAAGGCAACGCTGTAGGTCTAACTCTTGGTTTTTCTCACCCAGTAGAGCACGCTCTACCTGAAGGTATTAAAGCTGAGTGCCCTAGCCAAACTGAGATCGTTATTACTGGTTGCGATAAGCAAGTAGTAGGTCAAGTTGCGGCTGACATTCGTTCTTACCGTGCTCCTGAGCCTTACAAAGGCAAAGGTGTTCGTTACGCAGATGAAAATGTGCGTACTAAAGAAGCTAAGAAGAAGTAAGGTATCACTATGGATAAGAAAGCATCTCGCATCCGTCGTGCTACACGTGCACGTCGTAAGATTGCAGAACTTGGTGCAACTCGCCTGGTAGTACATCGTACTCCTCGCCATGTTTACGCTCAAGTTATCTCGGCAAACGGCTCTGAGGTTATCGCAGCTGCTTCTACTGTAGAAAAAGCGATCCGTGAGCAAGTTAAGAACACTGGTAACGTCGATGCAGCTAAAGCAGTTGGTAAAGCTGTTGCTGAGCGCGCTCTTGAAAAAGGCGTAGCTTCAGTTGCATTTGACCGTTCTGGTTTCCAATACCACGGTCGAGTAGCGGCGCTAGCAGAATCTGCTCGCGAAGCTGGTCTGAAATTCTAAGGTAGGGTTGGAAGATGGCTAAAGAACAACAACAAGCTAATGATTTGCAAGAAAAGCTGATCGCTGTTAACCGTGTATCTAAGACGGTTAAAGGTGGTCGAATCATGAGCTTCACTGCACTAACAGTAGTTGGTGACGGTAATGGTCGCGTAGGTTTCGGTTACGGCAAAGCTCGTGAAGTACCTGCAGCGATTCAAAAAGCAATGGAAAAAGCGCGTCGTAACATGGTTACTGTTGCGCTTAACGAAGGCACTCTTCACCACCCGGTGAAAGGTCGTCATTCGGGCTCTAAAGTTTACATGCAGCCAGCTGCTGAAGGTACAGGTGTTATTGCCGGTGGTGCAATGCGTGCCGTACTTGAAGTTGCAGGCGTACATAACGTTCTTTCTAAAGCATACGGTTCAACGAACCCAATCAACGTTGTTCGCGCAACGATTGGTGCTCTAGTAGACGTTAAGTCACCAGAAATGGTTGCTGCTAAACGTGGTCTAACTGTTGAATCTATTTCGGAGTAAGCACACGATGGCAACTATTAAAGTAACTCAAACTAAAAGCTCAATTGGTCGCCTACCTAAGCACAAAGCGTGTCTTAAAGGTCTAGGTCTTCGTCGCATCAACCATACAGTAGAACTTGAAGATACTCCGTGCGTACGCGGTATGATCAACAAGGTTTACTACATGGTTAAGATTGAGGAGTAATCAGAATGCGTTTGAATACTCTATCACCGGCTGCTGGCTCTAAACCTTCTAAGAAGCGTGTAGGTCGTGGTATCGGTTCTGGCCTTGGTAAAACAGGTGGCCGCGGTCACAAAGGTCAAAAGTCACGTTCTGGCGGCTCTGTTCGTCCAGGTTTTGAAGGCGGTCAAATGCCTCTAAAACAACGTCTACCTAAATTCGGTTTCACTTCTCGTAAGAGCCTAGTGTCTGCTGAAGTTCGTCTAGCTGAGCTAGCGAAAGTAACAGGTGACGTAGTTGATCTTAACAGCCTTAAAGCTGCTAACGTTATCACTAAGAACATCGAGTTTGTTAAGATCGTTCTTTCTGGTGACCTAAGCAAAGCTGTGACTGTTAAAGGTCTACGCGTGACTAAAGGCGCTAAAGCTGCAATCGAAGCTGCAGGCGGTAAAATCGAGGAATAATCTCGAGGAACGAGGTACAGATGGCTAAGAAACCAGGAAAAGATTTTCGTAGTGCTCAGAGCGGCTTAAGTGAACTAAAGTCGCGCTTATTATTCGTAATTGGTGCACTTTTAGTATTCCGAGCCGGCTCTTTTGTGCCGATCCCTGGTATTGACGCAGCTGTACTTGCCGATTTGTTCGATCAGCAAAAAGGTACCATCGTAGAAATGTTTAACATGTTCTCCGGTGGTGCTCTTGAGCGTGCATCTATATTAGCATTGGGTATCATGCCGTACATTTCGGCATCGATCGTAGTCCAATTGCTAACTGTAGTTCATCCAGCGTTAGCGGAACTCAAAAAAGAGGGTGAAGCAGGCCGTCGTAAGATAAGCCAATATACACGCTACGGCACGCTTGTACTTGCAACATTCCAAGCTATTGGTATCGCAACAGGCTTACCAAACATGGTCGACAATCTGGTTGTTATCAACCAAACCATGTTTACGCTTATTGCTACCGTGAGTTTAGTAACTGGTACCATGTTTTTGATGTGGTTAGGTGAACAAATCACTGAGCGAGGAATCGGTAATGGTATTTCCATTCTGATTTTTGCAGGTATTGTTGCTGGATTGCCTTCTGCAATCGGTCAAACAATCGAGCAAGCGCGTCAAGGTGAATTGCATGTGCTTCTTCTGTTGTTTATCGCGGTATTGTCTTTTGCTGTAATTTACTTCGTAGTTTTCATGGAACGTGGTCAACGTCGTATCGTCGTTAACTATGCGAAGCGTCAACAAGGTCGTAAAGTTTTTGCAGCTCAAAGCTCTCACTTGCCTCTTAAGATTAATATGGCAGGTGTTATTCCAGCGATTTTTGCATCAAGTATTATTTTGTTCCCAGGAACATTAGCACAATGGTTTGGTCAAAATGGTGAAAGCAGCGCGTTCGGTTGGTTAACTGACGTGTCATTAGCTCTTAGCCCAGGTCAACCTTTGTATGTAATGCTTTATGCAGCAGCTATAATCTTCTTCTGTTTCTTCTATACAGCGTTGGTGTTTAACCCGCGTGAAACAGCTGATAATTTGAAGAAGTCTGGTGCATTCGTACCCGGTATCCGCCCAGGTGAGCAGACAGCGAAATATATCGATAAAGTGATGACTAGGCTAACCCTTGCGGGCGCTCTATACATTACTTTTATATGTCTGATTCCTGAATTCATGATGGTCGCGTGGAACGTTCGTTTCTACTTCGGCGGCACATCACTACTAATCGTAGTGGTAGTTATCATGGATTTCATGGCACAGGTACAGACTCATCTGATGTCACAACAGTATGATTCTGTGTTAAAGAAAGCGAATCTGAAAGGTTACGGCCGTTAATTCGGTAGTAATTATTTCGATTCCATTTACGGAGTTTAGCAATGAAAGTTCGTGCTTCCGTTAAAAAAATCTGCCGTAACTGTAAAGTTATCAAGCGTAACGGTGTCGTTCGCGTGATTTGCAGTGAGCCAAAGCATAAGCAACGCCAAGGCTAATCAGCAGAAATTTTTACTTGAAATACTAGGTAGAGTCGAGTATATTCCTCGGCCTACCTTTTGCGTGCAAAAGAAGTAGTATGCCGCAGCGTATCCATAACGGGCTTTGCTGCGGATAATTCTTTTATGAACCCCCTTAGGAGTGAATAATGGCCCGTATAGCCGGCATTAACATTCCTGATCATAAGCATTCTGTAATTGCACTTACTGCAATCTACGGTATTGGCAAAACTCGCTCTCAAGCTATTCTAGCTGAAGTGGGTATTGCTGAAGATGCTAAGATCAGTGAACTAACTGAAGAGCAGATCGATCAACTGCGTGATGGTGTAGCTAAATACACTGTAGAAGGTGATCTACGTCGTGAAGTATCGATGAACATCAAGCGTCTTATGGACCTTGGCTGTTACCGCGGTCTTCGTCATCGTCGCAGTCTACCACTACGTGGACAGCGTACTAAAACCAACGCTCGCACCCGTAAGGGTCCGCGCAAGCCGATCAAGAAATAGTCGGATAAGGTAGAGTACAATGGCAAAACAACCAACTCGCGCGCGTAAGCGCGTACGCAAGCAAGTAGCTGATGGCGTAGCGCACATTCATGCTTCTTTCAACAACACAATCGTAACTATCACTGACCGTCAAGGCAACGCTCTTGCATGGGCTACAGCAGGTGGTTCAGGTTTCCGTGGTTCTCGTAAATCTACTCCGTTCGCAGCACAAGTTGCAGCTGAGCGTTGTGGTGAAATGGCTAAAGAATATGGCCTAAAGAACTTGGAAGTTATGGTTAAGGGTCCAGGTCCAGGTCGCGAATCTACTGTTCGTGCACTGAACGCTGCTGGTTTCCGTATCACTAACATTGTTGATGCGACACCAATCCCTCATAACGGTTGTCGTCCACCTAAGAAACGTCGCGTTTAAGTTTCGTTTCTAGGAATATTGGAGAAAGATCATGGCAAGATATTTGGGTCCTAAGCTGAAGCTTAGCCGTCGCGAAGGTACTGACTTATTCCTTAAGTCTGGTGTCCGTGCGATCGATACCAAGTGTAAAATTGATAACGCACCAGGTGTACACGGCGCTCGTCGCGGTCGTCTATCTGAGTATGGCGTTCAGCTTCGTGAGAAGCAAAAAGTTCGTCGTATTTACGGCGTTCTAGAAAAACAATTCCGCAACTACTACAAAGAAGCTGCACGTCTTAAAGGCAACACAGGTGCAAACCTGCTTCAGCTTCTTGAAGGTCGTCTTGATAACGTAGTTTACCGTATGGGCTTTGGCGCTACTCGTGCTGAATCTCGTCAACTAGTTAGCCACAAGTCTATTCTAGTTAACGGTAAAGTTGTAAACGTTCCTTCTTTCAAAGTAGCGGCAAACGACGTTGTTTCTATCCGCGAGAAAGCTAAACAGCAATCTCGTATTAAAGCGGCTCTAGAAGTTGCTGAACAACGTGAAAAGCCAACTTGGATTGAAGTAGATGCTGGCAAAATGGAAGGTACATTCAAGCGTATGCCTGAGCGTTCTGACCTATCAGCTGACATCAATGAACACTTGATCGTCGAACTTTACTCTAAGTAAGGTTAAAAAAAGAGAGGACACAATGCAGGGTTCTGTAACAGAATTTCTTAAGCCGCGTCTTGTTGACATTGAACAGATCAATACGACACACGCGAAAGTAACTCTTGAGCCATTAGAGCGCGGTTTCGGCCATACTCTAGGTAATGCTCTTCGCCGCATTCTTCTATCTTCTATGCCGGGTTGTGCCGTAACAGAAGTTGAAATCGAAGGTGTGCTACACGAATACAGCACTAAAGAAGGCGTTCAGGAAGATATCCTGGAAATCCTTCTAAACCTTAAAGGTTTAGCTGTACGCGTTGCTGAAGGCAAAGATGAAGTGTTTATTACACTGAACAAATCAGGCTCAGGCCCTGTTGTTGCAGGTGACATCACCCACGATGGTGATGTAGAGATCGCTAACCCTGAGCACGTAATTTGTCACCTAACGGATGACAACGCTGAGATCGCTATGCGTATCAAAGTAGAACGTGGTCGTGGTTACGTTCCAGCTTCAGCTCGTATCCATACTGAAGAAGATGAGCGTCCAATCGGTCGTCTACTTGTTGACGCTACTTACAGCCCGGTCGATAAAATCGCCTATGCTGTTGAAGCGGCACGTGTAGAACAACGTACTGACTTAGACAAGCTTGTTATCGATATGGAAACGAACGGTACTCTAGAACCTGAGGAAGCTATCCGTCGTGCAGCTACTATTTTAGCTGAACAACTGGATGCGTTCGTAGATCTTCGTGATGTACGTGTACCTGAGGAGAAGGAAGAGAAGCCAGAATTCGATCCTATCCTACTACGTCCTGTAGACGATCTTGAACTAACAGTTCGCTCTGCTAACTGTTTGAAAGCAGAAGCGATTCACTACATCGGTGATCTTGTACAGCGCACTGAGGTTGAGCTACTTAAAACGCCAAACCTTGGTAAGAAATCTCTTACAGAGATTAAAGATGTGCTTGCTTCACGTGGTCTTTCTCTAGGCATGCGCCTAGAAAACTGGCCACCAGCGTCAATCGCTGAAGATTAATCGAAAAGTTAGAAGGATTAGGTCATGCGCCATCGTAAAAGTGGTCGTCAACTCAACCGCAACAGCAGTCATCGCAAAGCGATGTTCAGCAACATGGCTAGCTCTCTTGTTCGTCACGAAGTTATTAAAACTACCGTGCCTAAAGCAAAAGAACTACGTCGCGTAATTGAGCCATTGATTACCCTAGCTAAGACAGACAGTGTTGCTAACCGTCGTCTTGCATTTGCTCGCACTCGTGATAACGAAGTTGTGGCAAAACTATTTAATGAACTAGGCCCGCGTTTCGCGGCTCGCCAAGGTGGTTACACTCGCATTCTTAAATGTGGTTTCCGTACTGGTGATAAAGCTCCAATGGCTTACATTGAGCTTGTAGACCGCCCAGCTGCTGAAGAAGCTGCTGAGTAATCTATACTAGATTCTTAATACAAAAGCCGAGCATTAGCTCGGCTTTTTTGTATCTGTAGAATTAGGAGACCGACATAAGAATTGCACCACGATATTTGGCACTTTTCTTTACCTTCTCTGCTCCATTTCTCAATAATATCTCGTATCTCGTATCTCGTATCTCGTATCTCGTATCTCGTATCTCGTATCTCTTTTGTTCAGCGCACAAAAAAGAGCACCGAAGCGCCCTTTAAGTATTTTAAATCAATTATTAATCACTGGTTATTACAACCAAATAGCTTCGAGTGAATCAACGAGACCGCTTGTTGCGCCTTGTGACTCTAGCCCTTGAATAATGATTGGTGCAAACGCCGCAACCATTGATGAATCCATACCTAATCCTGAAAATGCATTTTCAACAGATGTTTTTGAGTCCAATACTGACGTTAAACCGGTAGAATCAAGCGTCGACATTCCAGGGAAAAGCATTTCGAGCTCTTGGTTGTCAAAGTTATCAAGGGTATTTTGGGCAAGAGCTAGCATGGAGCCTACTCCACCTATAGCTTGCTCATTTGTTACAGATGCTTTGTCACTTAGGGAATTAGCAAGGGTGCTCGTAAATGGTGTGGCTTCATTTTTTTGAGACCACATGTCTACAGCGGTCATAAGGGCTGTTTGTGATAGTTGGGAATAGTTAATATCAGAAGTTGAACTAACTTGTTCTGACTCGCTAGTACTAGCGCAAGATACCACAGCAAGGCTGCTTAAAACGGTGATGAGTACTTTCTTCATTATTCGTCCTTAAGTAATAAAGTAATTTACTCTTTCACTATAAACGAAAAACGGCGATGTAGTCACATCGCCGTTGAGCTAATTCAGTCTAATTTACCTATAGTTTTTTGTTTCACTAAAGGTTTTTATAGAAATTAAAGAATTGCTAGAAGTTCTACTTCGAATACTAGAGCAGCAAATGGTGGGATTGCAGCACCTGCGCCACGCTCACCGTATGCTAGATCTTGAGGGATGTATAGCTTCCACTTAGAGCCAACAGGCATCATTTGTAGAGCTTGTACCCAACCTTGAATTACGCCAGTTACTGGGAATTCAGCAGGTTGACCGCGAGATACAGAGCTATCGAAAACTGTACCGTCAGTTAGCTCGCCGTGGTAGTGAACGCGTACTTGCTTGTCTGCAGTTGGGATTTCACCAGTACCTTCAGTTAGTACTTCGTACTGAAGACCAGACTCAAGAACTGTAACTTCTGAACGAAGAGCGTTGTCAGCTAGGAAAGCTTCGCCGTCAGCAGCAGCAGCTTTAGCTAGTTCTTGACGTGCAGCTTCACCACGAGTGTGTAGCTCTTGTAGTGCGTTGTTGATTTCGTCAACTTCGATAGCTGGCATGTCGCCAACTAGAGCTGTTGCGATACCAGCAGCGATTGCATCAACGTTTAGGCCTTCAAGACCAGAACCAGCAAGTTGTTGGCCCATTTGTAGACCGATACCGTAGCTAGCTTTTTGCTCTACAGTTTCAAATTTTACTTCAGACATGAAAAGTCACTCTTTTTGTCAGTACGAAAAGGGTAAGAATACCAGTATTAGCAGCCTGAATAAACGGCTAGCCTCTGATCACTTACGCTTTACCGTGTCCAAATCACAGCTATGTCAATTTTCTTGCTTTGCTCTCTGTTGTCGCGGAAAGATCTATACTGTTGGTACTTTGGTTTTTATACTGTAGTTATTCAATGTATAGGACGCAGTGGCATGAATCGTCGTCAAAAGAAAAAACAGAAAGTAGACCACTTAGCAGAGTTCAAGGACCGACTGAATCAGGTCAAAGAGAAACTAAGCTCGATCGATCTAAAGAAAATGAAAACCTCAACATTGCAAACTTGGGGATCATTGCCGAAATTACACCAGAAATTATTGATGGTGATTTCGCCGATCATATTAATCTTATTGTTTGCACCGCTACCAGAGCCTAAAGTAGACAACGCACCAGCAACATCTCGTGTTGAGCTTGAGATAAATACTGTTGGCTTAAGCGAGCAGAAAAATGCTAAAAGTAATTCTTCTGAGCCAACCAGTTGGCAAGAGTATCTTGTTAAGCAAGGAGATACGTTAGCTCAAGTGTTCCGAAATAATGATCTACCGCTGTCTGATCTTAACGCTTTGGTTCGTATTGAAGGTGCAGACAAGCCGCTTAGCCAGATTCGTAAAGGCCAGCTGGTTCGATTCAAACTAGCCGAGACTGGGCAACTAGACATTCTTCAGCTTGAGAAAGGCAATACTTCGGTGATGTTTTTCCGGTTATCAGATGGTGGCTTTGGTCGCAGTAAATAGATGAATAGTGAACCTGAGTTAAAGCACTTCACCAGACACATATAAACGATAGAAAAGAGCTAAGCATTAGCTCTTTTTTTTGGTCGCTTGAAAGGGGCGAGTGGCAAGATGATGAGCATAATACCGATAAAGGTTAACGTATCTGGTATCTCATCAAACCATATTGCACCTATTAACGCGACAAACACCAGTCCTGAATACTCAGCCAAGGCAATTTGGCTAGAGTGTGCTTTTTGGTAGGCAGCAACCGCAAGGCCGTTGTAACTCAAGATTAACGTTGCACTGAGTGCTATGTATCCCAAATGCTCCACCGATACCGGTTGCCAGTATAGGAAGCACAGTACCAATGATGCTGGAATAGAGAATAACGTTGTCCACCACAGCGTAGTGATCACCGTTTGCTCACTCGGAAGCTTTCTTACCAATACATTGAACAGTGCGAGCGTCAGAGCTGTGCCTAATGCAAACAATGCAGCCCAATGAAATTGCGATGGCCTCAAGACAATCAATGCACCAATAAAACCGATAGTGGTGGCGATGACCTTGCCAAGTGCTGGTTGCTCTTTCAGTAGAAACATAGATAGAGGCAGCATCAATAAGGGCGCGACATAAAATACAGCGTTGGCGGTAGCCAAAGATAAGTGGGTAATCGCGACAACCATACATCCACTGCCAATTAGTATTAGCTGTCCGCGTATGATGGTCACTTTGGCTTGCTGTAAGCGTCGTTGTTCCTTTTTCTGCTGTAGCCACAAAGGGGTGATGATGAGCAGAGATATCAACTGTCGGAAAAAAATATACTGAAGAGGTGGCACTTCGCCATTCAACAGTTTTACCGCTACGTCGGAAAGCGAGGCAAACAAATTACCTGCAATCAGCAATAGGATACCGACAGTGATATTCGACATTACTTCTCTAATCTCATATCAATGTGCGGAATACCGTCTTCCAAGTACATCTCAGAGATCGTTTTGAAGCCGTGATTCGCATAGAAGTTTTCTAGGTGTTGTTGCGCGCCAATATCGATGGTCTTGCTCGGCCAAAGAGTCTCACAGCGTGTTAACGCTTCTTTGATCAATTGATGACCCAAGCCATCACCTCTTGCTGATAGCTTGGTCGCCACTCGGCCGATGCTGGTATTGTCGTAAGAAGTACCTGGTGGTAACAAACGTGCACACGCCACTAGCTCTGCATCAGCATAGCCAAGCAAGTGTTCAACACCTGCGAGTGTATCTTTACCATCGAGCTCTGGATAAGGGCAATTTTGCTCAACAACGAACACATCGACTCGTAATTTAAGTAGTTGATAAAGCTGTTGTGTTGAAAGTTCAGAGAAGGGAATTGAGTGCCAAGTGATCATGTTTACATCCAGAGATTATCGATGCTCTGAATGTACTATGTGCGATGATTGTTGGCATTAACTATTGTTAATTCGACCTTTGATTCTGCTCAGGCTGATCGCGGTTATACCGAGGTAAGCCGCAATTTGATTGTCGTTCAAGCGCTGTTCAAGGTCGGGGTAATGTTCGCAGAACAGTTGGTAGCGTTGCTCTGGGGTATAAAGCAACATAAAGCGTTCTTTGTTTTCCTTGTGCATGAGCTGAGTTTCTAACAGCTTTAAATACAGAGGGTTATTTGATGCACGCCACTCGATAACCGCATTCATTGGCAGTTCTAACATTGTGATGGGTGTGAGCGTTTCTAATAGGTAAGGGGACGCTTGGTTCTTTATCAAACTCTCAAAGCCGATGATCCAGTCTTGTTCCCAGTAGAATTCTTTGCTGTATTGCTTACCGTCATTAGTGAGATAACAAGCGTGGCATAAGCCTTCAAGTACAAAGTAGATCGAACTCGCCATTTCACCTTGATTGATCAGTATGTGTCGGGTTGGCAGTTCAAGCGGTTTCGCGACAGCTAATAGAGATTCAATCTGACTCTCAGAGAAGTCAAAGCTTTGTAGTTGTTCGATAAAAGAGGTGTGCATGAAAATAACCTAACCCAAATAAGTACCGAGATCATCGCACTTATTTGGGGAGAGGTACAGAGCAGGCTAAATCAACGTCGAGCGTGCTGCTCTAGATAATCTTGAGCGAGGTCTCTGCCCATGTATTTGCCTAGGGTTTTCAACGGTACTTTCTTAAGATTAACCACAATCAAGCCATCCAAGGCATCATTAAACGATGGATCGACGTTAAAGCACACAAGTTTACCGTTCATCCCTAAGTATTGGCGTAGCAGTACCGGTAGGCCTTTCCCTTGCTCCATACGTGCTAACACTTTAGAGAGCAGAGGAACACTCGCCAATGACGATAGCAGGTGATTCTGCCAGAACACATTATTACTGGTATTGAGTGGTGACGAAGGAGAAACCAGATTCGCCTTTTGTTCATCGTAATGGTGTATGGATAAGGTCGTCGCAATCAACAGACGCGCATTATGACTGTAATCATTACTGATACTGACAGGGCCGAATAGGTGAGTGTATTGAGGGTGACGATACACGAAGGCCGCGATACCTTTCCACAATAGTAATAGTGAGTTAAGGCTCTTTTGATAAGGCTTGCTTACTACAGAACGCCCAAGCTCGATACTGTTGTCTAAGGTATCGATGAATTCTTGATTGTAGTTAAACAGACTGCGGGAATAGAGTTGATCAAGCCCGTGCTCAGCGATGAGCTTGTCGACCATACCAAGTCGGTATGCACCCACTAATTCAGCCTTGGTTTTATTCCAAACAAACAGTTGATGGTAGTAAAGGTCATACTCATCTAAATCACAGGCAAGCCCGCTGCCTTCTCCGACTTCTCGGAAACTCTCTTCTCTAACTCGACCAATTTCGCGCATTAAGTTAGGAATAGATTGGCTTGGCGTACAGTAGACCTCGAAGTCCCCTTGCTCAAGTAACTTCATCTCTTCAGGAAGAGAACCGACCTCTATTGCCAACACTTCTGGTGGAATAGGCGCAATCACTTGGGTGTCAAAAGAGGGCGCGTGGATTGGCATATTCGGGCTATCTTGTTGACTCATTAGGTAGGTATTGAGTCGTAGGTAGTTGACGATATCCATCTCTTTTTCAAACGATTTGATCTCTGAATACGGAATCGAAGAGCCAATCGAGATCGAGATAGTCGTCGCCTGTTTATTAAGAAGTTCACGGCCAAGTAAAGCCGTTCTCAGTAGTGGGTGAACACGGCCCGCTTGGTAGAAAAGCTCACTGTTCTTGCCATTGATAAAGATAGGCACCGTGGTGGCTTGGTGACGCTTAACAAACTTTGCGACTGATTTGCTCCACTCGATGTCTGTTAGTGTCTTGGCCCCTTTACGGTAACTCGATACTTCGCCAGCAGGGAACACAATCAAGAGTCCACCGTCTGCTAAATGACGATTGGCATCTCGAATAGCTTTAGCATTGGTGCGTTTCGATTCTTTACTGTTAAAGACATCGACCCCAATGAAAAGATCATCCAGTTCAGGCAGTCGCTTGAGCAACTCATTGGCCAACACCTTCACATCCTTTCTTACCGATCCTACGAGATCAGCAAGGATCACGCCTTCAATCGCACCAAGCGGGTGGTTAGCTACAATGACTACTGGCCCTTGTTCGGGAATATTATCAGTGGCGCCTGCTGAAACGGAATAGTCGATATTCAATGCTGACAAGGTGTGATGCATGAATTCAAAGCTAGATAACTCATCAGGTCTATCTTGATAGAGCTTATCTAGCTTAGATAGCCCAGTTGCCCACTCGACAACAGACTCACCTAAACCAAAAGGCGTGTAACGTGGTAAACGAAAAGGACTATCAATCATAATGAAGCTACCTTATTGACTAAAGTTGTTTAGGAAACCGTCTTGATTCTTGAAATCTTTTACACTTAAAAATGCACCACAAAGCCATACTAGGCATGCCATGCCAAACAGTAATCCGCCGTCATAACCGACAATTTCACCCGCTGCGTTAAACTCAGGCATTTGAATACCGAGTGGCGTAAACAGATGGAAAAATATCGCGCCACTCATAATCGCCACACTCATGATGGCACCCAGACCATGCCAACGAGTAAACAAGAAAATGGCCGCAATCAATTCAGCGAACCCAATCAAGTAGCCGCCAAATGAACCGAACCAACTTAAGCCAGACCATGTCGCCAAGGTGCCAAAGATATGCTCAGTCTCGTATGAGCCTGTGAACTTAAAAAACAGCGACTGAACAAATACGAAAGCGATAAATGCCGCAGGAATATGTTTAGCTGGAGTGAATGTCATGGTTATTCCCTTATTTGATCAGTTGCGGCCAAATGGTGTCGGCTTTTTGAATATGTTGTGCTTGGTCTTGTTCCCAACGCTGTTTAATCTCTTGGTCGTAGTTGAGGTAAAGCTTGTTATCAACAATTGTCCATTGGTTCGGGTCACCGGGTGCAAAGTCACTTTTTTCTGAAACAGCCCAAGCGCAATAACCCCCATATTGAGGGGCATATTTTTCAGGATTATTAACAAATAAAGTCAGATTCTTTTCAGAAGAGAAATACCAGTCCGCGCCTTTGTACTCGGTGCTGAATTTTTTATTGCCTTCAATGGGCTTACCTGAAGTGAAATAAGCCACAGTGTCGTAGCCATCGAGCGCCTTACTGCTAAAGAACCCTGTGTAGATTTCATCGTCGGCAAATACGTATGGGCTAACAAGTAGCATGACCATGGTTAATAGTTTTCTCATGATGGATTCCTATAGATTGATTACGGGTGATAAATCGAAGGTAAAGCGCTGTTGATTTATCTGGCATGGCTTAATGGGTTCACAAGGCGAGCCGGGTGCATAAAACATCGAGGCTTGGCCATGTAGATTACGTAAGTGTGTAAAGCTCACCGTATGTGCGTCTTCACGATGCATACAGGTTGCTAAATGAGGCTGTTCGCTATGATGGTGAGAGTGAAATTGAAGTAAGTTCTGCTGATTCTTACCTGTTGTCATAAGCTGATCGTATTTTGCTTGTCGGTAGGCTTGTACTCGCTCTAAATCAACACCGGATGAGAAGAGTGGAGAATCAGTGTCGACGATGTGCTGTTGAATACCATCCCACATGTAGGCGATAACCAACCCATTGTTCTGAGTTAAGTTCGGCGCAAAAGCCAACAAGGTAAACGGGGCAAAAGAGTGCAGGTCGAGCTGATGAAATGCTTCAGAGAGCTGACTGATGTTACGACTCGATGATAGATTCTTGAGTAGCAAACCACGGCTGACTAAAAGTCCATCAGGTACGATACCTTGATAGTTATTGAGAAGGCATAACGAAAGCCCGAACTCATTGATACTGATCCAGCTACCACCGCCGGTTGGGTCGAGTGGCATGATGATATCGACGCCGTTAACTCGATATTGTTTCGGTGGCATCGCCAGTGCCCGTGTCTTTTGTTCATCACGATTAAAGAAGACCTGATAGCCATTCTCTTCAAGCAGCCAAGATACTGAACACATGATTATTGCTCCCTCAAATAGCTGCTGGTGGTTGGGGCATAACCAAAGGTGTTGCATGTTTCGACATCAAGAAAGGTCGTGATCACTTTGATCATCGCGTAATGATGATTGGCGTGCAGCGCAGCAAAGGTAACCTCTCTTTCTAGCGTAGAAGGCAGGCTGGCGAATACTTGTGTATCCATCGAAACTTCGGTTTGGATCATGATAGGTGCTTCGAGATCTCTACGGTCTAATCGTTCAAGCCAATTGATCACGTAATGGATCTCTTTCAACGCAATCGACCTATCGAATTCGACGGGGTGACCACGACGACGAGTGTTGTAATCAACGGTCGCATTCTCTTTTAAAATCAAAGCGTGAAAAAGATCGAGCGTGTGACGAGTATGCTCACCAATAGAACTTGTGACGTGCGGCTTTGCTCGTGTCAGATAGTCGCTGTCAGATATGGCTAACAAAAACTCTAAACCCTGATTCAATATCTCTACCGCTCCCTTGATACTAGGAGAGAAAGAAGTGAGGGCGCTCGGTTGGGCTATGGGGTTCATTCATGATCCTCGTACAAAGTTAATCGGTGGTCGGATATTGTTGAACAAGACGTCGCTCTTCTTGCCACGCGTTAAATAAGCTCTTAAAAGAAGGAGGCTGGTGGCCTCTTTGTTTCTGTTGAGCGCCAATATCAAAAAGAATGCGGTATTGCAGGAGTAGCGTCGAAAATATCTCTCGCAGCGGTGTGTTGCGATCCCAGATGTGCCCGGCCTCACTGCTTGCTCCATTGACCTCAAGGATGGTGAAGTCCTCGCCGTTCATTAGGCTGTGCATGTCCTTGAATTTGACGTCGAGTCGACCAAAGTGAAAGCCATCGAAGTCGTCGAATATCTCATCTAAGCGTTCGGTTAAAACCTGAGTGATGTATTGATTGCCGTCTCGGAAGATACAGCCACGGCTATGGCTACCTGCGAACGCGAGTTGGAACTCTTCGCCCTCTGCGAGCACTTGATCTAATTTATCTTCATGTCTCGGTAGATACAGGTGACTAAGCTGCCCAGCACGCGGGCTATTTTCAATTAACTGCTTGAGTGTCGAGCTGCCATCACCCGTCACCATTGGTGCGTACTTGAGTGTGATCGAGATGATCTCGCCTTGCTTTTTATTTGGGTAGCGAACATAGAAAACACCCGCCTCGGCTTGATAAGGCGCCTTTTCTTGCAATAGAAAGCGAGCATTATTTGGGAAAGACTCAACATACTGCTCAAGTTGATCTTGTGTGTTGATCAGCTTAACGCCAACACCTCGACAGCCAAGATCCGGTTTAGCCACAATGGGGAAATCGAGATCCGACTGTATGAGTGCGCTGCGCGCATCTTCGGCTTGTTTCTTACTGCTAAGATCCGTTTTGGTTAAGGTGATAAACGGAGAGATCCAACGCTGACTCGATGATCCAGCAAGGCTCAGTATCTCGTGTTTTGATTCGCCGACCATGCCGCTTAACTTAATACTCGGGTTGGCGATGAGCGGCAGTGCCCAGTCAAAGTGCCGCAACCCTTGCATCAGGCTTTGAATCACCACTGGCGTGTAGAAGAACCACGTTGGAAGAAACTCATAAGGAGAGACACTGCGTACGGTATCTTTTTCAAGCAAGGGCATACCTGCATTGATTTGATGTGCTGGAATGATGCGAATATCTTGCGGTGAACTCATGATAATCCTCTAGAGTAGGTTCTATTCATTAATCGATTGCCGATAAACAGCAAAGCGATGGCACACGGGATGATGATCCATTGATATTCAGAGGCTTGCAGCCACGCTGATGTCCCTAAATAGTAGATGGCAGAGAAGACAATGCCAGTCCAGAGCGCAGTGGCACTAATAACGGCAAACAAGAAAGTAGGCAGTGGGATTGCGAAAAAGCCACTTAAGGTAAAACCGACGGTACGAAGCCCAGGAATAAAGCGGATGACAAAAAGACTGCTGAAAGCGTTTTGACGTAATTTAGTACGAAGTGCACGAAAGTATCGGTTGGTGAGGGCTTTGTAACGAACGCCGCGGAAATAACGTCCTGATTTGCCTAGGTAGTAGAGACCGAGATCACCTGTGGCAATGCCGATGAAAATGGCAAGCAACGCATATTGAGGAAGCATGAGTCCTTGAGTTGCTACACCTGCCGCTGTAACAATCGCCAGATCTTCAAGCAAGTAAGAAAGCGCGATAATGCCAAGCATCAGCCATAGCAGCGATTCTTCTCCTGTATTTAACCATGCTTGAATACTCTCGACGGTGCTCATCAAATACCCTTATCTATCCTATAGATGAATGGCTTATTGGCCATTCATTGAGTGTAGTAAATTAAATAGACAGGAGGAGCAGAGAAAAACTTACAGCTGATTCGTGTTTTTTTGTGGGGACTTAAATCGATTGACGGTTTGAGTGGTGCTGTTTGGGGGTTGAATTAGCGGGTGTTTACGGTGAGAAAAGTAGGGCAGTGGATTCGGTTTATAAATAACAAAAGAAAAAGGCTGAGTCGTTAAACTCAGCCTTTCAGAACGTTAACTATGGATTACTTAAGCAATCTATTTAGTTAGGTCAATCTGGTAAACAGCAAAACCAACATCGTCAGTCGCAACACGTTTCATCGGGTATTGACCCTTTTCTTTGATGAACTCTGCCGCTTTGTCGCTTGGAGATGTTTCAAAGCGGATATCTAGCTTTTTATCCGTTTTGATTGGCGCAAATGACCAGTTGTTATCAGCCGTTGGGCTCACTTGACCTTGCTCTTTGCTCACTCGAGAGATGTAGTTTGCTAGAACAGTACGGTTCTCATCTGGTGCATCAAATGCGATGAAGTCTTCACCCGTACCTGGGAACTTATTGCTGTATGCTCGGTAGTTGTTGGTTGCGATCAGGAAGTCTTGCTTCACGTCGATTGGCTTACCTTGGTAAGTTAGACCTACGATACGCTCAGAGCCTTCATTAATAACTTTACAGTTACCATCGTATTTTGCTGGTTGTGTAACATCGATTTGGTACTCAACGCCATCGATGACATCAAAGTTGTAAGTGCGGAAGCCGTCCCATTCAACCAACTGCTGTGGTGCGGTCGAATTAACATCTATTTGTTGGAATTGACCAGCAGAACACTCAAGCCACTCTTTTACTTCGTGGCCTGTTACCTTCATTGCAACTAGCGTGTTCGGGTAAAGGTATAAGTCAGCCGCGTTACGGAATGTCAGTTGACCAGATTCAACTTCAGTGAAGTTCGCTGGGTCATTCTTACGGCCGCCTGCTTTGAATGGTGCAGCTGCTGAAAGTACAGGTGTGCCATCTAAGTCTGGATCACCTTGGATGAACTGCTCAACGTAATCTTTTTGCGCAAGGTTCACAATTTGAACAGTTGGATCGTCTTGTACTAGAGACAAGAAGCTGTACATCACATCGTCTGCTTTACCAATCGGTTGGTTAACAAATTCACGAGTACCTGCGTGGTCTTTTTCTAGTGCAGAAACGATGCCTTCATCAGCAGCAGCAAGAGATTTCTTTTCTACCTTGTCGTAGATTGGGCGTGCTTCTGATTGGCCTTTAACGACTTCCCACTTACCGTCTTTTTGTGCAAGTGTTAGATCCATAACACCAACGTGGCTACCCCAGCGGCCTGGCATTACTGCCGCAACGCCGTTCATTGTGCCCGTTTCGTTGTTGATGCCTTGAATGTCATCAAAACCTTTTCCTGGGAATACTGCGTGAGAGTGACCAAATGCGATTGCATCAATGCCGTCTACTTCAGATAGGTAGAACGTTGAGTTCTCTTCGCCATTTTTGTACGGGTCAGTTGATACGCCTGAGTGAGGGATAGCAACGATTACTTCAGCGCCTTCCGCTTTCATTTGAGGCACTAACTCGTTAGCTGTCTCAATGATATCGCGAGCGATCACTTTGCCTTCAAGGTTCTTCTTATCCCACGTCATGATTTGTGGTGGAACAAAACCGATGTAACCCACTTTTACTTCATGTTCTACGCCAGCAGTATCTTCAAAGGTGTGCGTCTTGATGATGTAAGGCGTGAAGTAGTGTTCTTTGGTTTCTGCATCGTAAACGTTAGCACTGATGTATGGGAAGTCAGCGTCGTTGATTGACTCTTCTAGGAACTCAAGACCGTAGTTGAATTCGTGGTTACCTAGGTTTGCAGCGTCATAGCTTAGTTGGTTCATTGCTTTATATGCAGGGTGAACTTCGCCCGCTTCGATGCCTTTGTCTGCCATGTAGTCACCCATCGGGCTACCTTGCAGCAAGTCACCGTTATCAACTAATACGCTGTTGGTTACTTCGCTTTGAGCTTCTTTTACTAGAGTTGCAGTACGTGCTAAGCCGATTTTTTTCGACGGCTTGTCTTTGTAGTAGTCGTAATCCATTAGGTTGGTATGGATATCCGTCGTTTCTACGACACGTAATTTAATCACTTCATCGGTATCTGGTGTTGTTGTGCAGCCTGCTAAAGTCAGACCAAGACCAGCAAGTACAGCCAATGACAAAGGTTTCATTGCAACTTTCATTTTGGAGCTCCAAAGTGGATTAGTAGAAAATTCGTTGCGTAATGTAACAAAATGGAATGAAACAATGATTACAACGAATGTTAATTCGTGACTTAGATCGATTACTTTATAGTGTTCTGCAAGGCGCCTCCCAAAGCTGCTCAATCGATGCGCAACTGATATCGATAATATTAGCCCATTCATTTCACCTATTTATCGATGAATCTCATCCCTTATCAGCTTTTCGAATAAAAAATGAAATTTTAGAATTTCCAGTAATATGAGAGGCTCGTCATAATGCCTATATCAAGGACGTATCAGGCAGATGAATAGCAAGGATAGCTCAAAACGAAGCTTCTGTTTTCTTCTAGTGCCAATACTCCCATTCACTCAAGTGGATGAGTTAAATCCCTTGCTTGGCAAGACCAAGTAATGAATTGCTCGTACTGCGAGCCTTAAAGGAAGCACTGAAATGGACCAAGAACGTTTAACCCACCTAAAACAGCTTGAAGCGGAAAGTATTCATATTATCCGTGAAGTTGCTGCTGAGTTTGATAACCCAGTGATGATGTATTCCATCGGTAAAGATTCTTCTGTGATGCTTCATTTAGCTCGCAAAGCGTTTTATCCAGGCAAGATTCCATTCCCACTATTGCATGTAGATACGGATTGGAAATTCCGCGAGATGATTGAGTTTCGTGATCGTACGGCTAAAAAGTACGGCTTCGACCTTTTAGTACATAAGAACCCAGAAGGTATTGAGATGGGGTGTAGCCCATTCGTACATGGCTCTTCTAAGCATACAGACATCATGAAAACTCAAGGCCTTAAGCAGGCGTTAAACAAGTACGGGTTCGATGCCGCTTTTGGTGGTGCGCGTCGTGATGAAGAAAAATCTCGAGCAAAAGAGCGTGTTTATTCTTTCCGCGATAAGAACCATACATGGGATCCAAAAAACCAGCGTCCAGAGCTTTGGCACACCTACAACGGTCAGGTTAATAAGGGCGAAAGCATTCGTGTCTTCCCACTATCTAACTGGACTGAGCTTGATATCTGGCAATACATCTACCTAGAGAGCATCGATATTGTTCCGCTTTACCTATCTGATAAACGTCCTGTGGTTGAGCGTGATGGCATGCTGATCATGGTTGATGATGACCGTATGGAACTGCAAGAAGGTGAAGTGATTGAAGAGAAAAGCGTTCGCTTCCGTACTTTGGGATGTTACCCACTAACCGGAGCCGTTGAATCTGAGGCGAATACGCTAACAGGCATTATTGAAGAGATGCTGGTGGCGACGTCCAGTGAGCGTCAAGGTCGAGCGATTGACCATGATCAGTCGGGCTCTATGGAGCTGAAAAAGCGCCAAGGTTATTTCTAAGAATCTAAGGAAAGAAAAATGAATAGTGCAGTAGAAGCCGAATTGGCTGAACTAGGGATTGAAGGTTATCTAAGTCAGCATCAGCATAAATCTATGCTTAGATTTTTAACTTGTGGCTCGGTAGACGACGGTAAAAGTACCTTAATCGGTCGCTTGCTCCATGATACAAAACAGATTTATGAAGATCAGCTAGCAGCGGTTCACTCGGATAGCCAACGAGTGGGTACCACAGGTGAGAAGCCTGACTTGGCACTGCTTGTTGATGGCTTGCAAGCTGAACGTGAGCAAGGCATCACGATCGATGTGGCTTATCGCTACTTCTCGACGCAAAAACGTAAATTCATTATTGCTGATACTCCTGGGCATGAGCAGTACACGCGCAACATGGCAACAGGCGCTTCAACGTGTGATCTGGCTGTGATCTTGATTGATGCTCGTAAGGGTGTACTGGATCAAACACGTCGTCACTCGTTTATTTCTAACCTGCTTGGTTTGAAGCATTTCATCGTCGCAGTCAACAAAATGGATCTCGTCGAGTACTCGCAAGATCGTTTTGAGGAGATTCGCGATCAGTACCTAGAGTTTGCTGAAAACCTAGAGGGCGAAACTAATATTCAGATTCTGCCAGTTTCGGCACTTGAAGGTATTAACGTTGCTGCGCCAAGCAAAGAGCTTGCATGGTTCGAAGGTCCATCGCTATTAGAAGTGTTAGAGAACGTAGACATTGACCAAAAACGTTCTGCGGGCGAATTCCGTTTCCCTGTGCAGTATGTCAATCGTCCTAACTTAGATTTCCGTGGCTTTGCCGGCACCGTGGCTTCTGGTCGTGTCAGCGTCGGTGATGAAATCAAGGCGTTGCCTTCAGGTAAAACCTCTAAGGTGGCAAGCATTGTGACCTTTGATGGTGAACTTGAATCAGCACAAGCGGGTTTGGCGGTAACACTGACTCTTGAAGATGAAATCGATATCAGCCGTGGTGATTTGATTGTGCTAGAAAATGCACAGATTGAATCAACCAACCATGTATTGGCAGACATCGTGTGGATGACAGAGCAACCACTGCAACCGGGTAAAGCTTACGACATCAAGATCGCAGGTAAGAAAACCGTCGGTCAGGTTGAAACGGTTCGTCATCAATATGATATCAACAACCTGTCGACTCACGCTGTTGATGAGTTGCCACTGAATGGTATTGGTTTGTGTGAATGGTCATTGAACGAGACCGTCGCGCTGGATAAATACCGTGAGAGTGCGGACACCGGTGGTTTCATTGTTATCGACCGCCTGACTAATGTGACGGTTGGTGCTGGTTTGATTCGAGACCGTTTGGACTCTGTTGAACAGCAAGTCGGTAACTTCTCTGCATTTGAACTTGAGTTCAACGCATTGGTACGCAAGCACTTCCCTCATTGGGATGCCAAAGATCTAAGCCAACTACTGAAGTCATAAACGACTAAGTAACAGCTTATTGAATCAGGCGGAAACCGATCGTTTCCGCCATAAAGGACGGGTATATGTGGCAACAAGGATTTGTATTAGCGATTTTGCTCGGCATCATTACTTGCCTGCTCGTTACCCGTATTAAGCCAAGCTTTATCTTTGCTGGCGCGGCTTTTATTGCTTTTATGGCTGGCATGATCGATTTGTCGAGCCTAGCCAATAACTTCACTAACTCCTCGTTACTGACTTTAATTCTTCTGATCCTCGCATCAAGTGCGTTGGAGAAAACTCGCTTAATCAGTTGGGTTAGCCGTAATATCTCTGAAGGTAGGCTAGGTACCGTGGTTGCGAAGTTGGGTATTTCCACAGCGCTACTTTCTTCTTTTACTAATAACACAGCGGTGGTTGTCTCTTTGATCGGAGCGATCAAACGCAATCAACAGCACGCGCCATCTAAGTTACTTATCCCTTTGTCATACGCCGCCATTTTAGGCGGAACCCTGACATTGATCGGCACTTCAACCAATTTGATCATCAATAGTTTTGTTGAAGATGCTGGACTGCCAAGCTTAAACTTTTTCACACCAACCTTGATCGGTTTAGCTGTCTTAGTGGGTGGTGTTTTGATCCTTATCCCTCTGAGTTACTTCTTACCAAGCTACGATGATGGATCGCAGGACGATCTGCCTTACTTTTTAGAGGCGCGAGTTGAACCTGGCTCACCGTTAGTTGGCCGCAGTGTTAGCGAAAATAATCTCAGAGCTTTGAGAAAGCTGTTCTTAGCCGAAGTGATTCGCGACGGTAAGACCACGGCTTCGATTGACCCTGATTTTATTCTTCAAGCCCGTGACCGGTTGCTGTTTTGTGGTGATGTCGAGAGTGTGGCGACATTACAAGAAATCCAAGGACTGACTCTGTTTGGCCAGCACCACCTTAACGGCCAGAGCTTTGTTGAGGTTGTGGTGAGTTCATCGGCAAGCTTCTGTAACAAAACCCTGAAAACTAGCCAGTTTAGAGATCGTTTCGATGCGGTTGTGGTTGCTATTCGTCGTGGCCATGAGCGCCTTGAAGGTGGGCTAGGGAATATCACACTAACCGCTGGTGATACCTTGATTCTGGTTCCAGGCAAACGCTTTGAAGAACAGCGTCAGCAACACAACAAAGAGTTTGTGTTGATGAATGACTTGGACTCGAGTGCCAAGCTTGATGCCGATAAATCGACGTTTGTATTGCTCGGTTTTGCCAGTGTGATTGGTCTAGCCCTTGCTGAAGTCGTGCCGATTATCAAAGGGCTGGCTGGTTTCTTACTGTTGCTGGTGGCCTTTGGTGTGGTGCAACTGGGTGAACTCCGTCGCCGTTTTCCGGTTGATATTGTGGTGATCGTTGGCTCCGCTCTGTCTATTGCTCAACTGATGATTTCATCTGGGCTGTCTGAGCGTATGGGGCTGATGTTTATGGAAGCCTTTAATGGCTGGGGCGTGTTTGGTGCGTTAGTCGCGACCTATTTTATGACCTTGGTTCTAACAGAACTGGTTACCAATAATGCGGCCGCAGCACTCTCTTTCCCAATCGGCTATAGCATGGCTATCGGCTATGGCGTTGACCCTATGCCGTTCATTATGGCGGTTCTATTTGGTGCCAGTGCCAGTTTTATTTCGCCATACGGCTACCAAACTAATTTACTTGTTTATAGCGTAGGTAATTACCATCTCACGGATTATCTACGTATCGGCATCCCAATCTCGATTGTCTATTCGGGCTTAGTGCTGACCCTGATTCCTTACTTTTTCCCATTTTAATGCTGTTTATTTAAAGGACTAATTATGACCGCAGTACTCAAACCAAAAGATGAGAATGTTGTGTGGCATCAACATTCGATTGATAAAACATTTCGTGCGGATCTGAAATCACAGAAACCAGCTGTGCTCTGGTTCACTGGATTATCTGGTTCTGGGAAATCAACAGTTGCTGGAGCATTAGAAAACCGCTTGGCACAGCTTGGTTACCATACTTACTTATTGGATGGCGATAATGTGCGTCATGGGTTATGTAGCGACCTTGGCTTCTCAGAGCAAGACCGTCGAGAGAATATTCGTCGTATTGGTGAGCTCGCTAAATTGATGGCGGATGCGGGTTTGATCGTGTTGTCAGCGTTTATCTCTCCACATCAAGCGGAGAGACAGTTGGTACGTGATTTATTACCGGAAGGGGAGTTTCTTGAGGTGTTTGTGAACACACCACTTGAGGTGTGTGAGCAGCGTGACCCGAAAGGCCTGTATAAGAAAGCACGAGCGGGAGAAATCCCGAACTTCACGGGTATTAGTTCTGTGTACGAAGCGCCTCAGAGCCCTGAGATAGATCTACCCGCGGGCGAAAAGACACTCGATGAACTGGTCGAATTGTGTATTGAGGCTTTAGAGAAGCGTAATATTTTATCCAATTGAGAACGATGGTATGACTAAGGCTACTCTCCTGTTTATCTGCTTAATTTACTGCGGATAAATAGTGCAGCCTTGGTTTTCCGAGACAAGAACCTTATCCTCTAGATTCTCTTCACTCTTATCAATACTCTTCACAGCGTACACCGTCTATTTTTTACAGTATCGATTGTCTAGATGGTGTAGTTCACACTGCTTTTAACTTCTGTTTGAACCGTAAATTTTTGGCTCAATAGCGCAATCAGCTGGTCGTAATACTGCGTGTTAGGCTTGTTGCCAAGTAAGTTGCAAAGCTCATTGCCTGTTGGACTGAATCGGTAGTAAATCAGCTTCACCCCTTTTGATAATGGTGCCAGTGACATGCCCTTACCTTGATAAGTTAAGTGCAGAGCAGGATCGAAATCAATCTCTCCAGATTCTAGTTCTGTGCCCAGAATAATCCCGAGTTCAATCAAGTGGAGCAAGCTAGAGTAGGGAAGGTTGTGTCCACCAAGATTGATGGTGTTGGTGGTGTCCCTTTTACCAAAGCTGAAGATTCCAGCATGGGATTTAAAGCCGAGTAACAGTTTTCTGCTGTTATCACTACCAAAGCTACAACCAAGTGACGCTGCTCTTTGCAGGGTGAGCGCTTCTTTTGGTGTCATGTCTTTTAAGATCTGCAGCGCTTTCATCGAAGTCGAGCCTGGGTTGGTGACTTCTCGTTTCAGTACTTGAGCCCATAGCCTCTGCATCGATGTATTGTGGATCTCTTGTGCCATATCGAAGAAACGGTATAGCCAGTCCTGATCAGGATCTCCAGCCGCTTCATCCTTACATGAAGAGTGTGCCAACTTTAGAATCTGTTCTAGGTTCTTTTGGCGAAGTTCTCTACGTTTTTTCTCTCGTAATAGTGCCCGTTCGATAAGCGTACTCTCAGCTTTATCGTTTGGCTTTGCACTATGACTAATTAAGGAATCTAGGCCGAAGCTTTGTGCGATGTGCCGCATTCTGCTTGCACTGTCGGCAATATGAGGCTTTTTCTCATGCTTTTGCTGTGTATCGCTAGCATGCTCAATGATCACTGGCTGTTTGGTTTCTGACATAAGAGTACCCTAAGGAAACGACTTAACTGTCTCAAATGTAATCCTTTATCTTATTGGTGGCTAGATTTTGCGTGCAGAGTTGAAGGTTTCAACAAAATTTTACTTTTGCTAATG
Organism: Vibrio sp. 1F279; assembly: GCF_041439815.1. Taxonomy (NCBI): domain Bacteria; kingdom Pseudomonadati; phylum Pseudomonadota; class Gammaproteobacteria; order Vibrionales; family Vibrionaceae; genus Vibrio; species Vibrio sp. 1F279. Next base: position 55,420 of record NZ_JBGOOU010000023.1, on the reverse strand, counting down.
ATAATAAAATGTTAAATTTGTTGTAATTCTCAAGGAGGAGTTATGAATCAAGTCAATGATAACAAGCTGAAGAAACAGCTTAGTATAGGGTTATTACTCGCTACTTATGTCGCTGTTCTAGCGTACCTGTCTAATTACATCGCATAATTTAGAATAAAATTATCGTTATTAAACTGTTATTGAATGATCTCACTCGTTCAGTGACGGCAGCTCATCCTTGAGCCACCCTTCTAATGACTACATGTCGTCATATTCTTCAATCGCAGTACCTTCAATAAGATAACCTGTTTGAGCTAAGTCGTGGCTTATTGACTCGGTTTTTAGTGTACCTACTAAATAAATCACATCCCATAGCTGCTGTATTGGTGCACCTTTAGGGAACTTCACGTAGATGATTTGGTTCGGCGGCGGTGGCGGTACGTGGATACATGCGCCAAAGTACGGCACTAACAGAAACTCAGTGATCATGTTCTCATCGCCTTCCAATGGAATCACAAAGCCAGGAATCTTGACTGTGCTGCCATTCAGCTCTGGGCGAACAGCGCCAAGTGTCGATTGTTGAGGTTTGTCCATACTGTCGTGGTTAACCATCGGCATGCCAAATGAGTCGAGTTGTGCTCGCTCTGACTCTGGAATCAAGTCAATCCAATCGAGTGTTAATACCGATTCGTCAGTCTGAGTGGTTTCAGCGTGAGCTGTGCTGATAAATGGGAACATAAGTAACCCAAGTATCAGTAGGAATTTGCGTTGCATCGTAGGTTCCTATTTTAGATTCGAATAGTCATGCCATCAGACAATGACTGACGGTAAGCTCTGAAAGCGGGAATAAAGCCAATAATGATTCCGGCAACTTGCACCAACATAAGCAGTTTCCACTCATGAGGTGTGATTGCGGATATCGATATGTTGATACCATAACTTTGTTGCACAATAGGAGCAACTACTGCGATTAGCGCAAACAACACGGCAACACCCAATGTGATACCGAGGAAGGTTAGGGCACTTGCTTCACTGATCAGTAAACCGAACACATGACGAGGCCTTGCTCCCATCGCGCGCAGAATGGCCATCTCTCGACGTCTTTCTTGCAAGCTAGTGAGTAGACTACTCAGCATCCCTAACAGTCCCGCGATTACCACAAACCCTGAAACAATCAGTAGTGCTTGCTCTGCTACGGCCATCATTCCCCACAATTCGTGAAGCGCAATACCTGGCATAATGGCGCTCAACGGTTCTTGGCGGTAGTTATTGATTTCTCGTTGCAGTGCAAAGGTTTGGATCTTCGATTTAAGGCCAACCATCATCGCGGTAATCTGCTTTGGTTGGAAGTCACGTTGCTTTAGCGCTTCAGCATTCGGTGTGTGGCCTAGGTTAGCCCCCGATTCCCAACCAACGTGAATCGCTTCAATGGCCTCTAACGAAACATGCACCGTTTTATCTACTGGTGTGCCGGTTGGCGCGAGTATTCCGACAATGGTGAAGGGCAGGTTGTCGTGGCGACTGAAGGCGACATCACTGATACCGTGCGCCAGAATGATGTGATCACCAATCTTGTAATCTAACTTCTTCGCGACATCGGCACCAATCACGACATCAAATAGCTGATTGAACTCTTTGCCTTGTTGAAAAGTAAGTGGTTGCTTACTTCCATAGCGATAATTATCAAAGTAACTATGGTTAGTGCCCATTACACGAAAGCCTTTATGTGAATCTCCCAATGAGATGGGTATCGCCCACTTTACTGCATTGTGCTGGCTAAATTCTTGATAGCTTTTCCAGTCGATGTTGTTGGTTGCATTACCAATCCTAAATACCGAATAAAGCAGTAGGTTTACCTGACCAGAGCGGCCACCAACAATAAGGTCGGTACCTGAAATCGTATTAGCAAAACTGCTCTTTGCTTCGGTTCTTACACGTTCAACACCGAGTAATAGAATCACTGACACTGCCACGGTGAGAATCGTCAGAATAGCGGTGGCTTTACGGTTGAGTACGCTTTTTAGGGCTAAGTGAGTAATTACTTTCATACGACAACCTTAGCTTGGTTAACGGTTTTTAAATCTATGGTTCGGGTGAACAGCTTTTCTAATGTTGGATCGTGACTGACAAATATCAGAGTAGACCCGGCTTGATTTGCTTGCTCTAGTAACAATTCGATGAAGGCTTCTCGGTTGTCATGATCCAAAGCCGAGGTTGGCTCGTCGGCAATAATGATTTTCGGTTGGCCGATCAAAGCGCGAGCGGCAGCAACACGTTGTTGTTGACCAATGCTCAACTCGGTAACAGGCTTGTCCATTAGAGCTTGAGGTAGCTTTAATCTGAGCAACAACTCTTGAGCGGTTGCTTGCAGGCTGTTCTGACTTTCAGTGACTTGCTGCTTACGAATCTTAGAAAACTGACAAGGAAGCGTCACGTTGTCGATCACTGACAAGTAAGGAAGCAGATTAAATTGTTGGAATATATAGCCAATATGATCGGCTCTGAACTTGTCCCTCTGACGAGGTGTTAGCTGTGTGAGGTCTTGGCCAAGGATAGATACTTCGCCTTGTTCAGCTTGGTTGATTCCGGTCAGTAACCCTAACAATGTTGATTTCCCGCAACCACTAGGCCCTTTGATGAAAAGGTGCTCTTGGGCTTGGATATGCAGTGAGGGGATCTCTAGCGTTGGGGGTAATTCAGGCTTCCAACGAAAGCTGATATTTTCGAGTTTGACCACAAGTGATGAACTGTCAAAAGACATATTAGCTCCAATGATTAAAGCGGTGTATTTACTGGACAGCTATTAGAAAAATAAATTCCCAGAACACACCGATTTGCACAACCAAGTAAGTGACTACTTACTTGGCTGCGTATCTACGTTTAATTCAATCTAATACGGATTAGAATCGAAAACTAATACGATCTGCGTTAAGCACTTCTTGAATTTGAGCGCTGTCAGTTAGAAGGTTTACCGTCATTGATTTTGTGTTGCTGAACTTAGAGAACCATTGAGTGCTCACGGTATCTAGCTTCGCAATATCTGAACATTGGTAATGGTACTCGACAGTGAATTCGCCGTGCCCACCTTCTGAATGGTCGTGGCCTTCATGGTCATCATGATCGTGTTCTGCATGGTCATGGCCTTTGTGGTCATCATGGTCGTGTTCTGCGTGATCATGGCCTTTGTGGTCGTCATGATCGTGTTCAGCGTGGTCATGGCCTTTGTGGTCGTCATGATCGTGTTCAGCGTGGTCATGGCCTTTGTGGTCGTCATGATCGTGCTCTGCGTGGTCATGGCCTTCATGGTCATCATGGTCATCATGATCGCCTTCCAAGGTGTTCGTCACCGACTTGAACTTCAGAGTACAGCTTGCATTTTTGAAACCAAATAGCTCATCTGGCTTGTTTAATTGCGCAATCGCTTGTTCAAATACTTTCTTTTGCTCAGCAGTTTCTGGAGCATGTTCAAAGCCAACCACATCAGCGCCGGGAGCTGTTACTTCAACAAGTAGTTCTTGCCCATCTTGAGCGATGTTCACCTCAACTTTACCGTGCACGTGTGCTTCGTGAGAGCGGAATTCTTCGTTAGCTAGAACATTAGTAGAGACAGTCATACCGATAACAACGGCTAGAATAGTAGGTTTCATGTTTTTTTCCTGAATAAAGGTTAATTAAAAAGTAGTGGTAATTAAGAAATCTTTACAGGAGGTGAACGTGCTAAATAAGCGAAATACAGGCGCTGTAACGAAATGACTGACTCTGTGATAGCGACAGTAAATTCCGAATGGAACTCTGGGATCTGTGGAAGTGAATGCGCCGTTATGAACTGATTTATCGAAAACAGCTCACAGTGATGTGAAGAGTGATGATGTGGGTCGATATCTACAATATGTGTCGCTGCTAACACGCTCAACATGAGCATCAGCCCAAGCAAGAAGCCTGTTTTACGTTTCACATTATTAGGTGTGTTTTTCCACATCAGGATGATTAACCACAGAATTAAAAAAGGATACTGTTATAATATAACAATATCCTTTGGTCAGGTCTCGAAAAAGACGCGAATATCTTATTAAAGGCTCGCTTTAATCAACTCAATAACTTGAGTGACTTCTGAGTCGTTTAATGCCCCTTCTTTAACAAACAATATTTTACCTTGCTTGTCTTGAACGATAATCGCTGAGCTCTCTTCTTTTAAAGCCCATGATGACGCTACGGTTCCGTCTTCATCTAGCACCATAGAAGACCATGGAAATTCTTCTTTGCTACTTTCTGCTGACGATTTAACAAAAGACCCAGTTCCCCAAATCGCATCATCTTGGTTGATGATGGTAGTGGTTTGGTAGCTGTCTTCTGCGAATTTCGATGCTGTAATTGCTGCCATCAGTTGTGCGTTGAGCTCTTTCGAGCTGCTACGGCCAGCAATAGCTTGAACGACGCGAACTTTACCTAGAAGATCATTGGTTGCCCAAGCTTGATATCCAGTATTTCCGTCGTTTAGTACGATTTCACCATAGTTGCTAACATCGACAGCAGGCAGAGTTGCACCGACTGATAGATTATGAGCATTGGCGAAAAGTGGAGAGGCTGCGGCTAAAAAAGCCAGTAGAGTTTTGTTTTTCATTATATTTTTGTTCCGCTTATTGGTTTGCTCTGGAAGTATAATATGAAATTTGAAAAATGCCTCTTTAACTTTTTTATCGTACGGTGTAGAAATAAGTTGCAGGCTTGTTACCAAAAGGTATAATGCATCAATATCGAGATGAACAATAGTTTATCTTGCTGTTTGCTAAAGGAATTAGCGATTGAATGTGCTTTGAATACGTTGGTGTTCAGGTACGTGGCTGTAGTACTCAAATGGAATTGAGGTTGTATTATGTTAAGAAAATTTTCTACTTACCGTCCACATCAGGTGGCGCGTTTCGTTAAAGTCCTGTTCAAAGGCAAGTTTGCTATAGAGGGTATCGGAGAGTTTCGCTTCGACCAAGGCAAGGTGCTTCTTCCTGAAGTTTCAGACAAACAAAAGCTCACTATTTTTAAAGAAGTTAACGGCACGATTGCTGCGCTGCCGGTGTAACTGACTGTTATAGATTTGCATTGCGTCAAATAGATTTCCAATGAAAAAGGGCTTCCTAGCGGAAGCCCTTTTTTAATGGATGTTGTTCTCGTTTGTATGCCTAATACCAATCGTAGTAAATAACTGTTCATCCTAGCTGGTTAAAACACTCGATAACATCGTTAGAAATTTTGATTGTAGAATAACTACTTATCGAAAACTTCTGCCTTGTTCTCAAGCATTTTTCCTGCGCTATTTATGATCACTTACTGTGATTGGTATAACACATTATTGCGGAGGGAAGCACACACCTGTTCCACCCAATCCACAATAACCATTCGGATTTTTAGCTAGGTATTGCTGGTGGTAGGTTTCTGCGAAAAAATATTTTCCAGCTGGCAGAACTTCCGTTGTGATTTCGTTGCCTAATGATTCAGTCATTGCTCGTTGGTATTCACGTTTAGAGTGCTCAGCGGTAGTCTGTTGTTCTTCGCTGAAAGTGTATATCGCAGAACGGTATTGAGTCCCTAAATCGTTGCCTTGGCGCATCCCTTGAGTTGGGTCATGACGCTCCCAAAAGGTTTCAAGTACTTGAGCGAGAGATGTTTGTTCGCTATCAAAAATGACACGAACGACTTCGGTATGGCCAGTTTGTCCGCTACATACCTGCTCATAAGTGGGGTTAATCGTGTATCCACCAGCGTAGCCAACAGATGTTGAAATAACGCCGTTCAACTGCCAGAACAAACGCTCAGCTCCCCAGAAGCATCCCATACCAAGTAGGACTTCTTGTTGAGAACCCGTAGGAGTATTGAGCAAGTCAGTTTGATTGACGAAATGGCGCTCAGTGATTCGGATTGGGTCAGCATTTCCCGGTAATGCGGTTGCTGCGGAAACCAGTTGTTGTTTGTTTAGCATGTTATATTCCTTTTCGCATACGTTTACCGCGTTAGTTAACATTAGATCTAGGTTTATATTAACTGGAGGCTCATCTTAACGGCCGGTTAATATTGATTAAGTCTTTACATTAGACCGTGTTATTGCCGGATTTATTGCAGACTCAATGTCGTTTTAGCGGTATGATTTCTTTTCACTTATTAACGTATTGATAACTTCTTCACCAATTAAACATGATAAGAAAAACTTTACCAGTTCTGATTGGCACTCTACTGTCATCGATGCTCGCTTTTGCTGACGTTTCCCTTGAAACTAAAGGGTTGGACGGCGCGCTTGCAGATAATGTGGATGCTTATCTGAGTGCAATTCCTGAAGAAGAGTATTCGGTTTCATTGAGGTTCCAATCTCGCTTGGAGTCGATGATCAAAGAAGCGTTGAATGCATTAGGCTACTACCAATCTAACATCACATTTACTCATTCTGAAGATGATACCGAATTGACTGTTACGGTTGAGCCGGGAGAGCCGGTTGTTATTTATGCTTCAGATATTGTTCTGACTGGTGAAGCCAAAGATGATCCTGATTTTTTGGCCTTAATAGCTAAGAGCAAGTTGTCTAAAGGTTCGATTTTGAATCATGGTAATTATGACTCTTTAAAATCATCGATCCGCAATCTTGGATTAGCGAAAGGTTACTTCGATGGGGCGTATGATCTTAGCAAACTAGAAGTCGCTCCTGAATTAAACCGCGCTTATGTCCGCCTTCATTATAACAGTGGTATTCGTTATCACTTTGGCTCTACTCAGGTTACTGGTAGCCAAATAGAAGAAGAGAAGGTGCAGTCACTTAAACCATTTGAAGATGGCGAACCTTACTCGATAACCAAAGTTGGTGAATACAACCAAAACCTTTCCAATACGGATTGGTTCTCTTCAGTCTTTGTTGAGCCTGATTTAAGTCAATTGGGTGAAGGTCGAGAAATTCCGATGAAGGTAAGCCTTGCTCCGCAAGCGCGGAACCAAATTGAAACGGGTATCGGTGTATCAACAGACTTGGGTGTAAAAGGTACCCTTAAATGGAAGAAACCTTGGGTTAATGAGAAAGGTCATAGTTTTAATAGTAGTTTATCGATCTCCAAGCCTGAGCAGACGATTACGGCGGCTTATAAAATCCCATTGGATGACGTGCTTAATGACTACTATCAAATTAAGTATGGAATGAAGAATCTGGATAACCGTGATACCAAGAGTTTGGAGTCAAACTTAGCCTTAGAAAGGTACTGGCGTCTAGATAATGGTTGGCAACGCACGGTATTCATTCGATACCTAGTCGAAAACTATAAACAAGGTTTACAAGACGATTTGGCGCAGTTTGTGTTGCCAGGTGTCTCTTTCTCACGCACTCGAACCCGAGGCGGTTCAATGCCGATGTGGGGCGATAAACAAACCATCATGGTTGAAGCGGCTGATGATACCTTGTTATCTGAAACCCAAGTCGTACGTTTTCAAGGGCAAACCGCATGGATTCGAAGCATTGGTAATAACCACCGAGGTTTAACCCGCCTTCAATTCGGCGGAAACTTTGCGGACGAATTTGATAAGTTATCTCCTTCTTTAAGATTTTTTGCGGGTGGTGATAATAGCATCCGTGGTTATGGCTATGAGTCTATCTCTCCTCGAGATGAAAGTGGCGCACTAACGGGGGCGAAATTCATTGCAACCAGTTCGTTTGAATACCAATATCGCTTAGTTGGGAATTGGTGGGGAGCGGCCTTCTACGATATTGGTGATGCATTCAATGATACGCCAGAGTGGAAGCATGGTACTGGTGTAGGGATTCGTTGGGCGTCCCCCGTCGGTCCTGTGAGTTTAGATTTTGCTTGGGGTCTAGATGCGAAAAAAGGTGATGAGTTCCAACTGCACTTTAGTTTAGGGCCAGAATTATGATCAAAGTGGTGGGTAAGTGTATAAAGTGGGCGTCGATTTCATTGACGTCGATTTTGCTATTGTTAATCGCCCTACTAGGTTTTGTTTTGTTCACCAATTCGGGGTTGAATACTGTGTTGTGGGGCGCTGAAAAAGCATTGCCACAACTGAAGGTGGAAAGTACTAAAGGCGCTCTTTTCCCAAGCTTTACGCTTAACAATGTCGAGTTCAAAGATGATAGCCTACATATCGATACCAAGGTTGAAAATTTGGCATTGGCTATCAATCCGCGCTGTCTGCTCGACCCTAAAGTGTGTGTTGACCGCATAGCGATTCAAGGGCTGGACTTTGCACTTACTGAATTGCCACCAGCTTCTACAGAAGAGGCAGAACCTACTCCGCCCGTAACATCGGTAAAAACACCACTACCAATCGTCATTAATCGAATCGCTTTATCTGATATCAAACTGAATATCTTAGGTCATGAAATTGAATGGGGTTTGTTCTCTACTGCCCTGAGTATGCAGGGGGAAAAGCTGACAGTATCTCCAACCTTATTCAATGATCTTAAGGTTAAACTTGCAGAGTCTACTGAAGACCCACAATCAGAAATCGTCGAGCCAGAGACTGCAGCTAAGACAGCTATCGAGTTGCCTGAAGTCTTAATTCCTTTGCAGGTTGTACTTGAGCGTTTTGATCTCAACAATTTCACTTTAGAACAAGAAACATCGATTGTGGTAAACCATCTTGGATTAGAAGCTCGAGCAGGTAAACATACAGTCGATGTTTCTACTCTCGAACTCGATATGCCACAAGCAAGCGCGAACCTAACGACGAAGGTTGAGCTCAAGGGCGGCTATCCGCTAGAGCTTTCTTTGGGTGCGTTGGTGAAAGAAACCGATCTTGCTGGTCAGAAACTGTCTCTGAAAGCACAAGGCAGCGTGGCTAAGCTGCACTTAGATTCTCAGCTTTCTGAATTGATTGAGGCTCAACTGTCTGGTGATATTCAACCCTTAGAACCGACTCTGCCATTTGACCTTGTTTTAGAGGGAGGTAAAGCGCAATGGCCTTTGACAGGTAAAAGTGACTACCAAGCTGCAATTGATAAATTCAAAGCCGATGGTTCATTAGATGGTTTTAATGTGCAGCTTAAAGCGGAAGCCGATGGTAAGGAGATACCTGCATTAGCAATAGATCTGCAAGGTAAAGGCACCACGGAACAGATTGAACTTGAACGCTTGAAACTGAATACCTTGGGTGGCGAACTAAATGGTGTAGTCAAAGCGAACTGGAAGAAGCTCGTTAATTGGCAAGCCGATGTGACGCTCAAAGACATACAACCGGGTCTGCAGTGGCCAGAAGCCGAGGGTAACATTAGCGGAAGCATCGTTACTTCGGGTGAACTGACACAAGCGGGTGGTTGGGCGATTGAACTGCCTAAGCTCGATATCGAGGGGATCCTACGTGAATACCCTCTGGATATTAAAGGGCAGTTGTCAGCGTCAGATCGCAGCGCGAGCGGTGAACCTAAACTGAAAACCAGTGGTTTGAGCTTGGCTCACGGTGTTAATTCGATTAAGGCTCAAGGGCAACTGGATAAGCAATGGGCTATGGGCGTTGCGATTAATTTCCCACAGTTAGATAAGAGTGTTCCAGAGCTGACGGGTAAAGTGATGGGTAATATCCAGCTTAGTGGCCCAACGAAAGAGCCAAAGGTCGATCTCGCGCTTAATGTTGATAAGGTCGATTGGAATAACGAAGCAACACTAGAATCCTTATCGCTTAATGGCTCAGTGGTTCCTCTGCCATTGCCTGAAGCTCAAGCCGATCTTGTATTAAAAGCTAAGAACTTAACCTATCAAGATCAAAGCGTGGAAAGCATTGGTCTAACCGTGAGTGGTGGCGAGAAGAAACACACTGTGACACTTGATGTGATATCCGACATCGTGTCGACCAGTTTGGCTATCTCTGGAGAATTGATTCAGAAGCCTTCTCTTATTTGGGATGGGTCGTTAGACAGAGTCAGAATTACCACTCAACAGGGACCTTGGGTATTAGACCAACCCGTTGCGATTAAGGCGGATGTCGATAAGCAGTATGCCGACGTTCAAGCGCACTGTTGGAAGCAATCGGGTTCGAGCGTGTGTCTGGATGAGGATATCCGCGCTGGAAAGTCAGGTGAGGCCAAACTGGGCGTTAACCAATTCGACTTTGAGCAGATCCAAGCCCTCATGCCTAAAGAAACGCAATTACAGGGTTTAGTCAATGCGACCGCTCATGCCAAATGGTCGGAACAAGGTGAACCTGAGGTGACGGTAAGCGTCGATATGCCGAAAGGTCAGGCTGTTCAACAAGTTGGTGAGCCAATCACACTCGGTTGGGAAAGCGTTGCATTGAATGCACAGTTGAAAGACAACCAACTGAACGCCGACTTTAAACTGGATGTTTCCGACAATGGTGACCTGTCTGGCACGGTGTCGTTACCAGACATTCTCGCAGAAGACAAAATGGTCGATGCGGCAATTAAGCTGACAACCTTCCATCTGGACTTCTTACAGCCAATCCTCGGCGAATACAGCCTGTTGAAGGCCGTTCTTGAGAGTGACCTACAGGTAAAAGGCTCTTTGATGCATCCTCAAGTCTTTGGTCAATTCTCTGTTGATGGTATTCAAGTCAAAGGCGATGTCACACCTGTCGATATTAAAGATGGTCGTATTGACCTCGATTTTGACGGCTACAGCGCGAAGTTAGAGGCCAATGTTGAAACACCCGATGGTCACCTTGATATCGAAGGCTCCGGGGATTGGCAGGATCTTAAAGCATGGCACTCTAACGTTAGAGTTTTTGCTGATGAGTTGATGGTTGATATTCCGCCTATGGTTAAGGTGAAGGTCGTGCCTGACATGACCATTGATGTCACGCCAGAGCTTGCAAAAATTACGGGTGATATCGCATTACCGTGGGGACGTATCGTTGTCGAAGACTTACCACCGTCAGCGGTCGGTGTCTCTTCTGATCAAGTGATCTTGAATAAAGATCTTGAGCCAGAGAGCGAAGACACGATTCCATTCAATGTGATGACCAATATTAATATCTCCATTGGCGATGACTTTAAACTGTCTGCTTTTGGTCTTGAAGGTGATTTGGTCGGCAAGCTCAACGTGGCTCAAAAAGACCAAGGTCCTTTTATCACAGGTGAGGTAAACATCGTCGATGGTACTTACCAATCCTTTGGACAAGATCTCTTGATCAAAGAAGGTAAGATTCTAATGAATGGGCCTCCGGATCAGCCATATGTAGCGATCAATGCGATACGTAACCCTGATAATACTCAGGATGATGTGACAGCTGGTATTCGAGTGACAGGCCCGGCGACAGAGCCGACCATCGAAATTTATTCTGATCCTGCGATGCCGCAAGCCAACGCGTTGTCTTATATTTTGCGTGGTCAAGATATTGATGGTGAGTCGAATGGTTCAATGACAACGGCCTTAATTGGCTTAAGCTTGGCGAAGAGCGGCAAGGTTGTCGGCGAAATTGGTGAGGCTTTTGGCGTACAGGACTTGCAATTGGATACTGCAGGCTCTGGAGATGACTCCCAGGTTACGGTCAGCGGCTACATTCTCCCTGGTTTACAGGTGAAGTATGGCGTAGGTATCTTTAACTCGTTAGGTGAGTTTACTGTTCGTTATCGATTGATGCAGGATCTCTATGTTGAAGCCGTATCGGGGCTAGACAGTGCCGTGGATCTTCTCTATCAATTTGAATTCGAGTAACACTTGAGTCGTGATTGATTTGCGGATGACGAATGCTGAGGAGGGGTTATGCAGCAACTTGTTTTTGTTTATGGAACCTTGAGGCAAGGTCAGTCCAACCACCACTATTTGCAGCAGTGTAAGTGCTTAGGAAGGTTTGACACCCCTGAGGAATACGCTCTTTTTGATTTAGGTGCCTATCCGGCGATGATTTCTGGAAAGAAAAATGTCGTTGGCGAGGTCTATATCATTAACGATGAAGTTTTGGCTTCGCTCGATCGGCTAGAAGATGTTCCTGTTGAGTATCGTCGCGAACAAATAGAGACTATATTTGGACTAGCATGGGTATATTTGTATCAGCTTGATCTAACGGCTAATAAAGAAATACTTTCGGGTGACTGGTGTAAGCGGGACAATTCGTAATAGTTATCTATCCGTAACATCTATGTATTCTGAGTTGTAGAACAAAAAGCCAGCATGTAAATGCTGGCTTTTTTAATGGCGTTAATTTGAGAAATAAGCGAGATGATTAGTCTCGGTTAAGTTCAAGGAACTCTTCTACCTTGTTCACCATGTTCTTAGAACCGACAAAGAAAGGCACACGTTGGTGCAGTTCTGTTGGTTTTATATCCATGATGCGTTGGGCGCCATCGGAGGCAATACCGCCAGCTTGCTCCATGATGAAGGCTATTGGGTTGCACTCGTACAGCAGACGCAGTTTACCTTGAGGGTGGCTTTGTGTACTTGGGTATAAGTAGATACCGCCTTTCAGAAGATTACGGTGGAAATCTGATACTAGAGAACCGATGTAACGTGATGTGTAAGGGCGATTGTCGCTTGGCTCATTTTCTTGGCAGTACTTGATGTACTTCTTAACACCCGTAGGGAAGCGAATGTAGTTACCTTCGTTGATGGAATAAATCTTACCTTCATCAGGGATCATCATGTTTTCATGAGACAGACAGAAGGTGCCCAGAGATGGGTCGTAGGTGAAGCCATTTACACCTGCACCAGTTGTGTAAACAAGCATAGTTGAAGAGCCGTAAATTACGTACCCCGCGGCTACTTGCTTGTGTCCTGGCTGTAGGAAGTCTTCTTGTGTTGGTGGGGTACCAACAGGCGATACTCGACGATAGATAGAGAAGATTGTACCAACAGATACATTGACATCGATGTTTGAAGAACCATCAAGTGGGTCCATCAGAACGACGTATTTTGCGTTTTTGTTGAGCTCTTTATTGAAGGCGACAGCTTCGTCTTCTTCTTCACTTGCAACACCACAAACTTGATCACGAGCTTCTAGAGCCGCTTTAAACTTGTCGTTCGCGTAAAGGTCTAGCTTTTGCTGTTCTTCACCTTGAACGTTGTCTGTACCAACAGCGCCAGTGATGTCGACTAGACCAGCCTTGTTGATCTCACGGTTAACAATTTTTGCAGCAAGTCGAATAGACGACAAAAGGGATGATAGATCACCGCTTGCATGGGGGAAGTCACTCTGTTTCTCAACAATGAACTCACCAAGGGTGCGCATCTCAGACATGTTATTTCCTTAAACTTCTCTCAATATTAGGGGGGATTTGAGCACTATAGAATTTGCCTCTTACTTGGGCTTTATTCACCTAGACGCCTACTTAAATTCTAAAGGTTAGATCTTTTTAATGGTAATGAACTAAGCGACGCAGATCTCACTTACTATGTCGACTAAATTTGTTTTGCATTGCTACTCGCTTTTAATCGCCATTTAATGATAATGAGTGCAGTAGTTTGATTTAGACATGGTTCATTTAGCCAAGCGTTTGGAAGCAATTTATGCATATTCATATCTTAGGAATTTGTGGCACCTTCATGGGAGGTGCTGCGGTATTGGCTCGTCAATTAGGTCACAAGGTTACCGGTAGTGACGCGAATGTTTACCCACCAATGAGCACTTTGTTGGAGTCTCAAGGGATTGAAATTATTGAAGGGTTTGACCCAAGCCAGTTAGAACCAAGACCTGACTTAGTGGTGATTGGCAATGCGATGAGTCGTGGTAACCCGTGTGTTGAGTATGTATTGGATAACAACCTTAGATACACTTCTGGGCCGCAGTGGTTGCAAGAGTTCTTGTTGCATGATCGTTGGGTATTAGCGGTATCGGGAACGCATGGCAAGACAACAACATCGAGCATGCTGGCTTGGATCCTTGAAGACTGCGGTTACGCACCGGGTTTTCTTGTCGGTGGTGTGTTGGGTAATTTTGGTATCTCAGCTCGCCTTGGTGAAAGCATGTTCTTCGTGGTTGAAGCTGACGAATACGACAGTGCTTTCTTTGATAAACGATCTAAGTTTGTTCACTACCACCCAAGAACCTTGGTAATGAATAACCTCGAGTTCGATCATGCTGACATCTTCGATGATCTTGAGGCGATTAAGCGTCAGTTCCATCATTTGGTTCGCACAGTGCCAAGTAATGGCCGTATTTTCTCACCGAAGCAAGATACCGCGATCCAAGATGTGTTATCTCGTGGCTGCTGGAGTGAAACTGAGTCGAGTGGTGAACTCGGTGATTGGGATGCCAAGAAGCTGGTTAAAGACGGCTCTAAATTTGAGGTGTACTTCCAAGGCGAATGTGTTGGAACCGTCGACTGGGATTTGGTTGGCGACCATAACGTCAATAATGCTTTGATGGCGATTGCAGCTGCGCGACATGTAGGGGTGACACCTGATTTAGCGTGTGAGTCGTTGGCGAAGTTCATCAACACCAAACGTCGTCTAGAGTTTAAAGGCGAAGTGGCAGGCGTTTCTGTTTATGACGATTTTGCACATCACCCAACGGCAATTGAACTTACGCTGGGCGGCTTACGTAATAAGGTCGACACGAAAAAAATAATTGCCGTTTTAGAGCCTCGTTCTGCCACGATGAAACGTGGAGTGCACAAAGAAACGCTGGCTGATTCGTTGAAGCAAGCGGATTCTACTTACTTATTCCAACCCGATAGCATTGATTGGTCGGTACAAGACGTCGCCGATGCGTGTCACCAACCCGCGCACGTAAGTGATGATATGGATGCATTCGTTGCTAAAATTGTCTCTGAGGCACAAGCGGGCGACCAAATCTTGGTAATGAGTAATGGTGGCTTTGGTGGTATTCATCAGAAACTGTTGGATGGATTGGCACTCAAAGGCTAACGCATCCACGACCTTATAATTTGAAGTAATTGAGAACATGACAAAACACGATAAAGAGATAACTCTGGCTTTCACTGGCGCATCCGGTGCGCCTTATGGCCTGCGTTTACTTGAATGCCTTTTGGCCGCCGATTATCAGGTCTACTTGCTGATATCATCGGCAGCACGAGTGGTGTTGGCGACCGAGCATGAACTTAAGTTACCTGCTGGGCCGGATGCTGCGAAACAAGCTTTGGTTAAGCATTTAGATTGCGACCCAGAAAAGCTGGTGGTGTGTGGCAAAGATGATTGGTTCTCACCGGTTGCCTCTGGTTCAGCAGCACCGAAGCAGATGGTGGTGTGTCCATGCTCTGCAGGAAGCTTGGCATCGATTGCTCATGGCCTATCAGATAACTTGATCGAGCGTGCAGCCGACGTGGTTATGAAAGAGCGAGGACAGTTGTTGTTGGTGGTTCGTGAGACGCCATTTTCTACGTTGCATTTAGAGAATATGCACAAACTCTCGACCATGGGCGTGACGATTATGCCTGCAGCTCCGGGTTTTTATCATCAACCTAAGTCGATTGAAGACCTGGTCAACTTTATGGTGGCACGCATTCTAGACCATCTTGGTATCGAGCAAGGTTTAGTGCCACGTTGGGGGTACGATCAACGTAATTGATCCAAACTTGATGGCTTATTGTTAAAAATCAAATTACAATCCTGAACACTCATCGGGGAGCGAACCATTCAAATAATGAATGCGAGCTGAGATCAAGCAGACACTTGGGACCCGTAAACCTGAACCAGATAATGCTGGCGTAGGAATTGAGTTAGGAACAACCTCTACCGTTCTCCTCCCTCAAACCTGTGCCGCTCAGACCATGGAGAGCGTCCAGTGAAATTAACATTAACAACTCTTGCTGTTACTACAGCCATCTCTTTTTCTGCCTTCGCAGCAGACAACACCTTAACGGTTTACACTTACGACTCTTTTGCTGCGGATTGGGGCCCTCGTCCTGCCGTTGAAAAAGCATTCGAAGAAAAGTGTGGTTGTGATGTGAATTTTGTCGCGTTAGAAGATGGTGTGTCTATTCTAAACCGCTTACGTCTTGAAGGTGGCAACAGCAAAGCTGACATCATTTTAGGCCTAGATAATAATCTCATGGCTGAAGCGAAATCTACGGGCTTATTGGCTGAGCACAGTGTTGATACATCATCTGTGACGCTTCCTAATGGTTGGAACGACAGTACCTTTGTTCCTTATGATTTTGGTTACTTTGCGTTTATCTATAACAAAGAGAAGCTAGCAAACCCGCCAAAGAGCCTGAAAGAACTGGTTGAGCAACGTGACGATCTTAAGGTTATCTATCAAGATCCACGTACATCAACACCAGGCCAAGGCATGATGCTATGGATGAAGTCGGTTTACGGTGATGAAGCAACTGCAGCATGGAAGAAGCTTGCTCAGAAAACGGTGACTGTGACTAAAGGTTGGTCTGAAGCTTACTCTATGTTCCTAGAAGGCGAGTCTGATTTAGTGTTGTCTTACACAACGTCTCCGGCTTATCACATCATTGCAGAAAGTGATTCTAAGTACGCAGCTGCAAGCTTTGAAGAAGGTCATTACACTCAAGTGGAAGTGGCAGCGAAGGTTAAAGGTAGCAAGAACGAAAAGCTTGCCGGTGAGTTTATGGCATTTATCTTAAGTGATGAGTTCCAATCGGCGATGCCTACTGGCAACTGGATGTACCCAGTGACCGATGTTGAGCTACCAAAAGGGTTCGAGCAACTTACGGTTCCTCAGAAAGCGCTAAGCTTCACACCAGAAGAGATCGCCGAGAAGCGTAAGCCTTGGATTCGTGAATGGCAGAATGCGCTTACTTTTTAACTTACGATTTAACTTATTATTTAGGAACATGAGTTTTCTAACGTACTTTTAAAAAACTAGCTTTCTGTATTTAAAGGTTCATTCGTTATGTTTGGAGTGAACCATTTACGGTAAAAAATCAATTTATGATAAAGAAAACACCTAAGGTCGGGGTTTGGGTTGCGATACTCATTACCACCTTCGTGGTTTCAGCAGTTGGGGCATTGCTTAGCAATGCCCCTTCTCTTGATATCAGCCAAGTATGGTCCGATCCTTACTATTGGCATGTAACGAAATTCAGTTTCTATCAAGCGACACTCTCAACGATGCTGAGTGTTGGCTTTGCTATACCTATTGCTCATGCTCTGTGTCGCAGACAATTTTTTGGACGGGCCTTGTTGTTAAGGCTGTTTGCTTCGACCTTGGTTTTGCCCGTATTAGTTGGCGTATTTGGTTTGCTAGCTATTTATGGAAACAGTGGTTGGTTAGCTAAATTTCTGGCGAACTTCGATATTAAACTGCCATTCTCGATTTATGGGTTGAATGGTATTTTGCTCGCACATGTCTTCTTTAACCTGCCTTATGCTAGCCGTTTACTTTTACAAGCTTTAGATACCGTACCTGCCGAGCAGCATAAGCTGTGTGCTCATTTGGGTATGAGTCATTGGAACAAATTCAGATGGGTTGAATGGCCTCGCTTAAGACAGCAACTGCCACATGTGTGTGGTTTGGTCTTCATGCTGTGTTTTACCAGCTTTGCTACCGTGATGGCACTAGGCGGTGGACCTAAATCAACCACTATCGAACTCGCTATTTATCAGGCGATTAAATTCGACTTTGACCTGCAGGCTGGTGCCTTGCTCGCGATATGGCAAATGCTGCTGTGTGGTGTGCTAGCTGTGAGCATTCAACGCCTATCGAAACCTATTTCAGTGACAGCCAGTCAATTGTCGGAAGAGAAATATTTGGTTAAGGATAGCTGGTGGTCAAAAGCTTGGGATAGCTTTTGGATCATCACCGTCTCAATGCTGGTATTGCCGCCATTAGCTATGGTTATCGTCAGTGGCATTAACTCGCAGGCATTAATCGTACTGAGCAGCGAGCCGTTTTGGGCTGCGTTAATGACCTCGGTTAAAGTCGCGTCATTAGCAAGTGTTATCGCGGTTGGTATTGGTATCGCCATACTGCTGACTAGTCGAGCATGGCGCTTACAGAATAAGAATTTTCGAGCCGATAAAATCGAGCTGATTGGCACTATTATCTTAGTTACTCCCGGGCTTGTGATCAGTACGGGGCTCTTCTTATTACTGCGTTCATTCACCGATGTTTTCAGCTTAGCTTTCTTTATCGTGATTGCAGTAAACAGTTTAATGGCGCTTCCTTACGTAATTAAAACCTTGGCTCAACCTATGCTGCATTTGTCTCAGCAGTATCAGTATGTGTGCGCAAGTTTGGGAATGACTGGTTTCACGCGTTTTAGGCTAGTGGAGTGGCGTGCATTGCGAAAACCGATGGCACAAGCTTTCTCGATCAGCTTTATGTTAGCAATGGGTGACTTAAGTGCGATTGCTTTGTTTGGTAGCCAAGATTTTAGAACTCTGCCTTTGTACCTATTCCAATTATTAGGCAGCTATCAAATGGAAGCCGCAGCTGTGGTTTCCGTGAGCTTACTGTTACTGAGTGTTGGCAGCTTTAGCCTGATTGAATTTTTATTTACTCGAAGATCTAAGCTCGATGCTAAAGAGTTGAGGAACCGATGATGTTAGTGATGAAAGATGTGGACTACCACTATCACAGAGAGTTGTTTTGCTTTGATTTTCAAGCTGAGCAGGGCGATATTGTTGCGCTGATGGGGCCAAGTGGCGCAGGTAAATCAACGCTGTTGGCATTGGTTGCTGGGTTTATTGAGCCCACTTCGGGTGAGATCTCTGTAGCGGGACAATCACTGATTGGCAAAGAAGCACATCAGCGTCCATTAGCGATGTTGTTTCAAGAGCACAATTTGTTTGCCCATCTCACCGTACGTGAAAATATTGGCTTAGGCTTGCATCCAGGGTTAAAGCTTACGGCAACTCAAAAGCACGAAGTCGAACAGGCCGCTGCACAAGTGGGTGTCGCGGAGTATTTAGATAGATTGCCTGAGCACTTATCGGGCGGTCAACGTCAGCGTGTCGCGTTAGCTAGATGCTTTGTTCAGCCTCATGATATTTGGCTGCTTGATGAACCTTTCTCTGCGCTTGACCCTTTGCTTCGTGAGGAAATGCTTAACCTTGTTAGGCGATTAGCCGCCGAGCGAAACATTACGGTATTGATGGTTACTCACCACTTAGGTGATGCACGCAGTATCGCAAATAAGTTCGTTTTTGTAGCGCTAGGTAAGGTGTTGGTTGCAGACTCGATAGAGACACTGACGGCTGAACATCCACAGCAAGAGCTAAGCTCGTTTGTTAAAGCGGGTGAATGATAATTTTTCACTCCTGTGAGTACTTCTTAATATTGAGTACTTATTGATATTGAGAGCTTCTTGATATCGAGTGCGTCAAAAACAAAAAGACCTAGCATGCGCTAGGTCTTTTATTATCTTTCTGATTAAAGGGCGGCGAAGATTAGTCGCCTAGCTTTAGCTCTTTTAAGATTTGGAATATTTCACGAGAAGACTTAGCCGGTTTGTTTGCCGCTTTCTCTTTGTTAGCTTGACGAGCGAGCTGACGAAGACGTTGACGGTCTGCTTCAGGGTACATTTCCATAACGTCTGAAATGGCCGCATCGCCTTCTGCAACAACACGATCACGCAGTTGTTCTAGTTTGTGCAGTTCAACTGTTGCTTGAGAGTGTTTGTTGCGAATCTTATCTAAAGCCGCTTGAATTGGCTCTGGATCGACACTGCGCATTACTTTACCAATGTATTGAAGTTGACGGCGTTTCGCTTCATTTTTAAAGCGTTGTGCATCTTTAATCGCTTGTGCCAAATCTTCAGACAGCGGAAATTTGTCTAATACAGAAGGCTTTAGGTCAACAAGCTCTTCTCCCAGCTTTTGCAGGGCGTCCATGTCCGTTTTCATTTCTGTCTTACTTACCCAGATGATTTCTTCTTCTGGTTCCCATGGGGCTTTTTGGTTTTTGCGAGCCATCTTTTCTGCCTATGTCACTATCTCAAACGAATATATTGCCTATTTTAGCAAGAATCTTGGGGAGAAAGCGAAATTCTTGTTATCCTACGTAATATTGACCTAAAAAATTAGAATAGATATGGATGTAAAACAGCAAGTCGCCCAACAACGAGTTGAGCTAGAAGCCGCAGTAGCTAAAGCGTTGGATATGGCATCAGTGAGTGCAGACGCCGCTGAGGTTGCTATTACTAAGTCAACGGGTTTAAGTGTTTCAACACGTATGTGTGAAGTGGAAAACGTTGAATTTAATAGTGATGGTGCTCTAGGTATTACTGTTTACCGCGGTCAGAAAAAAGGCAGCGCATCTACATCTGATCTGAGTGAGAAGGCAATTGCTCAAACAGTCGCGGCTGCGCTTGATATCGCTCAGTACACTTCTGAAGACCCGTTTGCTGGTCCTGCCGCAAAAGAATACATGGTAAAAGAAATTCCAGATTTGGATCTTTTCCACCCTGATGAACCAAACCCTGACTATGCCGCTGAGATTGCAATTGCTGCTGAGAAGCAAGCGCTAGCTTATAGCGACAAGATCAAACAGAGTGATGGCGCAAGCTACGACAGCCATTATGGCGTTAAGGTTTATGGTAACAGCCATGGCTTACTAGCCAGCTACGCTTCAAGTCGCCATAGCACGAGCTGCTGTGTGATTGGACAAGGCGCTAACGGTGAGATGGAGCGAGACTACAGCTACACCGTTGCACGTCACCGTGATGAGCTATGGACGCCTGAGCGCGTAGGTCAAGAAGCAGCTGAAAAGACAATTAGCCGTTTGGATGCGAAAAAGCTACCAACAGGCCAATACCCAATCATGTTTGCTAACGATGTCGCGACTGGCTTGATTGGCCACCTTGTGATGGCGATCAGTGGTGGTAACCTATACCGTAAGTCATCGTTCTTATTGGATCACCTAGGTCAGAAAATTCTACCTGATTGGTTTAACATTTCTGAGCGTCCTCATATCTTACGTGGTTTGGCTTCAAGCCCATTCGATAGCGAAGGTGTGTTCACTCAAGATCGTGAAATCATCACTGATGGTGTGTTAGCAACTTACCTGCTAACTAGTTATGCCGCACGTAAAATGGATATGACACCAACAGGCCATGCTGGTGGTATTCATAACTGGTTCGTTAAATCAACGGGTCAAAACTTTGAGCAGATGCTAAAAGAACTAGGCACCGGCTTCCTTGTGACTGAAGTAATGGGTCAAGGCGTTAATACCGTGACCGGTGATTATTCACGTGGCGCAGCAGGTTTCTGGGTTGAGAATGGAGAAATCCAATACCCAGTATCTGAAGTGACGATCGCGGGTAACCTAAAAGACATGTTCACTCAGATTGTTGCGGTTGGTAACGATGTTGAAACGCGTTCACAAATTCAAACGGGTTCTATCTTGCTTGAGTCGATGAAAGTCGCGGGTGACTAATGAAGTTAGCGCCAATATGATGAATTAAAAAAGGGAGCCGATGGCTCCCTTTTTGTTTTCTGTATTTCGCCAAAAATAGGCTAGCTGCTTATGATAACTAGATCAGTATGGTTGCTAAGCCTAAGAACACCGATAGGCCAATAACATCGGTTACTGTGGTCAGTGCCATACCGCCTGCCAATGCCGGGTCGATATTCATCTTTTTCAGCATTACCGGGATGGTTACACCGGCGATACCAGCGACAATCAAGTTGGTCATCATCGCTGCTGAGATGATGCCTCCCAGTATCCAGTTACCTTTCCAAGCAACCACAATACCACCAATGATAACAGCCCATAACACGCCGTTTAGGAAGCCGATGGCCGCCTCTTTGAGTAGTAGTTCGCGTTTGTTACTGTCACCGATATGACCGAGTGCTAAACCACGAATCACAAGCGCAACGGTTTGGTTACCAGCAACCCCGCCCATTGAAGGTACGATAGTCATTAGAACCGCAATCGCTGCCATTTGGTCGAGTGTTGCTTCAAACATATTGGATACAGATGCAGCAGCAAGTGCAGCGAGTACGTTGGCACCCAACCAGACACTACGACGACGAGCAGATTTTACGACTGGAGCGAAGGTATCTTCGTCATCGTCCATACCCGCCATGCTCATCATTGAGTGCTCGGCGTCTTCACGGATAACATCAACCACGTCATCGATAGTGATACGACCAACAAGATGCTGGTTACTATCAACAACGGGTGCAGAAACCCAATTACGACGTTCGAACAGACTGGCGATATCGGAAGCACTGGTTTCAACCGCAATCGCTTCGTCAGCATCTTCCATCACTTCGGAAACCTGAATATCGGGCTGAGTCGTTACTAGTGTGGTAAGCGATAGGTTACCGATCAGACGTTCTTCTTCATCAATAACATACAGAGCATCGGTTGCGTCGGGCAATTCGCCACGCATACGCATATAGCGCAATACAACGTCGACATCGACGTCGCCACGAATCGTGATTACGTCGGTATTCATGATCGCACCCGCTGAATCTTCTGGGTACGAAAGGGCGGTTTCTACTAATGCACGATCGACGGAGTCCATTTGAGAAAGGACTTCGCGAGAAACATCGTCGGGTAGGCTTCGAAGTACGTACGCGACGTCATCGGTTTCCATACCTTCTGTTGCTTCTGCCAAGGTTTCTGGTGCCATTTTCGACACAAGCGCATCTTTGACGTCTTCGTTTAGTTCATCAAGAATTTCACCGTAGTCTTCTGGATCGGTGAGTTGCCAGAGTACGTCACGACTTTTGCGAGGGGAGGCTTCTAAAAGGTGTGCAATATCTTCAGGTTCCATGTCCTGAAGTTGTCGACGTACGTGAACAAATCGGCCGTTTTCTAGGGCTTCGCTGACTTCTTGGAGGGTTTGGTGAGCTTGGTCGAATTCTAATTGCTCTGCCATATTTTCCTCCTATTTCATTATTCTAACAATGCTTGGGATAGTAACTTAATTCTGGGGCTTATTTAAATCATAAACTTAGCTAGAACTAAGATTTAATACTGGTTGGTTCGAAGTTTGAGTCTTCAGTGTTGTCAGTGACTCGTTTTCGCTACTCACCCTCATCAAACTTGTCTTCAATGAGGTGGCAAACAGCATCAAGTGCTTGTTGTGAATCGGTGCCTGTAGCTTGGATCGTGATGTGTTGCCCTTGCGCTGATTCCAGCATAAGCAAACCCATCACACTGTCTGCAGTTGCGATTTTATCTTCTTCGCTATGGATAGTGATAGTTGCATCAAAACTTTGGGCAAGCTCAACCAATTTTACGGCTGCTCTAGCGTGAAGACCCAAGCGATTTTGGATCAGTACAGTTCGAGTTAATTCCATGGTTAGCCCTGTTGGTGCTTCTCTAGGGAGGCATGTCTGATTTGAACTTGATGACCGAGTTGTTCGAAGTATTCACCAATTTTCTGAGTTAGATAAACTGAGCGGTGTTTGCCGCCAGTGCAACCAATCGCGACCGTTAGGTAACTGCGATTATTCTTCTCTAACATGGGTAACCACTGCTCAACAAAGCCTTGAATTTGTTGCTTGAGTTCAAGAACTTCAGCGTGTTTCTCTAGGAAAGAGTGAATTGGTGCATCAAGTCCTGTCAATGGTCGTAGTGCCGGTTCCCAGTGAGGGTTTGGCAGAAATCGAACATCAAACACATAATCGGCATCACTTGGTAGGCCGAACTTAAAGCCGAAAGACTGAAAAACGATAATGAGTTCTTGTTTTTCTTTGCCCTCAACTTTGAAACGAACCTGTTCACTCAATTCGTAGAGGTTACAGTCACTGCTATCAATCACAATGCTGGCTTGCTCTACAAGAGGAGCCAGAAGTGTTTTTTCTAAATCAATAGCTTGTTCAAGAGAGAGTTTTTCTTGGCCGATCGATAAAGGATGAATTCTGCGTGTTTCGCTGTAGCGCTTGAGTAGCGTCTGTTTACTCGCATCTAGAAATAAGACGTTTAGGTCTATATCTGTGGCGGCTTCTAGCTGGTCTAGCGTTTCTGTAACTAACTGAGGCTCTTTTGGTAGGTTACGAATATCAATGCTAACAGCGACGTTTTGATTGATCTCGCGTACCGATTCGACGAAGTCGTTGAGCAGGTTTACTGGTAGGTTATCAACACAGTAATACCCCAAGTCTTCAAGAACTCGTAGCGCAACACTTTTCCCGGCTCCTGACTGGCCACTGACAACGATTAATCGCATGTTATTACTCGCAAGTTGGCACTTGAATCATGATGTCGTAAAGCTCTTGATCGCTTTGAGCATTACGCAACTGTTTAAGAGTCTGCTTGTCGTTAAGTCGCTCTGCCATACAAGAAAGGGTTTTCAGATGCTCTTTACATTGTTCACTAGGAACAAGTAGAGCAAACAGTAGATCAACTGGGCGGTTATCGATAGCATCAAATTCGATTGGGTCTTGGCATTGTATTAATACAGCAATCGCTTTATCACTGACATTCATGCGTGCATGGGGAATCGCAATACCGTTACCGATACCTGTACTGCCCATTTTTTCACGGCTCAGCATGCACTCAAACAGTTCTGTTGAATCTTGACCGCAGCTTTCTGCTGCGATTTGACTGATCAGCTCAAGGGCTCTTTTTTTGCTTGTGCATTGGACTGCACTTTTAGTGCAGTCCAATGAAAGTACTTCGCTTAATTGCATGTTAGTGACTACTTAGTTTTTCTTTGTGCTTGTTGAGTTGGCGAACAAGTTTATCAACCAATGAATCAATCGCGGCATACATGCTTTCATCTGTTGCTGTCGCATGAATTTCCCCTTGATTTATATGCAGGGTAGCTTCTGCGATTTGATTGATTTTCTCAACTTTTAAAACAACTTGAACCCTATTGATATGATCAAAGAAGCGCTCAAGTTTGTCGAATTTGGTGTGAACATAGTCTTGCATTGAATCGGTAAGATCAACGTGATGGCCTTGAATATTGATTTGCATAGACTTTCCTTTTCAGTTGGTTGCCAGGTTACAACTAAATTAATAGTTAACTAATCAATCGTTAATGAATAAAGAGCTAACTACTTTAGTTTATAGCAGGCGTTTACGCTGACTCGATGGGGCAATGCCCAGAGATTCACGGTATTTCGCTATGGTACGTCTAGCTACCTGAATTCCTTGGTCAGCCAGTAAAGCAGCAATCTTACTATCACTTAGAGGCTTTGCGGTATTTTCCGCTGCGACAAGCTTCTTAATGAGTGCGCGAATTGCTGTAGATGAACATTCACCGCCATTGTCAGTGCTGACATGGCTTGAGAAAAAGTACTTGAGTTCGAAGATGCCACGCGGTGTGTGCATGAATTTTTGAGTCGTCACACGAGAGATCGTGGATTCGTGCATATCAACAGCTAAAGCCACATCATTCAGTACCATCGGCTTCATGGCTTCTGCGCCATGTTCGAAGAAACCGCGTTGATGTTCAACAATACACCGAGCGACTTTTAGTAGTGTTTCATTTCGGCTCTCTAGACTTTTAATTAGCCATTTTGCTTCTTGCAAATTTGAGCGGATAAATTGGTTGTCAGCACTACTGCCTTTGCTACTAAGGGCCGCGTATTGTTGATTCACTTTTAGTTTTGGCACGCTATCTGGATTGATGGTGACCAACCATTTCCCAAGCTCTTTGAAGACGGATACGTCAGGAACCACATACTCGGTTTCGTCTGGCGTGATCTTACTGCCAGGGCGAGGGTCCAGCTGTTGGATTAATTGCAAAACTTCGCGTAGTTCCGCTTCTTTCAACTTGGTCTCTTTGATAACCAGTTTGTAATCGCGATTGCCGAGTTGGTCGATATGGCTAGTAAGTACTAACTTAGCTTCGTTAAGCCAAGGGGTATCTTGTGGGAAGGTCGCCAATTGCAGTAACAAGCAATCTTGCAGATTCACAGAACCGACACCTAGCGGATCAAACTGCTGAATTCGTTTACGAACGGCTTCAATTTCATCAAGCTCGATCTCTTCGTTGTCGAAGTTCTCAAGGATGTCTTCACAAGATACGGTAAGGTAACCGCGGTCATCGATAGCATCAATTAGCGCAAAAGCTATGCTGCGGTCAGTTTCAGTAAATGGTGTTAAATCGAGTTGCCAGAGCAGGTAATCGTATAGACTTTGTGTGGTTTCGCCTTGATAAACGGGCATATCGTCATCAATCGCAATGCCAGTGTTACCTGTGTTTGCGCTGTAAACGTCTTCCCAAGTTGTATCGATTTCTAGTTCGTTGCCGATCTCTGATTTTTCGATTAAATCGGAGCTGTCAGGTAAGTCTTGTTCAACTGTTTCAACTGTTTCTTTCTCGTCACTGCTAGGTTTTTCTTCCGATGTTGGCGTATCTTCATTGCCGTCTTCGACATCGAGTAGTGGGTTCGATTCAAGTGCTTCTTGAATCTCTTGTTGCAAATCCAAAGTAGACAATTGCAACAAACGAATCGCTTGTTGCAATTGAGGAGTCATTGCTAACTGTTGGCCTAGCTTAAGTTGTAATGAGGGTTTCATTCAGTGTTACTTACCTAGTTATTATTCTAAGAACTCTCGATACTCTCTATCTAATCATAGACGGAATTGTTCGCCTAGATAAACTTGTTTAACTTGTTCGTTATTGAGAACATCTTCAGGAGTTCCCTCAGCTATTAGATGCCCTTGACTTACGATGTAAGCTTTTTCACACACGTCTAATGTTTCACGAACGTTGTGGTCGGTAATCAAAACGCCTAAGCCGCGATCGCGTAAGTGAACGATGATTTTTTTGATATCGATAACCGATATAGGGTCAACACCGGCAAAAGGTTCGTCCAGGAGAATGAATTGAGGGTTTGCTGCTAGTGCACGAGCAATCTCAACACGTCGACGCTCACCACCCGACAAAGCCATACCATTACTCGCTCGAATATGTTGGATGTGAAACTCTTCGAGAAGATCTTCCAGCTTATCTTGACGTTGTGCGTTAGTCATCTCATCGCGCGTTTGCAAAACAGCCATGATGTTGTCTTCAACTGACAATTTACGAAAAATGGATGCTTCTTGAGGAAGGTAACCGATACCAAGACGAGAACGACTGTGCATTGGTAAGATACTGATGTCTCGGTCGTCAATGCTGATAGTACCTTCATCACGCGCAACCAGACCCACTATCATATAGAAAGAGGTGGTTTTACCTGCACCGTTTGGGCCAAGTAGCCCGACGATCTGACCTGACTCTACTTGCAAGCTTACGTCTGTTACAACTTTACGTTTTCCGTAGGTCTTCGCTAGGTTCTTTGCTGTAAGGACTGCCATGATTACTTATTCACTTCCGCTGGTTGTAAAACCGTTGATACACGCTCACTGCTATCACTATCGGCAACCAACTTTTGAGAGGTGATCTGATAGGTAATCTTAGAGCCACGAATGATACTGCCATCTTGAGATAGCATCGCGTTCTTAGTCATGATCAATCTATCGGCAATCAGCTGGTAATGTAAATCGTCAGCTTCACCATAGAGTGTTTTCCCATCGTCAGTAAGTTGAGAAAAGGTTGCGGGCTTTCCGAAACCTTGTATTTCTTCAATTTCACCGTTGACGGCATTACGTGTAACAATGACCTTATCGGCATTGATATTGATGCTACCTTGTTTAAGGTTCACATCGCCAAGAAAGGTAACTTGATTGCTTTTCATATCTAATTGCTGACTGTCTGAATCAATATAGACAGGCTGCTCGCTATCCGAAGATAGAGCATAGACATTAGACGCCGCAAGGGTCAAAGCCAATAAACTAAGGTGTGAGAGTTTCATATCTACCCTGAACAGAATTAAAGAGAGTCGCATTGTTGGTACCGAAGTTCCCTTTCATTGCTTGCCCCTCATTTTCAAAAAATGTACCGATCATATGGACCGGAGTGTCTGAATAAAAATCTCGGCTAGTCAGTTCAACAACCATTTTATCAGTGGTCATTGTATCGAAACTAGCATCTGGCAACAGGTTCTTCGCCACAACGTTGTCATAAAAAGTGATGACTTGATTTTCATCCATAATTGCGCGATCAGCGGTCACTCGCCATTCTATCGTATGCCCTTCACGGAATACTGAAAGAATAGGGGCTTGAAAGTGTGTATCGCCAACGACGGAGTAGTGCTCTAGATTGGTCGATTCAACTTGATAGCTACGAATACCGCTTTCGTCATAGCTAATATTATCAAGATTCTTGCCACTAAACGCGGGCAGTTCTAAATTTGGATCTACTTGTATCGTCGAAGTTTGCTCTTTGTCGTACAAGTAATAGGCTGACCAAGAGGTAATAAAGATGAGTATTAAGTAGATAATACGATTAAAACTCATATGCTTAAACCTTTGTGCACGTCGAGTTCGTTTCTTGCTTGTAAAATAAGGTCGCAGACTTCACGTACTGCACCGTAACCGCCGTTAATGGTTGTTACGTAGTTGGCTCTTTGTGCAAGTAATGGGTGACCGTCTGCCACACATACCTTTAAGCCGACCTTTGCCATTACAGGCCAGTCGATTAAATCGTCTCCGATATAACCTGTGTTTTCAGGATTAACTGAAAGCTTATCGCAAATATCTTGGTAGGCTTTAACTTTATCATCCTGACCTTGATAAATTAGCTTAATACCGAGAGCGGTCATTCGATTCTCAACAATTTGAGATTTACGGCCAGTGATGATTGCGATTTCAACGCCGGCGTTCATCAACGATTTAATGCCGTAACCGTCGCGCGTATGGAAAGTTTTTAGCTCTTCACCGTTGTTACCCATGTAGATGCGGCCATCAGAGAATACGCCATCTACATCACAAATCAGCAGTTTGATCTCTTTTGCAATCGCAAATACACGTGAATCCACTGTGCCGTAAAGGGTTTCAATTGCCTGTGACATTACATTACTCCTGCTTTCAGTAAGTCATGCATATTTAAAGCGCCTACTAATTTGCCATTATCACACAACATCAGGCCATTGATGCTCTTAGCTTGCATCAAATTTAAGCCCTCAACTGCGAGCATATTTGGTTCTGCTACCGTTGGGTTCAGTGTCATCACATCGCCGATCTGCGTGTTATGAATATCAATACGTTTATCTAAGATACGGCGTAAATCACCATCGGTAAAAATGCCCTTCATTTGGCCATCTTCACCGACGATTGCCGTCATGCCCAAGCCTTTTTGAGATATCTCTAACAGGGCATCTCGAACTAGTGCATCCGGAGCAACAGTTGGGAGTGCATCGCCGGTGTGCATGATGTCGTCTAGTTTCAACAGCAGTTGACGGCCTAAAGCACCACCAGGATGAGACAGTGCAAAATCTTGAGCGGTAAAACCTCTTGCCTGTAAAAGTGCAACGGCTAATGCATCACCCATAACCAAGGTAGCGGTAGTACTGGTTGTTGGTGCTAAACCAAGGGGACACGCTTCTTCGGGTACTGAAATCTGTAAATGAATATCAGATAAAGTCGCCATGTTTGATGCTGGCTTGCCAGTCATGCTGATAATCTTAATGTTTAAACGCTTTAATACTGGGAATAGGCTGAGGATTTCTCCTGATTCACCTGAGTTGGATATTGCTATCACAATATCGCCAGGTTCGATCATGCCTAAATCACCATGCGCCGCTTCACCTGGGTGTACAAAGAAAGCCGATGTACCAGTACTTGCCAGTGTAGCTGCTATTTTGTTACCAATGTGGCCTGATTTGCCCATGCCCATTACTACGACTTTGCCTTTGTTGTTCAGGATTAGGTCGCAAGCTTTGCTAAAATCATCATTAAAATATTGGTCTAATTGCGTGAGACCTGCAACTTCAGTTTCCAAAACTTGTTTTGCAACGCTGCAATAATCAAATGGCTGAGACATCAAATACTCCAAGTACGGGAAGTTAAATCAACAATTAAGCTGACATGTTCATTAGTAGGTAACTTTGATATGCCACAAACGTCACGATTAACACGCCGCCTTCGATACGATTCACGCTACGAGATTTTCCTAGTGCCATGATAACAAGAAGTAGTGATACGCCTAGCATTACCCAGAAGTCACGACCCATTGCAAACTCGCTCAAGATTGAAGGGTTTAGGATGCCTGGGATACCCATCACGGCAAGGATGTTGAATACGTTTGAGCCAATGATATTACCCACAGCCATATCATCTTCACCTTTCATAACACCAGCTAGTGATGCTGCAAGTTCAGGTAAACTTGTGCCAACGGCAATAATGGTTAAACCAATCACAAGGTCGCTCATACCAAAGAACTTCGCGATTACAACCGCGTTATCAACCAACATGTTGGCCGCTAGAGGTAGAATAATCAGGCCAACCACCACCCACATTGCGGCTTTGGGGTTGCTCACGCCTTCAGGAACTTCAGATTCTTGTTCGTCAAGAAAGGCATCACCGTTCTTTTTCTCACTACGGCTGATTTGCAGCATCGCAAATAAGAAAGCGGCAAAAAGAACAAACAACAACACACCTTCATAGAAACCTAAGTGATTATCCCAAAGCAGTGCGCCCGCTAATAGAGTGACACCTATCATTAAAGGTAGTTCACGACGAATCACACCAGAGCTAATCGATAATGGCTTGATAAGGGCTGTAATACCTAAAATCAGCGCGATGTTAGCGATGTTTGAGCCTAATACGTTACCTACCGCCGTATCTGTTTTACCATCAAGGGCTGCTGTCGCAGAAACCATCATTTCAGGGGCTGAAGATCCCATTGCTAAGATTGTCATACCGATAACTAGTGGTGAAATACCGAAGTTGCGAGCAAGAGCTGCGGCACCGTATACCAGCTTATCTGCACTCCACACCAAAAAACCTAGACCGATAATAAGAAACGCAATCGCTTCAAGCATGATGATTCCTAAAAATTAATAAAAAACGGAGAATTAACCGCTAATTTTGACTTGTTGCTAGATAAAAGGGAAGTCACTCGACAAATTAATTGCTAGTTAGTGGTAAAGAAATGTTGATGAGGAATGAATTTCTCAATGCTTTCAAATCCCTGCCTTTGTTTTCTGTTTTTAATAATTAATTGAACAGCGCTTTTAATTCTAAAGTAGACTCATTATTATTGCAGCCATAATTGGCGTTTTTAAAGCAAGGAAACAACAAAAGTATGTTGAACACTGAGTTTGTGAAAGTTAAGAATCTCAGCTTCTCACGCGGTGAGCGAATTATCTTTGATGACATCAGTTTAGAGGTTCCTCAAGGAAAAATAACCGCGATCATGGGGCCGTCAGGGATCGGTAAAACAACCTTATTACGTCTGATCGGTGGACAATTACCACCAGATGAAGGTGAAATTTGGTTTGATGGCGACAACATCCCTGCATTGCCACGTCGAAAGCTATATCAAGCACGCAAGAAAATGAGCATGCTTTTCCAATCGGGGGCACTTTTCACGGATCTGAATGTCTTTGATAATGTGGCGTTTCCTTTGCGAGAGCACACTGAACTTAACGAAAAATTCATTCGTACCATTGTATTGCTTAAGCTTGAGGCGGTAGGGTTGCGAGGCGCGGCGCAATTAATGCCGAGTGAGTTGTCTGGTGGTATGGCGAGACGAGCGGCGTTGGCCCGTGCGATCGCATTGGACCCAGAACTTATTATGTATGATGAGCCTTTTGTTGGCCAAGACCCAATCACCATGGGTGTTTTGGTTGAGTTGATTCGTAACCTCAATCAAGCCTTGGGTTTAACCTCGATTGTCGTTTCTCATGATGTCCCTGAGGTGATGAGCATTGCTGATTGGGTTTATTTGATGGCTGATGGGAAAATTATTGCTGCAGGTTCTCCTGATGAGTTGTACAACAACAGCGACCCAAGAGTGCAGCAATTTTTGCAAGGTGAATCGGATGGCCCTGTGCCATTTAGGTTTCCTGCAAATAGCTTAGAAAAGGATTTGTTTGAATATGATTGCTAAAACTATTGCGGGTGTCGGTAAGCGCGCACTTGCGATCTGTGAGTCATTTGGTCGAGCAAGCCTAATGCTATTTGGGGCTTTGTTTGGCATCCCGAAACTAAAAAACTTCCCTCTATTAGTTAAACAATTTTATAGCGTTGGCGTTCAGTCATTGGCTATCATTTTAGTTTCGGGTTTGTTTATTGGCATGGTACTCAGTCTGCAGGGCTATGTCGTATTAATCGACTATGGCGCAGAGGGTAACCTTGGGCAAATGGTCGCGCTCTCGTTGTTACGGGAACTGGGCCCTGTGGTGACAGCACTTCTGTTTGCTGGCCGTGCGGGTTCAGCATTAACGGCTGAGATCGGCTTAATGAGAGCAACGGAACAGATCTCTAGTCTTGAGATGATGGCGGTTGATCCTCTTAAACGCATTATTGCGCCACGTCTCTGGGCCGGCCTTATTTCTATGCCACTGCTCGCTATGATCTTTATGGCGGTCGGGATTTGGGGTGCTCAGTTAGTCGGTGTGGATTGGAAAGGTATTGACCACGGCAGTTTCTGGTCTGCGATGCAGTCTTCCGTTGAGCTTGGCCGTGATATTGGTAACAGCATGATCAAATGCATGGTCTTCGCTATCACCGTAACTTGGATCGCACTTTTTAATGGTTATGATGCAGTACCGACATCCGAAGGTATTAGTCAGGCAACCACACGCACAGTAGTACACTCTTCTCTAGCGGTATTAGGGCTAGATTTTGTTCTTACCGCATTGATGTTTGGGAATTAATCATGCAACAAACTCGAAAATTAGAATTATGGGTCGGCACCTTTGTTATTGCCGGAATTTGCGCAATCTTAATCATGATCTTTCAAGTCGCTGACGTAAAAGGTATAGGTTCAAACCATACTTATAACCTAAAAGCGACCTTTGACAATATTGGCAGCCTAAAGGTTCGCTCACCAGTAAAGGTGGGGGGCGTCGTTGTTGGTCGAGTTCAAAGTATTGAACTTGATACTGAGAGCTACCTTCCTGTGGTTGAACTGTCTATTGATGCGAAGTACTCACAATTTCCTGATACCTCTAGTGCTCAAATCTTAACGTCGGGCTTGATCGGTGAGCAGTACATCAGCTTAGTTCCAGGCTTCATCTTTGAAGATGAAGAGATGTTGATTGATGGTGATTCTATCGAAGACACCAAGTCGGCATTAGTATTAGAAGATTTGATTGGTCAAGTGCTGTATAGCGTCGGTGGCTCTGATAATAGCGAAGCTAAGGAGTAGGCTCATGTTAAAGACGAATAATTTATTGAAGACTAATTACTTATTGAAAATATGGTTTCTGGCAGCAGTCGCTTTACTGATGTCGACTCCAGCTTTTTCGGCAAAACCGATTGACCGAACTCAGCCTTATCAGATGATGACTCAAGTTGCGGAAGAGGCTTTCGCCCGTTTGAAGAACGAGCAAGAGAATATCCATCAAGACCCAGAGTTACTGAAGGTCATCGTGGAAGAAGAGTTGATGCCTTATGTGAATGCTCAATATGCGGCGCTGAAGTTGCTAGGGCCGAACTTGAAAGGTGCTGATAGAGGAGACGTGCGCGTATTTATTGATGCATTTCGTAAATATCTCGTTTCTTCTTATGCTCAAGTGTTAACTCAATATACAGATCAGACGATTAAATTTGGTCCAGAACCAACAATTAAAACAGATAGCCGTATTACCAGTATTAAGGTTGATATCATTGATACGCCTCGACCAAACATTAACCTTGAGTTTAAACTGCGCAAAGATAAGAAGTCAGGTGAGTGGAAGGCATTTGATATGGTTGCCGAAGGTATAAGCCTGTTATCAAGTAAGAAGTCTGAGTGGAACACTAAGATTCGTCAAGAAGGCATCTTACAAGTAGCTGACGAACTCGAGAAACTGGCTTCTCAACCGATTCGTTTTGAGAGTAATAAATAATGAGCCATTCTCAATGGCAAGCGCTAAGCTCTAAAGAATATCAACTTCTTGGTGATATAGATCGAGATAGTGTACCTGCAATCTGGCGTATATTGGAAAAGTGGCAAACGACGGAATCGAGCGTTGAAATTGACCTTAGCCATATAAATCGAGTCGATTCAGCAGGAATGGTGATGCTAATTCACTTATTAGAGCATGCAAAAAATCAAAACTGTCATATAATGCTCAGTTTCGTGCCAGAACAATTACGAACGTTGTTCCAATTGAGCAATATCCAGCCAATGATGGCAGAACACATAAAAAATTAGGCAGGAGCTATTTGTGGACAGCACAAAAGTACAAGAATTATTAGCAGAGGCTCTGAACCTTCAGGAAATTATCGTGAAGGGTGAAGGCAGTCATTACGAAGTTGTTGCGGTTGATCCATGTTTTGACGGCATGAATCGAGTTAAGAAGCAGCAACTAATCTACGGCCCACTAATGGAATACATTCAACGCAATGATATCCATGCTCTTTCTATTAAGGCTTTCACGCCGGAAGAGTGGGAACGTGATAAGAAACTGATGTCACTTTAAGGTTTATGATGGAAAAGTTTCGAGTTATTGGATCGGATAAGCCGCTAAGCGGTGAAGTGACGATCTCAGGCGCAAAAAATGCAGCCCTACCAATCCTATTTGCTTCAATTCTAGCTGAAGAGCCGGTTGAAGTGAGTAATGTTCCTCACCTACGTGACATCGATACTACGATGGAATTGCTTAAGCGTTTAGGCGCAAAAGTATCACGCAATGGTAGTGTTCATGTTGATGGCAGCGAAATTAATGAATTTTGTGCACCTTACGATTTAGTAAAAACAATGCGCGCTTCTATTTGGGCTTTAGGTCCTTTAGTCGCTCGTTTTGGTGAAGGCCAAGTGTCACTTCCGGGCGGTTGTGCAATTGGTGCTCGACCTGTTGATTTACATATCCATGGCCTAGAGCAACTAGGTGCGACTATTAAGTTGGAAGATGGTTATGTAAAAGCAAGTGTTGACGGCCGTTTGAAAGGCGCGCACATCGTGATGGATAAAGTAAGTGTGGGTGCCACCATTACTATCATGTGTGCAGCAACGCTAGCGGAAGGTACAACTGTGTTAGATAATTCAGCGCGTGAGCCTGAGATTGTTGATACGGCTGATTTCCTAAATAAACTAGGTGCTAAAATTTCTGGTGCAGGTACAGATACGATTACTATCGAAGGCGTTGAGCGTCTTGGTGGTGGCCAACACTCTGTGGTTGCAGACCGTATTGAAACGGGTACCTTCCTGGTTGCTGCTGCGGTTTCTGGCGGTAAAGTGGTTTGTCGCAACACCAACGCTCATCTTCTTGAAGCTGCCTTAGCGAAGCTTGAAGAAGCGGGAGCGAAGGTTGAAACGGGCGAAGGTTGGATCAGCCTTGATATGACTGATCGTGAGTTGAAAGCGGTGAAAATCGTAACGGCACCTCACCCAGGCTTCCCAACCGACATGCAAGCACAGTTTACCCTGCTTAACATGATGGCGAAGGGCAGTGGTGTAATCACTGAGACTATCTTTGAAAACCGCTTTATGCACATTCCTGAACTACAGCGAATGGGAGCAAAAGCGGAAATAGAAGGCAACACTGCTATTTGTGGTGAAACCAAAAAATTGAGCGGCGCTCAAGTAATGGCAACGGACCTTCGCGCATCTGCGAGCCTTGTTATTGCTGGTTGTATCGCTCAAGGTGAAACCATCGTTGACCGTATTTATCACATCGATCGTGGCTACGATAAGATTGAAGATAAATTGTCAGCCTTAGGCGCAAACATTACACGGTTTAGCGAGTCGAACTAACTTAGGTTAGTGAGTTCATGAATCAGTAAGATGAAAACAGAAAAGTCGGAACCTTGGTTTCGGCTTTTTTATAGTTGTATTTACCGCCAGTGAATCTATTGCCTATGTTGTGCAAATAGATGAATCAACTTGGTGGTTGTGAGGAACAAAATGATAGCAATATTACGTATTTTCGCAGTGGCGATATTTGCGATTCTTATGTTTGTATTTGGGTGTGGTTACTGTTTACTAAGCCCACGTAACCCGAAACACGTATTTACCTTTGGTCGTTATTTCGGTCGCATGTCGAAAATCTTTGGTATGAAGTTAGAGCTTCGTATCCCGGAAGATGCTTACTCTCGTGGCCAACATGTTTACGTTGCAAACCACCAAAATAGCTGGGATCTATTCACGATTTCATCTGCGGTAACACCTAAGGTTGTGACTGTTGGTAAGAAGAGCCTAGCGTGGATGCCTCTTTTTGGTCAGCTGTACTGGTTGACGGGTAATATCCTAATCGACCGGGCTAACCGCAGCAAAGCGGTAGGTACGATCGATCAAGTGGTTACTAGCCTTAAAGAGAGTGATGTTTCAGTATGGATGTTCCCTGAGGGGACTCGTTCTCGTGGTCGTGGTTTGTTGCCATTCAAAACGGGTGCTTTCCATGCTGCGATTGGCGCTGGCTTACCTATTATCCCTATCGTGTGTAGCTCAACAGGTGGCGTGAAGCTGAACCGTTGGAACAATGGTCATGTGATTGTTGAAATGCTGCCACCAATCAGCACTGAAGATTACGATAAGTCTAATGTTCGTCAACTGGCTAACCTAGCTCGTGAGCAGATGGCTGCGAAGCTTGAAGAGTTAGACAAAGAAGTGGTTGAGCTTAATAAGAAGTAATCATCTAAGCGAAACGATGAACAAGAAAAAAGGTTGCCAATTGGGCAACCTTTTTTGTATCTGATAAACGCTCAGTATTATGCCAACTTGTTTACTAGAAACCGTTTATTCTAGATATTAAAACCTATTTGCGAACCGCAATAGCTTCGATCTCAATACCTACATCTTTTGGCAGACGCGCTACTTCAACACATGAGCGTGCAGGGTAGTTTGCAACACCGTGCTCATCAAAGAATTTACCGTAAACTTCGTTTACTGTACCGAAGTCGTTTAGGTCTTTAACGAATACCGTTAGTTTTACTATGTCTTTTACAGTCAGGCCAGAAGCTTCAACAACCGCTTGAACGTTGTCTAGAGATTGGCGAGCTTGCACTGCGATATCAGCAGATACTTCACCAGTTGCTGGGTTTACTGGGATTTGACCAGAAGTCAGAACCATATTGCCAAGGTCAACACCTTGTACGTATGGGCCGATTGCAGCTGGAGCAGATTCTGTGTGAAGTACTTTAGTCATTGGTTATTCCATCAGTTATTGGATAAAAAGCGATTTTTAGTGTGCCTTCAAACTTAGGATAGGTAAAGAGCAAAATACCCCGCACAGGCGAGGTATTGAATAGTTTTTGCGTTCGATCGGTGTTGCCGTATGACGTTATCTTTCTGTCACGATCTCACGAGAGAAGACTTTTTCGCAGTATTTGCACTTCAATCGAATATCTTCTTTCTTTTCAAAGATCTTAAAGCTGCTTTCAACGGGTTCATTGTGAGTAATACAGTTGGTGTTTGGACACTCGAACACATCGTTGATTTGCTCAGGAAGTTCTAGTGGTAGCTTCTTAACCACTTCGTAATCTTCGATTTGGTTTACGGTCGCGTGAGGCGCGTAAAGAGCTAACTTGCTCGCCTGTTCTTCAGTGATAAACACATTCTCTATCTTGAGCAGGTCTTTACCGCCTAGAGCAGAAGATGGAAGGTTTAGGCCAATGGTTACTCGCTGATTAGAGTTATGCATGTCGAACAGTTTGAGTACCTTGATCCCGATATTGGCTGGGATATGGTCGATAACCGTTCCGTTCTTGATTGCTTCAACTTTTAATTGAGTCTCTTTAGACATGATATCTCTCCTCTACAGCGTTTCGTTAAGAACAAGGGCTAGCAATGCTTCACGTGCATAAACACCGTTCTCTGCTTGCTGGAAGTAGTAAGCGTAAGGTGTTTTATCGACATCGACAGTAATTTCATCAACACGAGGAAGAGGGTGAAGAACCTTTAGGTTATCACGTGCACTTTCCAACATCGGAGCCGTCAGGATGTACGCTGATTTGATGTGTGCGTATTCCGATTCATCAAAACGTTCTTTTTGAACTCGAGTCATGTACAGAACATCCAACTCTGGAATCACATCCTCCATGTCTGTCAGCAGTTGGTACTTGATGCCCGCTTCATCAAGCTCTTCACAAATGTAGTCAGGCATTGCCAGTGCTTCTGGAGCAACGAAGTAGAAACAGATGTTGTCGAATTTAGCTAGTGCTTGAGTTAGCGAGTGAACCGTACGGCCGTACTTAAGGTCACCAACGAATGCAACGTTAAGGTTGTCGAGGCGGCCTTGAGTTTCGGCGATAGAGAACAGGTCTAATAGCGTTTGTGTTGGATGTTGGTTTGCGCCGTCGCCTGCGTTAATAACAGGTACACCGTTAGAGAACTCAGAAGCCAGACGCGCTGCGCCTTCTTGAGGATGACGCATTACGTAAGCATCAACGTATGAAGAGATAACCTGTACCGAGTCTGCTAGCGTTTCGCCTTTCTTCGCCAGTGAGGTGTTACCACCACTGTCGAAACCAATCACATCACCACCGATGCGTTGAATAGCCGTTTCAAAAGAGAGACGAGTTCGCGTTGAAGGTTCGAAGAAGCAGCTGGCAACAACTTTGTTCTTGATGAGTTCTGGGTTTGGTTCAGCCTTTAGCTGACCTGCCGTTTGAACAATTAATTCTAGCTCTTCACGAGAAAGCTCTGGAATTGAGATGATGTGCTTTTGATAGAGCGTATTCGCCATGATCTTCTTCCCCACAATAATGTATTGGCCATAAAAAAGCCCCCCATAATGGGAGGCTTTAAAAAAGTGCTGAAAAGCAGAATAGACGGCCTGGCAAGCATGCTAGCTTGCGAGCAATATTTGGTGTTTTCACAATTTTATTATGTGTTTTCACAATATCATTATGTTTTATCACAACATTGCTTGGCGTCATTTTCACTACTCTCAGACAAATTGCCGAGAATTATACGCTTTCAATTTGTGAGCGCAAGCGATTACATCAAGCTTTTGTTTACTTTCAGTATTCGCTATTGGCCCAGAGTCGCAACCATTACCGCTTTGATGGTATGCATGCGATTCTCTGCTTCATCAAATACAATTGAGTAATCCGATTCAAAGACTTCGTCAGTGACTTCTAAGCCGTTCATTCCATATTTGTCTGCAACTTGCTGGCCGATCACGGTTTCATTGTTGTGGAAAGCGGGCAGGCAATGCATGAATTTCACTTGAGGGTTACCTGTGAGCTTAATGACATTCATATTCACTTGGTAAGGTGTCATTACAGCAACACGTTCGTCCCAAGCTTCTGGCGCTTCACCCATAGAAACCCAAACATCGGTATAAAGGAAATCACAGCCTTTCACACCTTCGGCAACGTCTTCTGTCAGCGTGATTTTTGCACCTGTACTTTGCGCGATAGCTTGGCACTCTTCGACAAGGTGCTCTTCTGGCCAAAATGCTTTTGGCGCGACAAGGCGAATATCCATGCCCATTTTCGCGGCACCCACTAACAGAGAGTTACCCATGTTGTTACGTGCATCACCAAGGTAAGCAAAGCTGATTTGATGCAGATGTTTACCGCGACCATGCTCAAGCATAGTGAGGAAATCAGCCAAGATCTGAGTGGGGTGGAACTCATCGGTTAAGCCATTCCAAACCGGTACACCAGCATAAGCGCCTAGGTCTTCGACAATGCTTTGGCCAAACCCTCGGTATTCAATGCCATCGTACATGCGACCTAATACACGCGCCGTATCTTTCATTGATTCTTTCTGACCAATCTGAGAACCAGAAGGGCCTAAATAAGAGACTTGAGCGCCTTGATCAAAAGCAGCTACCTCAAAAGCACATCGAGTTCGAGTGGATGCTTTTTCAAAGATCAAAGCGATGTTTTTACCGTTAAGCTTTTTCTGCTCTGTACCTGCATACTTAGCTTTTTTAAGGTCGGCAGACAGGTCGAGTAAAAACTGAATCTCTTTAGGAGTAAAGTCGAGAAGTTTTAGAAAGTTACGATTGCGAAGATTAAAGGCCATCTCTCGCTCCTTGCGTATATAGAATCAATGAAGAACCCAGTTAAACATAAAAATGCTATATTTGTGAATATTTATTTTATTAATTTGATAAAAAAGGCCAGTACAATGGTACTGGCCTAGATAAGTTAGTGTGTTCGCTTTATTGAGTTTTGTGGCTTAGATACCGTATCTTTCGATAGGACAACTCATACAGCGAGCGCCACCTCGGCCACGACCTAGCTCATTGCCCGGAATCGTCAGAACTTCGATACCTGCTTTGTCGTATTTTTCATTGGTGTAAACATTACGCTCATAGCCGATAACCGTACCCGGTTTCACCGTCAGTACGTTGTTAGCGTCATTCCACTGCTCACGTTCAGCTTCGTAGTTATCACCACCGGTTGTGATGATCTTCAGTTGATCGAGATCCAGTGCGCCTTCAATCGCTGTTAGGTAGTTTTCAGCTTTCTCTACTCGCATTTCGCCATTTTCTTTTGGCGTTAAGCGCCAAGTATCTAGGTCTTTACGAACGATCTCTGGATAGACTGAGAATGTGTCGATATCCATGTGTGTCATTACCGTATCAAGGTGCATACAAGAGCGGTGCTTCGGTAAATCAATCGCAATCACTTCTTTAGCTTGACCTGACTTGAATAAACTCGCAGCTAGGTTTTCGACACCTTGTGGCTTGGTACGCTCTGAAATACCGATAAGAACAGCGCCTTTACCGATTACCAGTACATCACCACCTTCAATATTGGCGTTGTCGTAATGAAGATCTTCATCACCGAAGTACTTTATGAAATCTTGCCCCGCGAATACAGGGTGCCAGCGATATATTGCTCGCAAGTGATTCGTTTCTCGTTGACGAGCAGGCATCATCATCGGGTTAAGAGAGACACCGCCATAAACCCAGCAAGAAGTATCGCGGGTAAATAGATGGTTAGGTAGCGGTTCAATAACGAAATCAAGTGGGCGGTGCATCTTCGGTAGCATTGAAGAAGATTTAATAGGAAGCTCAGAGTAGGCTAAACCACCAAGTAGGATCGTCGCCAAGTGCTCATTGTCCATTTGAGCAAGGTACTCTCTTAAATCACGTGCGAATGTAGGGCCGTAACGGAAATCAGAGATTTGAGTATTAAGCAGCCACTCACGAGCTTGTGCTACAGCGAGTGTCTCAACCAGTAGATCATGCAGTAATAACACTTCAACGTCTTGGTTACGAAGTGTTGTCGCGAAGGCATCGTGTTCTTCACCTGCTGCTTCTACTGCAAGTACATCATCAAAGAGTAGCTCATGACAGTTAGAAGGGGTGAGGTGGGTGAGTGCCCTTTCAGGCCTATTTAGGAGAACTCGTCTTAATTGACCGACTTCGGAGCCAACGTACAGCTTACTCATTTTGCATCCTTACTATTAATCCAGCGTCTATTTATGACAAGCTTGTTCGTAATATGCAAGTTTTGAAACTTGTGTAAAGGTTATGTTATTTTGATATTTTTGGTTTTAAATGCTGAGTTGTTTGTGATTGTTAATATTAAAATCCAACTGAAAGGCTGAGTTCTGGAACAAACTTTTTGCGGATCTATGCTCTAATTTCAGTGATTTGATAATCCACTTTGCTTGGTGAACGTGATTTTTCATTCAAAATTTATGCAGTTACTTACTTATAAGTGAGGTTTTATGCATCGATGAAGTGTTCGGCAGTATGCATCTGATATGACTAACCACTCAATTTTGAAGGAGTAAGGCTAAAAGTAACAATAAAAATGAAATGCTAAAACACACGGTAGTTAATAATATGTTGAAAATTTGTTTCTGTGATTTTGATTTCACTTTTTAATTGATATCCCTTCTGTTATCTAGCGATAAACTTACTCTTCTGCGCCTGATCTAGGTGGCTTTTCTAGGCGATCCGTGCCATATTTCGTGGCAATCAAATTTGATCTTTTCACAGTCAACACTCTGGAGCAGACACATGTCTCACGAAGATGAATATCTATCAGTAGCGGAATTAATTGAATTTCAAAAAGGAGAGACTCGCGACATCATTGAAGCACTAATCGAAGATGGTAGCGATCCTGAAGCTCTATACGATATCGAGCATCACCTATTCGCTGAAGATTTCGCAGTACTTGAGAAAGCCGTTGTTGAAGCATTCAAAATGGGCTTTGAAGTGCTTGAAGCTGAAGAGACAGAAGACGAAGATGGCAACAAGCTACTTTGTTGTGATGCAACGATGCAGTGTACTCTGAACGCAGAAGCGATTGATGAGCAAGTTGAGAAGCTTGTAAATCTTGCAGAGAAGTTTGACATTATCTACGACGGTTGGGGCACTTACTACGAAGGTGAAGATGCTATCTACCCTGACGAAGATGATGAAGACGAAGAGTAATCTCTCCCAGTTTTAAAGAATGCCAGCCTTGAGCTGGCATTTTTTTGTCCTCAGAAAAATAAATGTCTTTATATGCATTCATTCATTATAATGCGGTCAAAATTGATCTAGCTCAAGGAATGACATGCGGCTACCTCTCGATGGTCTTTGGCAAATTTCGCCACTGACGGATCTCTCTATCCCACAAGATGACATTACCTTTCCTGCTCCATTAAGCTCAAAGCTCCCTAATAGCTTGAGTGAAGAGGAAATCGCAGAGCAAGAATGGCACCTGATGCATGACATCGAAGTGGATGATGCCATGTTGGCATGCCCATTTGTTGAGCTAGTCGTCGCAGGCGTTGACTACTTTGCAGAAGTGCGACTCAATGGCGTTGCCGTGTTTGACTGTGATGGCAGCGAAGCCGAATATCGCAAGGACATTCGTCCTTATATGCAGCCTGGTCGAAATCGTTTTGAGATCCTTTTCCTTGAAGAAGAGGAGAGCCTGTTGCTTGAAGAGGATATGGATGACTCTATCTCTTCACAGGTCGTCGCTAAATCAGATTCTCGTATCGGAATCTGGCAAGCTCCATATCTTCAGTTCGTTCGTAACGTCAAGCTTGAGCAAGTTGTCACCGAGCAAATCTGGCATCACGGTGGTGGCTGTGAGTTTAAAGTAGATGTTATCTATCAAACGCTAAAGCCGGGGTTAATATCGGCATCAATCAAATTTAATGGTATGACTCTCGTGATGCCGATTGATGTGCGAGCAGAACATACGGGTGTTGTGTTTCAGGTTGAGGCTCCAATGGTATTTAACCTTGAGAAGCCCAACCCTAAGCATTTATATCAATTAGAAGTGGAACTCGATGGGCAAAAAGAGAGTTCTTTCGTAGCCTTGAATCCAGCCTCTTGCGTGAGTAACTTTTTGCGTAACTAGCGGTTATTCAATTAGCCCGTTACGTAATGAATCAATTTGCTCACTCGCTTGTCATCTAATGAACTGCCGACGCTCACCCTATTTCAAAAACACATTATAGCGTTTTGGCCATGACAACCTCACAAGCGTCATGGCCTGTTTCTCCCCAAGCTGAATCAAGGTGTTCAAAGCCCAATTTTTCGTAAAGTTTAACGGCGGCATTAAGGCATTCGGTCGTTTCCAGATACATATGTTGATAACCCAGTTCCTTAGCTTTCTCCATCGACATATTAACCAACTTCTTCGCTAAGCCTTTGCCTCTTGTTTCTGGCAAGAAGTACATTTTTTGCAGTTCGCAGACTTCAGGCATACCTGCTAATGGTGCAAATCCACCACCACCAACAACCTTTCCATCAAGTTCAATCACCCAATACTGAGATCTTTCATTGTTATAAACACTGAACATGTCTTCTAAGGTGGGATCAGCCACACCATAACCTTTATCTTCAGTTAGCCCGTTTTCATAAGAGACTTGGCGAATCACATTGGCCACTACGGTGTTGTCTTGCTGTTGTAGGGGGCGAACCACCACATCGATTGAAGCGTGGCTTTGTTGCAGTGCTTTAAGGTAGTGCTCGATTCCCCCCGAAACTTGTTGAGTTTCCGCTTCCGTTAAACGCTCAAGTACCGAGTCATAAAAT
The DNA here is from genome assembly GCF_041439815.1 of Vibrio sp. 1F279. Taxonomy (NCBI): domain Bacteria; kingdom Pseudomonadati; phylum Pseudomonadota; class Gammaproteobacteria; order Vibrionales; family Vibrionaceae; genus Vibrio; species Vibrio sp. 1F279. The sequence continues at coordinate 11,744 of NZ_JBGOOU010000023.1, read as the reverse complement.
TGATTTTGTTGATTGTGAAGTTTGGCAAGAGTGTTTATCCCTTGCTCTGTTACTGATGCTACAACACTACGCTTATCGTTGGGGTGTGGTGAGGTTTGAATTAACGAGTTCTTCGCTAGATTGTTGACTGCTCTACTGGCGTTGGATTTATCAATATTGAGCTTATCCGCTAATTGGTTCACGGTTAATGGCTGCTGTTCTAGTTCAATCAGTGTATGAGCTTGAATCGGAGGTAGGGCAATAACACCACAATCTTTGTCGAGCATTCCAAGCTGTCGAACGAGTTGACGTGATAATTCTCTAAGTTGTGCTGAAGTCATGTTGCCTCTCAGTATAGTTGCGATGTACAACTATAATTTAATTGCGAATCGCAACCATGTCAACAGTAAACTGTTTAGGTTAAGCATGTTGGTGCAAACAAAACTGTGGTTGTGCTGCTTTGCTTTCTGCTTTTCGTAACCACACCTTCTCATGGAAATAGTAAGCCACAGTATTCAAAGCGGGTTCTAACGTTGCCATCACACCACCAACAAAGGCGTCGCCAGTCAATAAGTAGACAACAGTAAAGGCAACACTAAAGTGGATAGTAGCGAAGCTTGCTGTTTTTAACTTTGTCATCCACTGACGAGCTTTAAGCGCTGGAACTTGAGCCCACGCCTTTTCATGAAAATAGAAGGCGACGGTATTCACAGAAGGCTCAATCATAGCGATTAAGCTACCAATTAAGATGTCGCCAGTTAGTACGTAAGCGACACTAAATGCGATAGTAAAATGTAATGCAGCAAAGGTTAGTGTCTTTTTCATGATAATTACTCAGTCGTTGTGTTGTTTCGATAGAACTATTATTGAGAATTATTATCATTAAATCTAATGGGAAGTTAAGATTGTTTTGATAGGCAAAAGCTATCAATAAGCTGGAGTGAGGTTGATTGGACTGGAACTTAGGGCACAAAAAAAGGCTGACCATGAAGGCCAACCTTTTTGTCTAGAGCGGGAGGTTCGAAACCTCCTCGTTCATTCAGTTTTAAAGAGCAGCGATTGTCGCTTTTTGCTCTTCTAGCTTAACAAGAGTTTCTTGGTAGCCTTCAAGCTTTTCACGCTCTTTCGCGATAACCGCTTCTGGTGCTTTAGCAACAAAACCTTCGTTACCTAGCTTACCTTCGATACGCTTAATCTCACCGTGAGTCTTCGCTACTTCTTTATCTAGACGAGCAAGCTCAGCATCTTTGTCGATAAGACCCGCCATTGGGATCATCAGCTCAGATTTGCCAACAAGTTTAGTTGCACAAGCTGGAGTCGCTTCGCCGTCTGCTAGAACTTTAATATCGTCTAGCTTAGCTAGAGAAGTAAGAACGATCTTATTTGCTTCGATACGAGCTGCATCTTTCTCATCAGCGACTTTGATCATTACTTCTAAGCCTTGGCTTGGTGCAATGTCGTATTCCGCACGTAGGTTACGGATAGCTGTGATGAAAGTTTTAACCCATTCGATGTCGTCAACGATCTCAGCATTGAAGTTAGCTTCATTAAACTGAGGAAGCGCTTGAGTCATGATGGTCTCGCCTTCAACGCCGTCTACTAGCGGCTTAACGCTTTGCCAGATAGATTCAGTGATGTAAGGAAGAACAGGGTGAGCAAGACGCAGAGTCTTCTCTAGAACCGTGATAAGCGTGTAACGAGTCGCTTGTTGTTGAGCTTCAGTACCCTTCCAAAGAACAGGTTTAGTTAGCTCTAGGTACCAGTCACAGAATTGGTTCCAGATGAATTCGTAAAGCGTGTTTGCTGCCATGTCTAGACGGTAGTTGTCTAGATGAGCGTTAAATTCTTTCGCTGCAACTTCAAACTGAGATTCAATCCACTTGTCTGCTAGAGAGAATTCCATGTTTGCACGGTCTTCAACAGACAGTGACATGCCACAATCGTGCTCTTCTGTGTTCATCAGTACGTAACGGCTTGCGTTCCATAGCTTGTTACAGAAGTTACGGTAACCTTCAAGACGCTTCATGTCCCAGTTGATGTCACGGCCAGTTGAAGCCATAGCAGCAAGAGTGAAACGCAGTGCATCAGTACCGTATGGTTCGATACCATCTTCGAAAGTCTTACGTGTTGCTTTTTCGATCTTAGCAGCCAGTTTAGGTTGCATCATGTTGCCACAACGCTTTTCTACTAGCTCTTCAAGGCCGATGCCGTCAATCATATCGATAGGGTCAAGTACGTTACCTTTCGATTTAGACATCTTGTCGCCGTTTTCATCACGGATAAGGCCCGTCATGTAAACTGTTTTGAAAGGTACTTGAGCCTTGCCGTCTTCGTCTTTCACGAAGTGCATGGTCATCATGATCATACGAGCAACCCAGAAGAAGATAATATCAAAACCAGATACTAGTACTTCTGATGGGTGGAATGTTTTCATTGCTTCAGTATCTTCAGGCCAGCCTTGTGTGCCGAACGTCCAAAGTGCAGAAGAGAACCATGTATCAAGAACGTCGTTGTCTTGCTTAAGAACAATTACCGGTGAAAGGTTGTTCTTTTCACGAACTTCTTCTTCAGTGCGACCTACGTAAACTTTACCATCGTTGTCGTACCATGCTGGGATACGGTGGCCCCACCAAAGTTGACGAGAGATACACCAGTCTTGCACGTCACGCATCCACGCGAAGTACATGTTTTCGTACTGCTTAGGTACGAATTGGATCTCACCATCTTCAACGGCTTTAACAGCAGGAGCAGCAAGAGGCGCTGTACGTACGTACCATTGGTCCGTCAGCATTGGTTCGATAACCACGCCACCACGGTCACCGTAAGGAACGGTTAGATCGTGATCTTTGATTTCTTCAAGTAGGCCTAGCTCTTCAAATTCAGCAACCGTTGCACGACGAGCGGCAAAACGCTCCATACCTTGGTATTTTGCTGGAAGCTCTGTTGAGTACACATCGCTTTCTTCACCGTTCGTTGTGAAGATTTCTGCCGCGTCACGGATATCACCGTTGAACGTTAGGATGTTGATCATTGGTAGGCTATGGCGCTTGCCCACTTCGTAATCGTTAAAGTCATGAGCTGGCGTGATTTTCACACAACCCGTGCCTTTATCCATGTCAGCGTGCTCATCACCTACGATAGGGATAAGACGATTTACGATAGGAAGCAGGATTTCTTTGCCGATAAGATCTTTGTAGCGAGGATCTTCAGGGTTAACTGCAACGCCTGTATCACCAAGCATGGTTTCAGGACGTGTAGTTGCAACGACAATGTAGTCTTTGCCATCAGCGGTTTTAACACCATTCGCTAGTGGGTAGCGGAAGTGCCACATGAAACCTTTTTTGTCTTTGTTTTCAACTTCAAGATCAGAAATTGCAGTGTGCAGTTTAGGATCCCAGTTTACTAGACGTTTACCACGATAGATTAGGTCTTCTTCGTATAGGCGAACAAATACTTCTTGAGTCGCAGCTGATAGGCCGTCATCCATAGTGAATCGCTCACGATCCCAGTCTACAGATGCACCAAGACGACGAAGTTGTTGAGTGATCGTGCCACCTGATTCGCCTTTCCATTCCCAGATCTTGTCGATGAAAGCTTCACGGCCGTAGTCGTGTTTTGTTTTGCCTTCTTCAGCAGCGATCTTACGCTCAACAACCATTTGAGTTGCGATACCAGCGTGGTCAGTACCCACTTGCCAAAGCGTGTTTTTGCCTTTCATACGTTGAGCACGGATAAGTGTATCCATGATCGTATCTTGGAACGCGTGACCCATGTGTAGGCTACCAGTGACGTTCGGTGGCGGGATCATGATGCTGTAAGCTTCTTTTGATGTGTCACCGTGTGGCTTAAAGTAGCCTTTCTCTTCCCAAGTCTTATACAGAGCTTGTTCGATTGATGTTGGGTTGTATGTCTTTTCCATAGTGCTCTTATAACGGATACTGTGAATGGTTAATCGTGGTCAAACTTCATAAGTGAAGCTTCTTGAATCTAAATCCAAAGATAGCTTTAACTATGAGGTTTGACTATGGATGTTGAATCTCGATAGTTTGTAGCTGATATCCAGCCTGACGGTAAATTTTATACCTTTCTCGAGCGAGTTGCTTAGCTTTTTCTTCGCAAGGAACGAAGTCTATCACCTGAGCAAAGGCGTTCGCAAAGGTTGTATGATTATCGGCCAGATTTATTACCAATTGGCGGTTCCAATTAGGTTTGACTCCTTGATGGCCTATCTCAATATTCGTTGAATATTTTGGACCTTCGCCAGCCAAGTTGTGCGCGAGAAATTCAGTAGGCTCTACCTGCCAAAAAACTTCAGCGATACGCTCAGCATGAACTTTATCGTTACAGTTGAGATAAAGTTTAGCGCCTTGTTTTGCAAAATGCTGAGCAAGAAACAACACGTAGTGAGCAAAACCCTCTTCGCTGGCTTGTGGGCTGTCTGAAGACACAATGTAAAATGTGGCAGTCTGCATACTGAATACTCGAACTTGGAATCGTGGAAACCAATGTTACTTGGTCAACAGGAGCTAGCAAATAACGCTTATTAAAAAAGGGCCCGTAGGCCCTTTCTATTATTTTGAAGATTGCTCTTCAGTCTCATGGCCGCTGCGGTTCAATAAGAATTGGACAAGCATTGAGACAGGACGACCTGTCGAGCCTTTCGCTGCGCCTGACTTCCAAGCTGTGCCGGCACTGTCAATGTGTGCCCAGTGGTACTTTTTAGCAAATTTAGATAAGAAACATGCTGCTGTGATTGTACCAGCAGGTCGGCCACCGATATTTGCCATATCTGCAAATGGACTCGTTAGTTGCTCATGGTATTCATCGGCCATTGGCATGCGCCATGCTCTGTCACTTGCTTGCTCAGAAGCATTAACTAACTCGTGAGATAGTGGGTTGTGATTAGACAGTACAGCACTGATGTGGTGACCTAACGCCATCACACACGCGCCAGTGAGTGTTGCTACATCGACAACACAGTCTGGTTCAAAGCGTTCAACGTAAGTAAGCGCATCACATAGAACCAAGCGACCTTCAGCATCTGTGTTTAACACTTCAACTGTTTGGCCTGACATGGTCGTTAGGATATCACCTGGGCGGTAAGCATTGCTGCCTGGCATGTTTTCACAACCTGCTAGGATACCAACTACATTAATCGGTAGGTTCAGTTTAGCTAGTGCCTTCATTGTACCGAATACAGAAGCCGCACCACACATGTCGTACTTCATCTCATCCATACCTTCACCAGGCTTAAGCGAAATACCGCCTGAATCGAAAGTAAGACCTTTACCGACTAGAACAATCGGTTTTGCATCTGGGTCAGCAGCACCTTTATATTCCATGATAGACATCATAGATTCGTTCTTAGAACCACGGCCTACCGCTAAGTATGAAGTCATACCCAGCTTTTCCATCTCTTCTTCGCCAATGATCTTAGTTTTCACTGTCTCGTAATCATCGGCCAAGCGACGAGCTTGAGAAGCAAGGTAAGCAGGATTTGCGATGTTAGGTGGCATGTTGCCTAAATCTTTAGACGCTTTCACACCTGAAGCAATCGCAAGACCGTGAGAGATTGCTTTCTCACCAAGGCTCAATTCACGACGAGTTGGTACGTTGAATACCAGTTTACGTAGTGGACGACGAGTCTCTGGTTTATTACTCTTGAATTGATCAAAAGTGTAAAGGCCATCTTTAGTCGCTTCGACTGCTTGGCGAACTTTCCAGTAAGTATCACGACCTTTAACGTGCAGTTCAGTCAGGAAACATACTGCTTCCATAGAACCCGTTTCGTTTAGTGTGCTGATGGTTTTTTGGATAATTTCTTTATATTGACGCTCGCCTAGCTCACGTTCTTTACCGCAGCCTACAAGCAGAACACGTTCTGAAAGTACACCAGGTACTTGATGCAGTAGTAGCATCTGGCCAGGTTTACCCTCTAGATCACCGCGACGAAGCAGTGAACTAATATAGCCATCGCTAATCTTATCTAACTGCTCGGCTACTGGAGAAAGGCGGCGCGGTTCGAATACACCGACAACGATACATGCGCTGCGCTGTTTCTCTGGGCTGCCACTTTTTACACTGAACTCCATGCGTACTCCTACATCCTGAAGACAAATCGAACTAAATGTTGGATAATGGGTTCTTACTTGTTGGATCCTATAATGGAACTGACCTTAAAGAAGAACGTTAACACTTAGCTAAAAATTTAAAAAATAAAAGGTTCAACGGGAAATTATAGTGATTCAATCAAAAAAACAAGTTTTGTATAGGTAATTTGAGCGTGATTATTGTTAGATATTTGATCCGAGAGACAATCAAGAGCCAATTTGCGATATTTTTTGTTCTCTTTCTCGTGTTTCTCAGCCAAAAGTTCATCAGTGTTTTAGCCGACGCCTCTGATGGTGATATTCCAGCAAGCCTTGTATTATCGATCGTGGGTCTAAATATGCCAGCGATGGGGCTCTTGATGCTTCCACTTAGTATCTATATTGGCATTTTGCTGACTTTTGGCCGCCTTTATGCCGAAAGTGAGATTGTGGTGATGAATGCTACGGGTATTGGCAATAAATTCCTCATCCAATCAGCACTTTATCTGGCGTTGATTACCGCAACTGTCGCTGCTTTTAACTCCTTTTGGCTGTCTCCGTGGTCACAAGATAAAGTAGAACAAATGTATGAGGAAGTGGCTGCAGAGAACAGCGTCGATTTACTACCCAAAGGCAAATTTGCAAGGACTCCCGATGGTTCTTCAGTTGTGTTTATAGAGGGTATCGATGGTAATCAATTAGACAATGTGTTCGTTTCTCAAATGCGACCTCGTGACTCAGTGCTTCCTAGTGTGATGTTCTCTAAGTCGGGAGACGTAAAAGAATTGAGCGATGGCCGCCAAGTTATTGTGATGTACGATGGTACTCGTCATGAAGGAGTGCCTTCTCGCCTTGATTATAGAGTGACGCACTTTGAAGAGTATGAAGGCTTAATTGGTCAGCGTGAAGTAGAGAAGAAAGGTCGAGAGTGGGAAGCGATTCCAACTATTGATCTTATTGGAAATCAAGATAATCGTGCCAAGGCTGAATTGCAGTGGCGCATGTCACTGGTGTTGTGTATCCCATTGTTGACTATGCTCGTTGTACCGCTGTCAGCAGTTAATCCACGACAAGGTCGTTTTGCAAAAATAGGTCCGGCAATCCTGATTTATTTGACTTACTTCTTGGCAATCAGTGCAACCAAATCTTCAATTGAAGAAGGGGACATTCCTGCTGCAATAGGCATGTGGCCAATCAATGCATTATTATTGTTTGTCGCGATTGGTGCCAACTTTATGGATAGTGTGCCTGTTAGGCGTTTGAAAGAAAAATTCAAGAATAAGAGGTTGGCTTAAGCCGTGTTTAAGATTCTCGATTTATATATAGGCAGAACCATCATCGCGACCACGTCACTGGTATTGGTGACGTTTGTCGGTCTCTCTGGAATTATCAAGTACGTTGAGCAATTGCGGAAGGTAGGTCGTGGTACATACGATCTATTACAAGCGTTGTATTTCGTTTTATTGAGTATTCCTCGTGATATCGAAATGTTCTTCCCAATGGCGGCATTGCTTGGTGCATTGATTGGGCTTGGTATGCTTGCTGCGAGTTCTGAGCTTGTGGTTATGCAAGCCGCGGGTTTCTCTAAGTTAGATATTGGTTTATCGGTACTTAAGACTGCGATTCCGTTAATGGTGATAGTGACATTGCTTGGGCAGTGGGGAGCTCCGCAAGCGCAGAAGATGGCTCGTGACTTAAGAACCATCTCGGTTGCTGGTGGTAGTATTATTTCTACTCAAAGCGGTGTTTGGGCTCGAGATGCCAACGACTTTATTTTCATTGTTAAAATAGACGATGATAAGCTCTATGGTTTGAACATGTGGCGCTATGATGAGAACAAGGCTCTGAAAACGGCCATATACTCAAAAGAAGTCGATTACGTTGGAGACAACGTTTGGACAATGCGCGATGTTGAGGTCACCTCTTTTGAGAATGAAATTCAGGTCACTAAAGAGAATTTACCGACTTTTTCTTGGGAAACATCGTTAGCTCCAGACAAACTCGCGATAGTGACGGTGAAACCGGAGGAGCTGTCGTTAAGTGGCTTGTATGATTATGTTTCTTATCTCAAAGCATCAGAGCAAGATGCTGCACGTTATGAGCTAGCTTTGTGGAGGAAGATTACTCAACCTATTTCGATAGCGGTCATGATGTTGATGGCGTTGTCGTTTATCTTTGGTCCTCTACGTAGCGTGACCATGGGTGCAAGGATTCTCTCTGGTGTGATTGCTGGTTTTACTTTCTATATATCCAGCGAGTTCTTTGGTCCAATCAGCTTGGTTTATCAAATACCACCAGCCTTTGGTGCGATAGCCCCTAGCGTGGTATTTTTCGGAATTGCCATCATGCTCTTGAGGCGGAAACTATAAATGATAAAGGAAGGCGTTAAGCCTTCCTTTTTTGATCTTGCTTTAAGTTCGCTTAATAGCATTATTGTGCCTTTGGCAACACAACGACTTCGGTCTTTGCCCAGATATCGTGAAAGCCACGTTTCTGAGGATCGAATGGAACACATAAATTGGCTAGTCCAAATCCCGAAGTACCTAAGCGTATTAGTGCTTGAGTTATTGTGATCGCAGAGCCATCTTTGTTTTGAACGCGCAGTTTCCAGGCCCTCATGCCTAGTGTTTGACCAGCTCTAGTCCAGAAGAAGACAAAGAAGTACACCCAAACGATGACTAAGTAAAAAGTATACGTCGGGCTCCAAATTGGATGGTTGGTTAAGAAGTCACTGACATCGGCATAACCGCTATGGTTAAAAATACCAAGAGCCATGAGCGCGTGCAGTAGAGCAACAATGATGCCGGCAGCCATCATTTCAATAGCGATTACAATGAGTGCGTCATAGAACAAGGCACCAAATCGGCGCATTACCCCAGCTGGTGGCAGAGTGTTTGTTGATGTCATGGTGTTATTACTTCTTTAAAAATTGAGGCGTCAGAATATAGTTTAAGGCTTGGCCTGAAAAGAGACATGACGCACAGCTTATGACTTAGTGGCGAAATTATCGGCAAACACACATGAATTCAAGTTTTTATACTTGCCACATCAGTTCGCATACGTATAATGCCAGACATCGAAAGGGCAATGCCCCAAGATAATGCCGGTATGGTGAAATTGGTATACACGACGGATTCAAAATCCGTTGCCTTCGGGCGTGGCGGTTCAAGTCCGCCTACCGGTACCAAATATAGAAAGGTCGCTTTTATAGCGACCTTTCGTCGTTTTGGACATTTGTGAATTCCTAACCCAGCGTGTCGGCTTGGATGCAAGCCCAGTAAAGTCGCCTACAGGCACCATATTTTAAGATAGAGCCTTAACGAAAGTTGGGGCTTTGTTGTATCTGGAGAATAGAAAAGCTTACCTTTGTATTAACGACAGAAACGCTTTTTCAATCAGTCAGATCTTGTGGTTTCATTCCTAAATCTCACCGTTTCCCTTCGCAATTCGATTCCTTAGTAAATTAATTATCTTAAATCAGAATGTTATCTGTCATTCTCACGTCTATTGTCTATGTTTAAAGGACTAATAGAGGAGAAACATATGCTGACAGTAACCCCTTACTTGTTTTTTGATGGTCGTTGTAGTGAAGCGTTAGATTTTTATCATAAATGCTTTGGTGGTGTTGTTTTATCGAAGCAACTCTTTAGTGATGCTCCTCAGGTAATAGAGGGGGCACAACCTAGTTGGGTTATGCACGCTGAGTTCGAAGCATTTGGTATGAAGCTCATGATGTCTGATGGCGTTAAAGCTAAAGAACTTGAAGGGAACAATCTGGCACTTTCCTTGGTTACAGAGGATACCGCGACTCAAGAGAAAATTTTTGAGAAGCTTAAACAAGGGGGGCGAATAATGACGCCACTCGCAGATACGTTTTGGGGCGCTAGATTTGGTAAAGTGGAAGATAAGTTCGGTATTCGTTGGATGGTGCATTGTGATTCTTTAAGTTGAACCTGTGAAATTGGATAGTGAAATTCCCGTGTGGTTTTATTAGAATTATAAATATAGATTATTAATCAATATTATATAAATATGGGCAGCATAAAGATTACTGTAGATCGCATCCAGCCCGGCCTACACATACGACTCCCCCTAAAATGGAACGAACACCCATTTTTATTCAACAGCTTCAAAATAAAAGATGACGCTCAAGTGAAAATAATTCGGCATCTTGGGATTAAGCATGTCTATATAAATCTAAGTCAAAGCGATACTGCACCTTTACCTTCTAATCACGAGATAGATAAAGGGGCCGATTCAGATCTACAGATAAGCCTTGAAACTGAAAGGATGTGGAAAGATAAGCATGAACGTATCGAAACCCTAAGCTCTTACCGTCGTAGAGTCAGTCATTGTGAGAAAGAGTTCGAGCGCTCGCTTGCTCGAATGCGTTCAGTAATGACAAAAATTCGTAACCGACCTATAGATGCGGTAGGAGAGGTTAAAAGTCTAGTTGATGATATTGTTGAAATACTGGCAAGTGACGATAGCGTTACCTTACATCTTATGAATGCTAAAGCTGACTTTGAAGACATTTACTTTCATACATTAAATGTCTCTGTCGTTGCGTTAATGATAGGTAAAGCTAAAGGCTACAATACTCAACAATTGAAAGCGCTTTCTTTTGCTGCTTTGTTCCATGATGTAGGAAAGATCAAAATACCAGCTGCAATACTTAGAAAGCAGAGTACGCTGACAGCACCGGAAGAGAATTACCTAAAACTTCATACGAAATATGGTGCTGATATTGTCTCTGGAATTGATGACTTTCCTGAAAGTGCCAAAAAAGTAATCGTTCAACATCATGAAATGAATGATGGCTCTGGTTATCCTGAAGGCTTAAAAGAAGAAGAGATAGATGAACTAACCAAAATAGTTTCAGTGGCTAACGCATTCGATAATCTTTGTCATGGTAAAGCGCAATCTCAACAAATGATCCCATACTTGGCATTGTCCCACTTATATAAGAACTGCAAACATCTATATAGTCAGGATAATTTGAGTCTATTGGTTAAGTTCATGGGAGTCTATCCGCCGGGTACTGTCGTGCAGCTTTCCAATGAATCAATTGGAATCGTGATTTCGGTTAATGCCAAACATATGCTTTATCCGAACGTACTGATCTATGATCCTAGCGTTCCAAGAACCCAAGCCCCGATCATTGACCTATTTACTAAAGAGATAAAAATTGTCAATGCAGTTCATCCAAGCAAGTTACCGGAGCAAGTTAGAGAATATCTAAACCCTAGGGCTCGTTTATCTTACTTTTTTGATAATGGTGAGTAGTTACCCACAGGTTCTTGTGGGTAGTTTGTTCGAAACTTGGGTTGAAAGTTGTATAAATAAGCCCTTGGTTGAAATGTCTTCACTTAACCTCTTTTTTAAATAAAAAACGTATTTAATGCTTGCCAATGAGAGCTGCATCTCTATAATGCCGCCTCACTGACACGGCTGACGCCATAAGGCTTCAGCGAAGAATGTTAGTAAGGCAACTAGCTTTAAGCGATGATTCGCTTTTGCTTTTTAAAAGTAGAAAATAATTCCGAATAAGTGTTTGACACTGAGAATTAAATAGCTAGAATGGCCGCCTCTTCCGAAGTGATGTAAGTCACAACGAAGAGAAGCTCTTTAACAATTTAAACCTATCAATCTGTGTGGGCACTCGTTGATGAATAT
>NZ_JBGOOU010000022.1:0-91321 GCF_041439815.1 Vibrio sp. 1F279 | reverse complement strand
GCCGGCAGATTTACAGTCTGCTCCCTTTGGCCACTCGGGAACCCCTCCAGGGTGTTTTTTCCTAACTCATAATGGATAGGCTAAAGAGATGTTTTTCCCAACGCATCTCTCAAGTGCGGAGCGCATCATAGCAAACACGTTAAACCTGTAAAGGGTTTTTCTTATGGTTTTGTGTTAAATGCTGCCTTTTTGGGCAAAGATGGCGAAAAGTACGCATATTGCTCGTGAAGTGAACATCTGTATTAAGATTTACGTACTGATAGGTAACACCTTGAGGTAATTAGCTTTCTGTATCGTGTTTGGTTCGTGTCATTCGTCATGAAACGTCAATTGAATTTAACTTAGATTTACACTTCTTGACGTTACAGCATTCATCAGTTGATAGAATACGGTTAATTTCATTTATAGATAATAATACCAATCGTAGTAAATAATTGGTCACCCTAGCTGGTTAAAACGCTCGATAACTGCGTTAAGATTTTTGATTGTAGAATAACTACTTATCGAAAACCTCTGCCTTGTTCTCAAGTCTTTTCCCTGCGCTATTTCTGACCACTTACCTACTGTGATTGGTATAAACCTTACTTGCAGACCATTATTATGAAGCATAAAACTGTTTTAACCCTGCTTAGCTTGTCTATCATTATGGCGTCTCCAGCCGCACTAGCTAAACGTATGGGCCCTAGCACGGTCACTGTTGTTACCGAGCAAGTTGATATTCACAAAGTTAGCCAGTCTCTTTCTTTGGTCGGTAAGTTGGAAGCCGAGCAATCTGTAATGATCACTTCTGAAGTGGCTGGCAGAGTGAACTCTATTAACATCAAAGCCAATCAAGATGTCACCAAAGGGCAGATGTTGGTTCAACTCGATGACGACAAAGCAAAAGCAGCAGTTGCAGAAGCACAAGCATATTTAAAAGATGAAAAGCGTAAGCTTGCGGAATTTCAACGACTAGTGAAACGTAACGCGATCACTCAAACTGAAATTGACGCTCAGAAAACTAACGTAGAGATCGCTAATGCTCGCCTAGCTGCCGCTAACGCTAACCTGAAAGATCTACATATCAGTGCACCTTTCTCTGGTACGGTCGGTTTTATTGACTTTAGCCGCGGCAAAATGGTGACATCGGGTACAGAGCTCGTGACGTTAGATGACTTGTCTGTGATGCAGTTAGATCTTCAGATTCCAGAGCGCTACCTTTCTAAACTGTCTAAAGGTATGACAGTAACGGCTCGCACCAGTGCGTGGGGCGATACTCAGTTCACGGGTACTGTGGTGGGTATTGATTCTCGCATTAACGCCGAAACTTTGAACCTTCGAGTTCGAATCCACTTCGATAACAACAATGATTACCTAAAACCGGGCATGTTAGTGGCGGCTGATATGGACTTCCCACCAGTAGAAGCCCCAATAATTCCAGTTCAAGCGCTTGAGTATTCAGGCACTAAGCGTTTCGTTTATGTTATTGGCGAAGATAACAAAGCGACTCGTACCGAAGTATTCCTCGGGGCTCGTCTTGATAACGAAGTCGTGATCGAAAAAGGCATCGAGATTGGTCAGAAGATCGTAGTGCAAGGTATCGTGAACATGCGTGACGGTGTTTTGGTTCAAGAGCTTGCCGTCAATCGCCCTGCTAAACTTGATGGAAATACAGCAGCACAAGAAGGTGCTAACTAATGTTGTTATCTGATGTTTCTGTGAAGAGACCAGTAGCGGCTGTTGTATTGAGCCTGCTTTTGGTTGTGTTTGGTATTGTCTCTTTCAATAAGCTCGCAGTTCGTGAAATGCCCGATATTGAAAGCCCGGTGGTATCGATCAGTACTCGTTATGAAGGTGCATCTGCCACCATCATTGAAAGCCAAATTACCTCCAACCTTGAAGATCAGTTATCCGGCATCAGTGGTATCGATGAAATCGAATCTACGACACGAAACGGATCGTCACGAATCACCATCACCTTTGAACTTGGTTATGACCTCAATACCGGTGTCAGTGATGTGCGTGATGCGGTAGCGCGTGCTCAGCGTTCGTTGCCAGATGAAGCCGATGACCCGATTGTTTATAAGAACAATGGTAGTGGTGAAGCGTCGGTTTACATCAATTTAAGCTCAACTGAGATGGATCGAACGCAGTTAACCGATTACACCGAACGTGTGTTGATTGACCGCTTTAGTTTGATCTCTGGTGTGAGCTCGGTGGATATTTCTGGCGGTTTGTACAAAGTCATGTACGTGAAGCTGAAACCTGCGTTAATGGCGGGTCGTGGTGTTACCGCCTCTGATATTACACAAGCCCTACGTAACGAGAACATTGAAAGCCCGGGTGGCGAAGTGCGTAACGATGCGATTGTGATGTCGGTTCGTACTGCTCGTTCATATACTGAAGCCAAAGATTTCGAATACTTAGTGGTGAAACGTGCCTCTGATAACACACCTATCTACTTGAAAGATGTAGCTGATGTTTACATTGGCGCAGAAAACGAGAACTCGACCTTTAAGAGTGACGGCGTTGTTAACGTCAGTATGGGCATTGTGCCTCAGTCTGATGCCAACCCACTTGAGGTGGCTGACTTAGTCCATAAAGAAGTCGAAGCGATTCAAAAGTTCTTGCCTGACGGAACTCGCTTGGCGATTGATTATGACTCCACTGTCTTTATCGACCGTTCGATCTCAGAGGTTTACAGCACACTCTTTATTACGGGTGGTTTGGTTATCCTCGTGCTTTACGTCTTCATTGGCCAAGCGCGTGCAACGCTGATTCCAGCCGTGACCGTTCCTGTATCGCTAATCTCGTCGTTTATTGCGGCGTACTACTTTGGCTTCTCTATCAACCTCATCACCTTGATGGCACTTATCCTGTCTATCGGTTTGGTGGTCGATGATGCGATTGTGGTGGTTGAGAATATTTTCCACCACATTGAACGTGGTGAATCACCATTGCTTGCGGCTTATAAAGGGACACGTGAAGTAGGCTTTGCGGTAATCGCAACCACGCTAGTACTGGTCATGGTGTTCCTACCAATCTCGTTTATGGACGGTATGGTAGGTCTTCTGTTTACTGAGTTCTCGGTATTGTTGGCGATGTCGGTGATCTTCTCATCTGTCATAGCATTAACCTTGACGCCGGTTCTGGGCAGCAAGATTTTAAAAGCGAACGTGAAACCTAATCGCTTCAATCAATTTGTTGAACGTGTGTTTGGTAAGTTAGAAGCTGGATACAAATCGGTATTGCGCCGTGCTCTAAACTGGCGTTGGGCAGCTCCAATCATCATTATTGCTTGTATGGGCGGTAGTTATGGTTTGATGCAAAAAGTGCCGTCGCAACTGACGCCACAAGAAGACCGTGGTGTTATTTTTGCGTTTGTTCGTGGTGCCGACGCAACTAGTTACAACCGTATGTCTGCCAACATGGACATCGTTGAAGAACGCCTAATGCCGCTGCTTGGTCAAGGATTCTTGAAGTCATTCAGCATTCAATCGCCAGCGTTTGGTGGTAATGCGGGCGACCAAACGGGCTTCGTTATCATGATCCTGGAAGACTGGGACGAACGTGAAGAAACAGCACAACAAGCCTTGGGTGAGGTACGTAAGTCTTTAGCGGGTATTCCTGATGTGCGTGTGTTCCCGTTCATGCCAGGCTTCCGTGGTGGTTCGAGTGAGCCTGTGCAATTTGTACTGGGAGGCTCTGATTATTCTGAGCTTCAGAAATGGGGCGAACTGTTAAAGCAAGCCGCTGATAACTCTCCAATGATGGAAGGTGCGGACATTGATTACTCTGAGAAAACACCAGAGTTGTTGGTAACCGTAGATAAGCAACGTGCAGCCGAGCTAGGTGTGAGTGTTTCGGACATTTCGGACACGTTAGAAATCATGCTGGGCGGTAAGAGTGAAACGACGTTCGTTGAACGTGGTGAAGAGTACGACGTTTACCTGCGTGGTGACGAAAACAGCTTCAACAACGCCAACGATTTAAGCCAAATCTACATGCGAACTCAATCTGGTGAGCTAGTCACGCTTGATACGCTGACACATATTGAAGAAGTGGCATCATCGATTCGTTTGTCGCACTACAACAAGCAGAAATCAGTCACCATCAAAGCGAACCTAATGGAAGGCTACACGCTGGGCGATGCTTTGGATTTCCTTGATGAACAAGCGATTGAGCAGCTACCGGGTGATATTTCAGTAAGCTACTCAGGCGAGTCTAAAGATTTTAAAGAAAACCAATCGAGTATCTTAGTGGTGTTCGCGCTAGCGATGTTGGTCGCGTACTTGGTATTGGCTGCGCAATTTGAAAGCTTCATCAACCCTCTGGTGGTGATGTTCACCGTACCTATGGGTATCTTTGGTGGCTTCTTAGGCTTGGTGTTGATGAGTCAAGGGCTCAACGTTTACAGCCAGATCGGTATGATCATGTTGATCGGTATGGTAACGAAAAACGGCATCTTGATCGTCGAATTTGCTAACCAACTTCGAGATCGTGGTATTGAATTTGAAAAGGCGATTATTGATGCTTCAGCTCGACGTCTACGCCCAATTTTAATGACGGCGTTCACGACATTAGCTGGTGCAATCCCATTGATTACCTCAACGGGCGCTGGCTATGAAAGCCGAGTGGCAGTAGGTACGGTTATCTTCTTCGGTATGGGCTTCGCGACACTGGTAACTCTGTTCGTAATCCCTGCGATGTACCGACTGATTTCTGGCTCAACACGCTCTCCGGGTCACGTGGAGGCGGAGCTTAATAAAGAACTCAGCCATGATAACGTGGGAAGAACCTCTCACGGTTAATCGGTTTGAATAGCGATTCTTTTAAAGCCCGACAACTCTGTTTAGTTGTCGGGCTTTTTATTGAACACGTGAAAATGGTCTGAGGGAATAACTCAGCAGGCGCTATAAATCGCTAAGATATTTTAAAGTTTCGAGCAGTTCATCCATCGAACTGTGGCCTCTTAGGTTCACCATGTAGCGACCATTTATGATGAAGCTTGGAATGCTGACAATTGCAGTTTGCTCTGTTTTATCCGCAGCATCCTTTGCAAAAGTTGCCCATTGCTGCTGTTGGCTTTTTGTCATGTTCTCTTGTGTCACAAGATTATGTTTCTTAAAGAAAACATCAATATCGGCTTGCTGCAGCGGACTGTTCGTCTGCACTAGAGAAAACAGTTCATTAAGCAGTTCGTGAGATAGATTTGGCTGTTGAACCAATACTGTGTAATAAAGGCTTGCGGCTTGAAGTGTTGATTCGTTGAAAATCACGTGCGTACGATGCAATACAAGCTCACCTGACTGCTCTTTATCTTTCAGTAGTTCGGTCATCTGCCAACAAGGTGTGCAGGTTAATGAGAAGAACTTATCTATCTGATGGTCTGTAGAATAGGGCTTATCCAAAATAGAGTATTGCTCTCCTTCAGTAGGAGACGCATAAGCTATTGAATTAAAGATAATAGATGCGAATAAAAAAACTACGGCTTGCAATCGTTTCATGGGGATTCCGGTTTATCAGTTTAGTAATGAAAAACGCCCATCACATTAAATGTAATAGGCTTGGTGACGGTTTATCTGTGAATGTTTTGAAAAGCCTGCGTTTGCTCCTAGCGAAATGCGGGCTTTTTTTGTATAACAATATCTGCTCAATACATTAAAAAATGAAAACTATTAAGGGACACTAAAGTGGCTGAATTTAAATACAAAGATCTTTCTCAAGAAGAACAAGACAAGCTGGATGCAGCAACCTTTCGTCGCCTGTTAGCACACCTAGACAACAACAAAGATGTCCAAAACATCGACCTGATGATCTTGGCTGGCTTTTGCCGTAACTGTTTTAGTAAGTGGTACAAAGCAGAAGCTGAACAACAAGGCTTAGACTTGGATATCGATGACGCTCGTGAGCGCGTATATGGCATGACTTACGATGAGTGGAAACAAAACCATCAACCAAAAGCGACGCCTGAACAACTAGCGGCATTTGAAGCGAAGCAGAAGCCAGAGTAATTTGTTCTCGTTAGTGATTGATTAACAGAACAAACAAAAAAGAGCCCATCAAGGGCTCTTTTTAATTTTGGCGCCGGTGCTTACTCTGTGGTTAAGCCAACTCACCTGTTTGCGAGAAAGCTTCTAACTTCGCCGCGTACGGTTGTAGGTCACCAATGTTGTTGTTCACCCACTCGTCGTTGAAGTAAGTGTCTAGGTAACGCTCGCCGCTATCACAAAGCAAAGTCACGATAGAGCCTGTTTCACCACGCGCCTTCATTTCACTGGCTAGCTGAAGCACACCGTACATGTTGGTACCGGTTGATGCGCCGACCTTGCGACCAAGAATGTCAGACAACCAGTGTGTGGTTGCTATGCTTGCTGCGTCTGGGATTTTACGCATTTCGTCAACCACACCAGGAATGAAGCTTGGCTCTGCTCGTGGGCGACCAATGCCTTCAATTTTGCTGAATGTATTGCCTTTCACGTTCACATTGCCTGTTTGGAAGTATTCGTGGAATACCGAGTTCTCAGGGTCGACAACACAAAGCTGAGTTTCATGCTGTTGGTAGCGAATGAAGCGGCCGATAGTTGCAGAAGTACCGCCAGTACCTGGGCTCATTACTACCCACGCTGGAACTGGGTGATCTTCCATCTGCATTTGATTGAAAATGGAGTTCGCGATGTTGTTGTTACCACGCCAGTCGGTTGCGCGCTCAGCGTAGGTAAATTGGTCCATGTAGTGACCATTCAGTTCTTCTGCTAAACGACGAGACTCATCGTAAATTTCATCTGAGCGGTCAACAAGATGCGCTTGGCCGCCGTAGAATTCAATCTGCTCAATCTTCTTCTTCGCTGTGCATTTCGGCATTACCGCAATAAACGGCAGGCCAAGTAGGCGAGCGAAGTACGCTTCAGATACTGCAGTACTGCCTGATGAAGATTCAATGATCGTTGTTTCTGGGCCAACCCAACCGTTACAGATAGCGTATAAGAACAGAGAACGCGCTAAGCGGTGCTTTAAAGAGCCTGTAGGGTGTGTGCTTTCATCTTTAAGGTAAACATCAATGCCTTCGATACTTGGTAGATCGAGCTTGATAAGGTGCGTATCCGCTGAGCGTTGGTAGTCCGCTTCAATTTTACGAATCGCGTTGTTAATCCATTGATGGTCAGTGCACATAAGCGTTCTCCTGATCGAGTGTAGGAATTCTTTGTAATTGGTATGCTTCCAATTTAGCTAGAATTTGAGAGAAAAACTTTGCCATATTTGCTTTGTTTTGCTTAAATTGTAGAAAACTATTCTCTTTAAATTCGATTTGGTGAAAGTGTGATAGATGCCGTAGATAAAAAAATATTAAGGCTGTTACAAGAAGACAGCACATTGTCATTGAACGACATTTCAGAAGCGGTCAACCTCACCACAACACCTTGTTGGAAAAGGCTTAAACGCCTCGAAGAAAACGGCATTATTGAAAAAAAAGTGGCGTTATTGAATCCTGAAAAGCTCGAACTTGCTTTTACAGCGTTCGTATTGGTGAAAACCAGTGATCATTCTCATGAGTGGTATGGTCGTTTTGTAAACACCGTATCGGAATTTCCAGAAGTGATGGAGTTTTATCGCATGGCTGGCGAATATGATTATATGATGAAGGTTCAGGTGAAAGACATGAAGTGCTTTGATGATTTCTACAAGCGCTTGGTGAATAGCATTGATGGTATCTCTAATGTGACCTCGACGTTTGCGATGGAGCCATTGAAGTACACAACGGCATTGCCTCTATAAGCTGCACCTAGCTAAACGTTAACTATCGTTTCAGTTTAACTATCTTCTCAGTTTAGATCTCGTCTCTGCGATAAAGAAAAGGAATATTCATGTTTGCAAAAGTATCTACTGCTATCCAATTGGTGCTGGCCGTTGCCATTTTCTATTTGGGTTACACCATCTATTCGTTTACCAATAAAGTCGGTGAAATCGTTGATACTTATCCGCAGGTGATCGAAGATTTATCCGGTCTTACCAAAGGGCTAAAAGTAGAAGAGCTATTAGCGTTTGCTGAACATGTTAATGAGCTTGCTCCTCAGGTGTTAGATACCGTTGAAGACGTTAGAAAGACCGTCGAAAAAGTGAATCAAACCGTTTCATCGGTCGATAATAAAATCCCTGCGATATTAGATGAAGTTAAAAATGTCCGAACGGAAGTCGGGCAGGTAAGAACCGATGTCATCCCGCCAACATTGACTGAATTAAAACGATACCGTGTCGATGTGATGCCACCGATGCTCGCTGAAAGTAAATCTTACCGCGAACAAACTATCCCCACTGTTGTTGCCGAATCTGAAATGCTACGAGCGGAAGTACCGGGTATTTTGGTACAAGCGAATTTGCTGGCAGATAAAAGTAAAGAGTTAGCTCAGGGCGCCGCAGAGGGCGCAGTGAAAGGCGTGGTGTTATCGCCATTTAATCTACTGCGAGACGCTGGTGATGGAATTAAAACTCGAGTACAAGGTGAATTCGAACCCTTGCTAGAGGCTGAATAGAGATTACGGACTGTTACGTGACAGCTTGTCGTTAGCATCATTAAAAAGAGAGGCTAGGTATTAAACCTAGCCTCTCTTTTTTTCTCGTAAATATTTGGGGCTTGTAAAAAGCGTTTATTCGCTATTTATACCAATCACAATAAGTAAGTGTTCAGGAATAGCGCAGGAAAAAAGCTTGAGAACAAGGCAGAATTTTCTGATAAGTAGTTATTCTACAATCAAAAATTCTAACGAAGTTATCGAGGTTTTTAACAAGCTAGGATGATCAGTTATTTACTACGATTGGTATTACTTGCTCGCTATTTAGTAAAACGCATCACACCTTCTTGAACGGCTGTCGCTACTAGCTCACCTTTCTGATTAAAGATCTCGCCGCGCACTAGGCCACGAGTGTTCGCTGCCGTTGGGCTTTCAATTGCATAAAGCAGCCATTCATCCATCTTGAATGGGCGATGGAACCAGATAGAGTGGTCAATCGTCGCTACTTGGAAGTTCGGCGTCATGATAGAAACTTCGTGAGGGTGAAGCGCCGTCACCAAGAACCCCCAATCCGATGCGTAAGCAAGCAGGTATTGGTGAATCAATTGGTTGTCTGGCATCGCGCCATTTGCTCTCACCCAAAGGTATTGTTTTGGGTCGGCTTTCTTAGGGTTAAGCGGGTTCACTATTGTTACCGGGCGCATCTCAATCGGCTTTTCGCCACAGAAAGTCTTACGCAGTTTCTCAGGCAAAAATTCAGCAATGTGACTCGCTAACTCAGTTTCTGATGCAAAATTCTCTGGTCCGGGGATGTTAGGCATTTCGTTCTGGTGTTCAAAACCGGGTGCATCACCATGATAAGAAGCCGTGAGATAGAAAATAGGGCGGCCATTTTGAATCGCTTTCACGCGGCGTGTACTAAAGCTGCGTCCATCTCTTAGGTTCTCAACATCGTAAATAATGGGCTTTTCAGGGTCGCCGGGAAATAGAAAGTAACTGTGGAACGAGTGAACGCTGCGGTCGTCTTGAACCGTATAACGAGCAGCAGAAAGCGCTTGCCCTAATACTTGACCGCCGTATACCTGTGGCAGACCTAGGTTCTCACTTTGCCCGCGGAACAGGCCTTCCTCTAGTTTCTCTAGCTGAAGTAAATTGAGTAATTCATTTAAAGGTTGACTCATCGCCAGCATGCCTCTTGGTAAAATAGGTGTCAGATTATGGTGTTAATCATTCAGCTTAGTCAGATATCTGTCAATAAATCATAGGGTTTCGAGACAGAATATGAAAGCTCTCTTATAATTGGTGAGTAGATTTGCCGAGTCCGGCAAACATGTTGAGAGAAATTGAATATGAAAAAGGCTCTAATTCTTATTACGTCTTTAGTATCGTTTGGCCTACTTGTGGGTTGCCAAGCAACATCAGAAACCAGTGCTTCTCAGGAAGTGGTTGCAGAGAACACTCAAGTGATTTCAGGAACAGTAAGCTATCGTGAAAGAATTGCATTGCCAGAGAATGCAGTAGTGACTGTTACGCTAGAAGACATCTCACTGGCTGACGCACCATCGACCGTTATCGCGACTCAAGAGTTCACCACTGACGGTAAGCAAGTACCGTTCGCATTCGAGCTGAGCTACGACAACAACAAGATTAAAGCTAACCACCGTTACAACATGCGCGCAACGATTCACGTTGACGGCAAATTACGTTTCACTACTGACACCATTAAGTCAGTGATTACTGACGTAGAAAACACGCAACAAGCAGACCTACGTTTGGTTGGTGTCCGTTAATTCGAAATCGATGCCACTGTTAAGGCATCTTGATTAAGCTTAATTTAGTCAGTTGAATAGACGATTAGTGGCAGCTCTAGGGCTGCCATTTGTATATTCTGAGTTTAACTTTTCCCGCGTCACTCACTTCAATCCCTTCTTCTTGCAAATGCTTTTTCTGACGATCAAAGGAATCCCCTTTCAAAGAGATCTCACCTTTACTATTGATCACCCGATACCAAGGCAGTTTGCTTCCTTCTGGTAGGTTACCCAGCGCTTTACCCACATGGCGCGCATAACCCGGAAATCCTGAAAAACGTGCGATGTCTCCATAAGTTGTTACTTTCCCATATGGAATTTGGTGAATCACAGCAAAGATTTGGGGCAAAAATTGGTCCATACTAAATGTTCCTAGTTCATAAATACCAATCACAGTAAGTAAGTGTTCAAAAATAGCGCAGGAAAAAAGCTTGAGAACAAGACAGATTTTTCGATAAATAGTTATTCTACAATCAAAAAATCTAACGAGGTTATCGAGGCTTTTAACAAGCTAGGGTGACCAGTTAATTACTACGATTGGTATGGTACCACGGATCGGTAGAAGGAGAGGGCTATGGTATTTTCAACGTTTCAGTTCTTGATCACCACATTATTAGCGGTTGTTTGCGCGAGAGCAATCAGTTTAAGTGAGGGAGATATCCCAGTACTTGCAATGGTCATTCCTGCATTATGGATTCTACCGCAGGGCGGTATCGCAGGTTTAGCTTTGCTTGCTGCCATGACCACTTACGGTCTAACCCTTCCTTTGCAACCCATCACGCTCTCTGTCAGTGTATGGGTGTTATTCCCACTATTGATGGTGGTCTTTTCAAAACGCAGCAGTTTGTCGGTCGTGATTATTTCTGGCTTGATCGTCGCAACGCTACAAGTCGGGATCATGGTGACGCAATCCGCAGGAAAGCTTGATGGCGTTCCGTGGGTTACCACGCTGCAAACCTTGTCGATCATCGTGATTTGGTGGGCGGCAAATCATCTTAAACCAGCCAGTCGACACAGCTGGTGGTCATTAGGCTTAATACTTCCATTATGGATGGCCGATTTACCTTATGCCGCTTTGGTTGCTTTGTGTGTCACGGGTATCATGGCATCGATGGAAACACTGACGCGCTTGAAAACTTTCCGTTGGAATAAGCTGTTGTGTTGGACATTGCCAACAGTCGGTTTTGCGGCTTTGGTGATCACCCCAAGTATCGAAGTGCCTAGTCCCGTTTTTGTGGTGTGGTTATGTTTGTTGGGCACCGCTTGGATGACAGACTACATCCTTCGCACCGAAGATAATGAAGACATCGATATTTAGCTCTTCTGTAACCAAACCTTGCAACTGCAGGTAAATGGCGAATTTACCTGCGATTTGCGAATGGGTTGAATAAAGGATAAGCACTTAGAACGCAATTGTTCAAAAATAGGGTGGAAGGGCTTGCAATGGTTGCTGCGATGCTTAATAATCCAATCACTCTTTGAGGCAAGCCTCTTAGAAAAAGAATCTATGGAGGCTCTGGTCCTCCCGCAACACTAACTTGTGAACTCGGTCAGGCCTGGAAGGGAGCAGCCGCAGCAGGCGACGTGTGTGCCGGGATGTGGCTGGGGCTTCCACCCATTATGAAGCCTGCAATATATGTTCGCATAAATTGCAGGCTTCTTTTCTTATTTGCACCCTAAGTCTTCATGGTCTATTTTTTGTTGTAGGTTTACAACAAAAGTGCTTTTGCTATGTACGACCAAACTAAAAAATCATCAGCTGTTCACAACATTTGTAAATTCATGAGTTTGAAAAATGACTCAGTTGTTAGAACAATGTCCATGCTTGAGTATGATTTTTGTTTTCATGCTGAATACAATCCTCAAATAGTTAGATATGAATCTCAGCCACATGGGTTTGAGTACTACTTCAATGGGCGCTACTGCCGCTACACACCAGACTTTCAGCTTTTCGATAGCATAGATACGCCTTCTCTGATTGAAGTAAAGCATTCAAGTCAGATCCTTAAACCAGATTTTCGAGCAAGGTTTAAAGAAAAGCAGCTTGTCGCTCAAGCTGAGTATGGAAAAAAACTCATCTTAGTGACCGAGAAGCAGATTCGAACTGGTTTTCTACTTAGTAACCTTAAATTACTCCACGGCTATTCAGGGATTCGTACAATCACTGATATTCAAAAACATGTGCTTCAGTTTGTTCAAGCTAATAGAAGCGTGACCCTTCATCATCTTTCACACCAACTTAAAATCTCTCCAGATGAAACATTAACAGCCGCTTTGTGCTGGCTATCTTCAGGTGAAATACAAACAGATTTTAATCAGAAAAAATTTGATTTAGAAAATTCTGTTTGGTGCTAGCCAATGAGTGATGATCTCTTTGGTTTTAGTGATGAATTTAATAGCTTCGACAATTATGTAGCTGATGATAAAACGCTTTCGACAGAATTTTTAGCAGAAGACGAAAATCTTGAATTGGCATTTGGTGACTTGCCAAACAAAGAGACGGCATTGTTTCGTTTGGATCTAATTCGTTATTTGGAAAGGCGCGTAAAAGGAGGTTGGACGCCCAAAAACCTAGACAAGCTCTTGGAAGAGTATGCCCTATTGAAGAAAACTTCGGTCCCGTCATCCAGAACGATAGCTGATTGGAAAAAGCTCTATTACGAGTCAGGTAAAGATGTAGCGTCTCTTATTCCTGGGCATAGCAAAAAAGGAAACAGAAAACTAAAGAACGATTCATCTGATCTAGTTACAGAAGCGATTCAAACCAAGTTTCTGACCAAAGAGCGAGTATCGGTCAACACCGCCTATGAGTACTACAAATATCGAGTTATTGAAGAAAACCGACAATTAGACCAAGTTAAAATAGCGCCAATTTCCCAACGGACATTTTACAATCGTGTAAATGCACTGCCTCCCTATGAAGTTGCTTTAGCTCGTTATGGAAAACGATATGCTGATAATAAGTTTAAGACTGTTGGGTCAATCATTCCGGCAACGCGGCCAATGGAATATGTAGAAATAGACCACACTACAGCTCCTGTGATTTTACTTGATGATGATTTGGAGCTTCCTCTTGGCAGACCACACTTAACAATACTTTATGATAGATACTCCACTTGCATCGTTGGTCTTTCTGTTAATTATAGAGATCCTAGCTACGAGACAGTACGAGCAGCTTTTCTTAATTCAGTTCTTAAGAAGGATTGGATTAAAGAAAAGTACCCAAGCATTAAATCTGAATGGCCTTGTTACGGAAAAATCACAAATTTGATAGTGGATAACGGTGCGGAGTTTTGGAGTGATAGCCTAGAGTCAGCATTAAAGCCATTAGTAACAGATATTCAATATAATCAACGTGGTAAACCGTGGCGAAAAGCGGGTGTTGAAAAGTCTTTTGATACCTTCTACAAGAAACTATTTAGTCGTTTCCCAGGAAAAACCTTCACCAACCCTACTCAGTTAAAAGACTACAACCCGAAGCGAGACGCTGTCATTAATGTGTCTGATTTTCTCGAGCTGTTACATAAGTGGCTTATTGACGTTTATCATAAAAAAGCGGACACGAGGTACAAGAGAGTTCCTTACCAGAAATGGACAGAGTCGCAAGGAACGATAATCTTTTGTGAAGGCCCTGAAGCAGAGCAATTAAAGATTGAGCTTGGAGTTGTAAACCATCGGACTATAAGAAGAGGCGCAATTGAATTGCATTCTCTTAGATACCAGTCTGATGAATTGGAAGAGTACGGTAAGCAGTATTCTAGTCGTGCAAGAAAAAGCGCTTATGTGAAAACTAAGACAGACCCAAACGATATCAGCTCGATTTACGTTTACCTTGAGGAAGAGAAAAAATACATCAAAGTCCCAGCAGTCGATCATACGGGTTATACAAAAGGCCGATCTTTATATGAACATCAACGAATTAACAGTTTAAGAAGGTTGAAAGTCCGTTTGGGAGAGCAAGACGAATCATTAGCCGATGCGTCATTGTATTTGGACAGGGCTATGGATGAAGCAATAGAACGTATGAGTCGTTCTAAGTCCAAAAAATCGGCACTTCCTAAAACAACTCATGCTTCAAAAATAGCAAAGCAAAGAGGTGTTGGTAGTGAAGGACCTAGTACCATTGTCACTACGTCACCTAAACCTATCAGTGAAGTACCAAAAGAAGTAATAGATATTGGTACAGCTAGTGATGACCTCAGCGATATAGAGGGGTATTAGTGAACATACTTAGTGATCTTCAAATAGAGCAATATACATCTTTTAGAGAGTGTTTCTTAGAATACCCTCAGTTGACGGAAATTTATAACGTCTTTGATCGAATGGTATTGAATAGCTCTCTTGGAGGGGAACAAGAGTCATTATTGCTAACGGGAGATACAGGTGTTGGCAAGACGGCGATGATTGATAATTATGTTGCAAGGTTTGCAACTAAGGGGAGCCGATGGGCTGAAATGCCAGTATTAAAAACTCGCATCCCAAGTAAAGTTCGTGAGCAAAATACGTTAGAAAGATTATTAATTGACTTAGATAGTCGAGCCTCTAGCCGCCGCAGGAGACCTTACAAAGAAGGAGCGTTAGAACAAGGAGTCGTCAAAAGTTTAATTGAAAAAAAAGTGAAGCTTGTGATCGTTAATGAGGTTCAGGAGCTGATGGAATTCAAAGATGCTAATGAACGACAAACAATAGCGAATACTTTTAAGATGATAAGTGAGGAAGCGCAAGTTTCATTTGTATTGGTGGGTATGCCCTATGCGACTATGCTCGCTGAAGAAGACCAATGGAACTCTCGTTTGGGCTGGAAGCGACACTTAAGTTATTTTCACCTTTCTAAGCTGAGCGAAGCCGATAAAAAAGGTTATATACCTGATGCCGAAGGGAAACGGCATTTTGCAAGCTTTGTTGCCGGACTTGCAGGCAGGATGGGGTTTGAAAAACGCCCTAACTTAACTGGGGATGAAATTCTATTGCCTTTATTTTCAGTCTGTCGTGGAGAGTGCCGTGTGCTGAAGCACTTTCTTGCAGATGCGTTACTTAATGCATTGCAATCTTCAAAGGATACGATTGATAAGCCATTATTATCGGCTTGTTTTGATACTAAATACCCTTATGCGAAACAGAATCCTTTCGAATGTAAGTTAACAGAACTCAAGCTAGTAGAACTGAAAACAGAAACTTCGTACAACAAAGGAGCTCAATTTAAAGAAGACCGATTAATAGGTCGATCATTTACTGATTTATTACCGGTTGATATGTTGTTGAGTAAAACACCTTTAAAAGCTCAGTAATACGCACATTGTTATTTGCTCAGATTCTCCAGCAACGCCGCCTTCTCTTCATCACTCATCTTATCAATGGCGCACGCTAACTCAGCGCTCAATTCGCTCCTACAGAAAAAGTAGTTTAGCGGCACATCTAACTCTTCAGCCATACGTTCAAGCGTACCAATATCAGGTACATGTCTGCCTTTCTCGTAATGATTCATACGACCGCTAGCAGAACTTTGCTCCATACCAATTTTCACCCCTAAATCTTTTTGGGTGATCTTGGCTTTTTTACGCGCAGCTTTGAGCCTCGCTGGGATAGGGTTGTCTTTTTGCACTTACACATTTCTTTTCAACCTTTAGATAACTTAGATTGTCTAAGTTTTACTGATTTTTGTATACTTAGCAATCCTAAGTTTTTATTGCCCGTAAGAGTCACATGAAGAAAGTAACCAGAATTAACCCTCACATGTTTAACCTATTGATTGAAAAAGGGATGGATAATTTCTCCGTCACAGACGCTAGGGATGCTTTGCTAAACAGTGCTTCAACCTTCCCGAGCAAGGACGACGCTCGAAAGTATGTTTATAAGCAACTTCTATCTTTTGAGGAGAAAGGCTGGCTTTCTGTCATTGGGTCTCGAAGAGACAAGCGCTACCATCAAACTAACGAATTCAAAGCGCTCACAATTGAGCCGAGATCGGCTCGAAATAGGAAAGCTAAGGTCGATTCAACGGATGTTCAAATTCCAGAGTGCTCTCTAAATGCACTAGAGCAAGAGAAGAAACAGCATGAAGGCGAGTTGGCGATTACTTTGGGCGAGATTGAGGAGTACCAATCATTATTGACGCGTTTCCCAAACAATAAGCAAGATATGCAGCCGCTATTTAATGCAGCAAGAGAACGTTCAGCCAAGCTATTAGGCAGAATTAATGCACTAACCAACTGGATGCAAGTCGCGCAAAGCAAGGCTCCTCAATGTTAAGAGCATGGCAAGCCGAGTGTGCAGCTCAAGCTATCGAGAAATTCACTTCAAATAAGCATTCACATTTCTTCTGCCAAGCGACCCCTGGAGCGGGTAAAACCGTTATGGCCGCCGAGGTGGCGAGTCGGTTATTTGAACAAGGCATGATTGACCTAGTGCTGTGTTTCTCTCCCTCTCTGACTGTTTCTGAAGGGATGAAAAAGACCTTTTCATGGAAATTGGAATGTTCCTTTAATGGAGGCTTGGGTTCTCTTGGGGGCTCTTACACCTATCAATCAATCCGTTTTTTAGATGAAAACTTCTGGAACACCGTCAGCAAATATCGAGTTTTAGTCGTATTTGATGAGATCCACCATTGTTCGTTTGATGATGAGGGGCGGTCAAACTCATGGGGGCTAGAAATTGTCTCGAAGATCCAAGGTTTTGCTCATTATACTTTGGCGCTGTCGGGCACTCCTTGGCGCTCTGACCGACTACCGATTGTTATGGCTGAGTATTCCGATCCTGAGGGCAAGGTTGTTTGCGATTACCAATACGGCTTGCAACAGGCCGTTGAAGATAAGGTATGCCGCCGTCCTAAAATCGTTTTAATCGATAATGAACACCTGAGTGTTAAGGCTGGCAGTGAAAATCAACACTTCGCTTCTATTATTGATTGCCTTAAACAATCCGATGTCTCTTATCAAAGCGTCATTCACAACGAAGACGCTATGAATTACATATTAAATAGTGGGTGCCAAAAGCTAGCGCAGTTAAGGCAAAAGTCCCCAAGTGCCGGAGGCTTAGTAGTTGCCGCTTCTATTAAACACGCTAAGGACATTCAAAAACGACTTGTTGAGCACTTTAATCAATCAGCATGCATAGTGACTTATCACCATGACAATCCGTTACACGAAATAGAGTCATTTCGTCACTCAACGGTTCAGTGGATAGTCAGTGTTGGGATGATAAGTGAAGGAACGGATATTCCAAGGCTACAGGTTTGCTGTCATATGAGTTCGGTAAAAACGGAGCTTTACTTTAGGCAAGTGCTCGGGCGAATTTTAAGAATCAGTGACTCACCCAATCAAGAAGCGTGGTTGTATACTTTTGCCGAAGAAAGTTTGATTGGGTTTGCTGAAAGAATTGAGCAGGACATTCCTGATAGCTGCATGTACATTAAACAAGAGAATAACGTGCCGAGTGCTATTGATGAAAAACGCCTACCATCAAGTACTGTATCGGAAAGCGTTCAATCTAATCGACCCCAACCAAGCTTACTCAGTTGGGGAGAAACTTCAGATATGATTAATTCAAATAATGCAGGGTTCACTTTAACATTTGATGAACTGAGGTTAGGCCAATTTAAACAGCGAGTTATCGCCGCATTTATCTAAACAGATTCCGCTTCAATCTCTTTCAGTGTTTTACCTGAAGTACTTCTCCAGTAATCGGGCCCGCTGCAAGGGTAACCAAGCAGCACTGCGGCGGCTTGAGAGGCGCTAGTAAATAGAATGTCTTCGGCTGCTACTAGGCGGTCTCCTGATGACGCTAGAATCCCTTTATCTTCTAGGTTACTACGCAGCTTCGTATAGCCTTTAGATAAACTAGGCTGAGCTATTGTTAGTGCCTGAGACCCTTTCAAAACAACAATGCCTTCATCCGTAAGCATTGCCTTAGCATTGACTTTTTTTACCTTGAGCTGCAGTACCATACTTTCTGGTTCGCTTGGTAAGGGAGCATTCGTTTGAGACACCTTCGATTCCAACAGCTTGTGCCCTAAAGAACCGATAACAGTGCGAATATTGTCAATAAAGGTCTCCATGGCATCTCTTTCACCTCTGGGCAATGAAGATGTCGGTGGTTGCTTTTCATTATCGAGGTCATATCGTTTTGACTCTAAGATAATTTCGATCAAACGAGCTTCAAGATACTTAACGTGTGCTTTTGTTAAGTTTTCATCTTTGTTGGTAAAGCAAATAGCTTCATTCCAGAACTCTTTGCCTGCTAAATGTTGTGACAAGCGTTTTTGAATATGTTCTGCTTCTCCAACGTAAACAAGGCTATTGCCACTCTCTGCGTTATAACCAAATAAAAAGTAAACTCCGGGCCGCTGAGTTTCTTCCCATTCAGAGAGTTCTTTGATGTGTACTCTAGGAACCGCAATAGCCTGACCTGTCCAGTTCACAATTTCAGCATGTCGAATACCTGTCACAGAGCCGTTCGCCAAGTATATTTTGAGTTGCGTTCCTCTAGTCATCATCACTCACTTTTAACAACAATCGATGCGCTAGATACTATCTAACTGAATAAAAAATAGCACTTTTATTTATGATCAATTCAATGTGATGCACATTAACGTATAGCTGCCTATGTATGATAAAATCGCGCGATAGACCTACACATCACTAAATTGTTTTCTTCTTGTTAAGAAGGTAACAATTTACCAAAGAGAATCACCATGCTAACAGGCAAAATTCGTAATCAGATCGACCAAGTTTGGGAAATGTTTTGGACAGGCGGCGTCGCTAACCCAATCTCAGTTATCGAGCAGATCTCCTACCTACTGTTCATTCGTCGCTTAGATGAACTGCAAAAGACGGCTGAGCGTCGCAGCCAAGCGACAGGTCTACCACTGAATAACCCAACCTTTACGCCTGATGAGCAAGCTCTACGCTGGAGCAACTTTAAAGACAAAGATCCAGATGTGATGATGGAAATCGTCCGCGACCGTGTGTTCCCAAAGATTAAAACCCTACAAAATGAAGGTAGCTTTGCTGAGCACATGAAAGATGCGATTTTTATGATCCCATCTTCAAAGTTGTTGGATCAGGTCGTGCAATTGCTCAGCGCCATTAACATGGACGACAAAGACACCAAAGGCGATCTGTACGAGTACCTGCTAAGTAAGCTGCAACAGTCGGGTGTGAATGGTCAGTTCCGCACCCCGCGTAACATTATCCAAATGATGGTCGAGCTGATGCAGCCAAAAGTGGATGACACCATTTGTGACCCATCATCAGGGACATGTGGTTTCTTAATGGCGGCAGTTGAATACGTTGAAGAGCATCACGCTAAAGAAGTGAACAAGCCTGATAACCGCAAGCACTTCAACAATGAAATGTTTACTGGCTTTGATTTTGATAAACACATGCTACGCATTGGTGCAATGAACATGCTATTGCACGGCATTGAAAACCCAAGTGTCCATTACCGCGACAGTTTACAAGATCAAGGTGACGAGAACATCTCTGAAGCCTATAAACTCATTCTGGCAAACCCGCCTTTTAAAGGCTCTGTTGATTTTGACATTGTCGCGCCAGATTTGCTGCGAGCGTTAGGTAAAAACCCTGTAGTCAAACAACCTAAGCCTACATACAAAATTGAAAAAGACGAAAACGGTAACGACATTAAAGTCGAGGTGAAAAAGAAAAAGCCAACTGAGAAATCAGAACTGCTGTTCTTAGCCCTAATTCTTCGCATGCTCAAAGTGGGTGGTCGTGCAGCGGTTATCATCCCTGATGGCGTGCTATTTGGTTCGACTAAAGCGCATAAAGCGATTCGTGAGCAAATTGTATCTAAGCAGAAGTTAGAAGCGGTCATTTCACTGCCTTCTGGTGTATTCAAGCCCTACGCTGGGGTAAGTACTGCCATTCTTATCTTCACTAAAACCAACAGTGGCGGCACCGATAATGTTTGGTTCTACGACATGCAGGCCGATGGTTTCTCGTTAGATGATAAACGTAGTCAGCTTTTTAAAGATGGTGAACTACCAACTCACGAACAGAGCAACATTGCCGATATCATTGCACGCTTTAACACGCTAACTAACGGAGACAACACACCAAACAGCGAAAGCCCTGAATACAAGCGTGAAAAGACAGAGCAGAGCTTTATGGTACCTGTTGATGCCATTACCAGTAACGACTTTGACCTAAGCCTCAATCGTTACAAAGAAGTGGTGTACGAAGAAGTGCAATACGATGCGCCGCAAGACATTTTGAAACGCATTAAAACGCTACAAGATAGTATGGCGAAGGGATTAGCTGATTTAGAAGGGTTGCTGAAATGAGCTGGCCTCTAGTTAATTTATCAACTATCTGCCAAATCGATATGGGTTCTGCACCTAAAGGTTCGACATATGTAGAGCTCGATAGCGGTGTGCCACTCATAGCTGGCGCAGCAGACTATGGCGATGTTTTTCCTCGACCAAAGAAAGCAACACTTGAACCTACAAAGCTATGTAAAAAAGGCGACATCATAATTTGTGTTCGAGCTACGATTGGTGATTTGAACTGGGCGGATAAAGAATATTGTCTCGGACGCGGTGTTGCGGGGCTTAGAGCCCATGATGAAAAGTTAGACTCAAAATACCTATGGTACTTTATCGCATCAATTGAAGATGAATTATATCGAAATTCAACGGGTTCGACCTTTCCTCAAATAAATAAGAAAGTAATCGAATCACTTGAAATCCCACTCCCTCCACTAAAAAAACAAAAGCAAATCGCAGCTGCGCTAGAAAAAGCCGATCAACTGCGTAAAGACTGCCAACAAATGGAGCAAGAGCTAAACAGCCTCGCTCAGTCAGTGTTTATTGATATGTTTGGTGATCCCTTGACGAATCCGAAGGGGTGGGATAAACGCCCTTTATTGGAGTTAGTGGCAGATAAAGATGACATCAAATGTGGCCCTTTTGGCACTCAATTAGGTAAATCTGAATTTACCACTGAAGGGGTGCCATTATGGGGGATAAAGCATGTTAACTCTGGCTTCGAAAAACCTACGGTTGAGTATGTTTCTCATGAAAAGGCGTTAGATCTTAAGGCGTATTCTATTGCTGGTGGTGACATTGTGATGACGAGAAAGGGAAATGTAGGTAACTGTTACATTTATCCTGACAATCTTCAAAGTGGGATTATGCATTCTGATTTATTAAGAATACGGCCTTGCAACAGCACAGTGTCTGCATCTTTTCTACAAAAGCAGTTTATGTATAGCAAAGACGTAGAAGGGCAATTAAAGCTTATTAGTCAAGGCGCAATTATGGCCGGAATTAATGTCACTAAGTTGAAATCCTTAATGCTGTTGTCTCCTCCTCTTGAAGAACAAAAAGAATACGAGAAATTTTTAAGTGAAGTAGAAACTAACAAAATCACGTTAGCGCATAAGTTGAGTGAGTCTAACAATATGTTCAATGCTCTCATGCAAAAAGCCTTCAAAGGCGAGCTAAACCTATAACGAACAATAGCTTTTACCTAAAGAGCTGTGATGTAAAAAGGAAATTCAATGTCAGATGCGGTTAACGGTTCAACGAGCAACTTCGGCTTTATGGATGTTGCCCTTAACGGTGGCAATGATGTGTACACCACGCGTTGCGCCGAGATTCAAACTCGTGCCAAAAATGCGGAAAGCAACATCAAAACCGATCCTCGTATTGCTGGTTTCTATGCCCGCAATGCATTGGAGCTAATGGTTGAAACCGTATTTGATATTGATAATTGGCTTACTCGTCCACGTCATGATGCGACTTTAATGTCGCTTATTCATGATAAGGACTTTAAGCAAAATTTAGAAACTCACTTGTTTCCTAAGCTCAAGCTGGTGATCCAAGTGGGTAACGAAGCGGTACACAGCAAAACGACGCTGCCACAGCGTGATGCCCTACAAGCTGTAAAAGAGCTGCATCATGTGCTGTATTGGTTTATTCGTACTTATACGCCCGCCTTTGCAAACAGTGAGTTGAATCGTAACCAATTTGTCGTTCAACCGTTTGATGAAGCGCTTATTCCACAACAAGTCTCAATTGATGCCACAGTTGCGACCAAAGCCCTGAGCAGCATTAAACGGGTTAAAGAGCTAGAGAAGCAGCTAGAGCAAGACGACAAAGTCGAGCGTGAAGCCTACTTACAGCAACTTAAAGAGAACGAAACGTTAAAAGCGGCAAACCAAGCATTACTTGAGCAGATAGAGCAAGCTAAACAAAGTGCTGAAAAAGTCACGGATGCGCACGACTATAACGAGGACGAAACTCGAACTTATCTTATCGATGTACTGCTACACGAAGCTGGCTGGAAGCTAGAACATAAATGTGACCGTGAATACCCTGTATCGGGTATGCCTATCTCAAAGGTTAACCCTAAAGGAAATGGTTTTGTCGATTATGTACTCTGGGGAGACGACGGCACAGCTTTAGCGGTTGTTGAAGCAAAACGCACTCATCGCCGTGCAGAAGACGGACAACAACAAGCAAAGCTCTATGCCGACTGTTTAGAAAAACAGTGTGGTGTGCGCCCAGTTATCTTCTACACCAATGGCTATGATACCCATCTGTGGGATGATCATTTCTACCCGCCGCGTCAAGTTCAGGGCTTTTACACCAAGGCCGAACTTGAGCTTATGGTGAAGCGTCGTACCGACCGAAAATTCTTTTTCGAAAGCGGCATGCCGAACAGCAATCTTGTTATAAATAACGAGATCACCAACCGTCACTATCAAAAATCAGCCATTACTAAACTATTACAAGACTTTGAGCTAGATCATGAGCGCAAAGGGTTATTTGTAATGGCAACGGGTACGGGTAAAACGCGTACCGTGATCAGCCTTGTTGATTTGTTGGTGAAAAACGATTGGGTTAAGAACGTTCTGTTCCTTGCCGACCGTAACGCATTGCTTACCCAAGCCAAGAAGAACTTCGTTAAGCTACTGCCTCGCGTAAGTTGTTCTATTTTGGATTCAGGGCAGAGCAAGAATAACATCGACAGCCGTTTGTATTTTTCTACTTACCCAACAATGAAGAATCTATTGGATCGTGCTGCGGATGAACGCCCGTTTGGTGTCGGTCATTTTGATCTGATTATTGTCGATGAAGCGCACCGCTCAGTCTATTCCAAGTATCGTCAAATTTTTGAGTATTTTGACGGCTTCTTAGTGGGCTTAACCGCGACACCAAAAGATGAAGTTGAAAAAGATACTTATGGCATTTTCGAACTACAAAAAGGGATGCCAACCTACGCTTATGAAGACGATAAAGCGTATGACCAAGGCTACCTTGTACCACCGACCAA
Organism: Vibrio sp. 1F279; assembly: GCF_041439815.1. Lineage (NCBI taxonomy): Bacteria > Pseudomonadati > Pseudomonadota > Gammaproteobacteria > Vibrionales > Vibrionaceae > Vibrio > Vibrio sp. 1F279. Next base: position 67,729 of record NZ_JBGOOU010000022.1, on the reverse strand, counting down.
AATCTCTGTTGCGACTAAGTTTTTACGTGAGGGCGTGAAGTACAAAGATCTGTCAGACGAAGAGCAGGAAGAGTGGGAAAACAAAGCCGAACTCGAAGATCGCGACGAAGTGTTGCCGTCAGAAGTGAATAAGTTTCTGTTTAACGAAGATACCGCAGAAAAAATGTTTGCTCAGTTAATGAGTAAAGATGATCGAGGTGGTATCCATGTTGAAGGTGGCGATGTTATAGGTAAAACCATCGTCTTTGCAGCCAATAATGATCATGCTGTTTTCCTTGAGAAGATGTTCAACAAGAACTACCCGAAATGGGCAGGTAAGCTCGCACGCGTCATTACCTTCAAAGAAACCTACGCACAAAGCCTAATCGATGAGTTTGGTGGCGATGAGAACAAAATTGATGAGTTCGACCCGAAGAACCCAACCTGCCGTATCGCAATTTCTGTAGATATGTTGGATACCGGTATTGATGTACCAGAAGTGGTCAACCTTGTGTTTTTCAAAGTCATCCGTTCTAAAGTGAAATTCACGCAGATGATTGGCCGTGGCACACGTTTGTGTAAAGACCTCTTTGGTCCGAATGACCACAAAAAGACGTTTAAGGTCTTCGATTACTGTCAGAACTTTGAGTATTTCGATGCTAATCCCGAAGGCATAGCTGTGGGTGTAGCAAAACCCGTGACTCAACAGGTATTCGAGAAGCGCGTTCTACTTAGTACATTGCTTAATAACCAGCTGAATAATGAAGAGTTTCGCGAACAAAACCCAGAAGACTGTGAGCTCTATACAGAGCTAAACCGCTATCAACTAGACATGTTACACCACCTTGTGAGTGGCATGAATCTCGATAACTTTATCGTAAGACCAAAGCGCCAAGCGGTAGAGCCCTTCTTAGAAAGAGAGCATTGGGACAATATTGACGATACCAAGTTTACAGAGCTAGAGAGCCAAATTTCTGCGCTACCAACTGAAGCTGAAGCGTTTAATTCGGATGAGCAACTTAATCACTTATCACACCGCTTCGATAGCTTGGTGTTAACCATGCAATTGGACCTGTTAGAGAAAGGTATGTTGTCGGAAACAAGCCGCGGACGAGTGGTTGAGTTTGCTGAGCAGCTTGAAGCGAAATCGACGATTCCAGCAGTACAAGCGCAGCTGCAACTTATCCAAGATATTCAGACCCAAGAGTTTTGGCAGGATATCCATTTAGTGACGCTTGAAGAGCTACGTCGTAAATTACGAAATCTAATGTTCGCGTTGGACAAAGATAAAAAAGAGATGGTGTACACCAACTTTGAAGACGAAGTTCAAGGTGTCCATGACGTGACAAACGTGTACAAGAATCCAAGCGTTGATTTAGCCCAGTATCGCAAGAAAATTGAGCTCTATATTCAAGATCACCAAGATCAGCTAACAATTCAAAAGCTCAAGCGCAATAAATCCATCACTCAAGCCGATTTAGACGTCCTAGAAGGCTTACTACTGGATGCAAGCGGTATGAGTGACGTGGAAGCTTACCGTGAGAAGATCTTACAAGAGAAGCCGCTAGGCACGTTTATCCGTGAACTCATCGGTTTAGACATGAATGCAGCCAAAGAAGCATTCAGCAGTTTCCTTGATGCAGAGTCATATAACGCTGAACAGATTCAATTCGTCGATCAAGTGATCGATTACTTAGTTAATAACGGCATTCTCGAGATGTCACAACTCTTCGAGCCACCATTTACTGATAACCACGGCGAAAGCGCCTACGGCTTCTTCGATGAAGGAACAGTAGTGGAGCTGTTTGGAGTGATTCGTAAGGTAAATGCGAATGCAGTGGCTGAAGAAAGTAAGAGTGCTTAGAGAATCTGTATGAGATTGTAGATAAATGGCCTGTGATTTTTTGAAGTTTTTAAGAATGTTCTTGACTGTAAATGGTGGAAATTTAGGTGAATGATACTGTACCAATGGCCCTTTTGAGTGAGACTGATATCTTAATACGGGCAGCGCGTTTAGTCGATAGAGATGAAATTACGTTGGCTGTTAAGTTATTAGAGCAAGCACATAGCGAAAAACCTCGTTCAGAAAGGCTACTTAGTATCTTAAGCAATCTCCACCACAAACTTGGAAACTATGCCAAAGCAAAGGAATTTACCGAAGCGGCTTTTTATGACTTATCACCTTCAGCTATGCACTCTGAAATGGAATTGCCTAATGAAAGTGATGTTTCTTTTTTGGCGGATAAATCAAGTGAGCTAGTGGATGTTGAGTACAATTTTGAAAGCTCTGGTACTCAACCAATAAAATCACCCAGAAAAACTTTGAGCTTAAACAGAAAGGTGAATAACTCATCTGATGAAGCGGAAGTTAAAATATATCATCGTTCTAAGAAAAAAAATGTTCTTCTCAAGCCCTTAAATCTGGCGGATGAAGCCGACCTTCCCGTCAACTCTTCATCATCTATAAAGCAAGTTGAAATTGACATACCAAAACCCTGCACGAAGAGTCTCGAACTGCAAAGTGGAAAATCGCTGAGCCCAGCAGAGGATTTAGATGATTATGTAGTGGAAGAGCTAGATGGATTTTTCGAACAATTAAATGAAGAAGATACGAATGATGATATAGCGAGTGATATCTATAGTTATGCAGAAGAAGTAATTCCAGAAGATGAATTATTTGTAACTGATAATAACGAGTTAGAGCTTTATGACTTGTGGGTTGATGATGAGCAAGTTAATGATGACAATGCAGGAAATAGTGCTTTAGAGAACAGCCTGACTTTTGAGGAGCGAGCTCGTTTTGTTGCTGTAGACTGTATTATTGAGTTTGGTTGGCATGCCAGAGAGTTACCATTTTTGGTCGATGTATTCAGTGGACCTGGTTGGCATAATACAAAAGTTGCACTATCAAGAGAAGTTCAGTCTGGGGCAACAGTAGAAGAATTAGAGTTGGCCTTTGAAGTTAAGACATTTTGGAAGGATAGTTCACGATATTGGATTACGTTTTCAAAAGCGTGGGTTAGCGGAGAGAGTGCAGGTTCAACCTATAAACATTGTAGTTGGAAACAAGCTTTACGCTTAGTTCGTTTGTTTAATGGCGTTCCAACGTTTGAAGAAATATATGATTTCTTAGAAACTGAATTTGAGTATTGGTACGCGCATACTATTTTGAGGCGCTGTTTCCCTGCTTTTAATCACTATTTATTTAGTTATCGACTCCATAGCCGAAATATTGATTCGATGTTTGGCGGTTTTGCTGTCCCCGAGTTTTTTGACGGTTTAAATACAATATCGTCCCACCTACCTCACTCGGATGAAATGTTATCACTTAAAGATATGGGTATTGATTTAGCGAATAAATTTGTGAGTAAAAACTCGTTTGTGAGTGATGATTATACGGATGACTATTTGTTAGAGCTATGGAACCAAAAGGCATAGATAGAGCTAAGAGGAAAAGACCATGCATGTTCAAAAGAGGCTCAAGCCCGTCAGAGGTTGCTGGGTGTTACACGAAAAGTTTGGTCGCGGTCTTGTGCGCCAAGTTTTGGATAATATTGACGGAGTTACATTAAAGGTTGGTTGGCAAAATCGTGAGTATGGTCAGACACTCGTTTCAGCTTCATCTGTAGGTTCTGGTTTTATGGTAGGTATGGAGGTGCAGCATGTTCCTGCGTCTAAAGTAGAGTCATGTCTAGAAGAAGGGATTGTACTCAAAATAAAAGAAATTGCGGGCTTCCATCAGGTTCTAGTTAATTTTTCTGAATCGTCAATTACTCGCTGGTTGCCATTTGAGCGGCTGTCTTGGATTAAAGGTGTAGAACATCGGTTTTGTACTAATGACTTTGGTGACTTAATTACACCTGTGAGATTTAAGTTAAAAGTCCTCGCGCACGCTATTGAGAATTGGAATGAAAATACAGGGTCGTTATCACGGTTAGACATTGATCCTTTGCCGCATCAAGTACATTTGGTTCACCATATCCTAGCTTCTGGTCACCTCAATTGGATGATTGCCGATGATGTTGGTCTAGGCAAAACTATAGAAACGGGAATGTTATTAAAGGCTCTAGAGCAAAGAGGACAAGCTGAGCGTGTCCTATTAGTTACACCTGCAGGATTGACTTCTCAGTGGAAAGAAGAACTCCATAATAAATTTGGCTTGAGCGAATTCCGAATATATGGCGAGAACTTCAATATCGATGAAGGGCGAGAATGGGGTATGTACAAACACGTGATAGGTTCAATTGATAGGTTCAAAGAAGAGCATCATTTAGAAAAGTTATTGCGTGCAGAGCCTTGGGATCTTGTTATTTTTGACGAAGCTCATCGCCTTAGTCGAAGACAGTATGGGATGAAATATGATGCCTCGAATCGATTCCAACTTGCTAATTTTTTGAGGGCTAAAACAAAAGCTATGGTGCTATTAAGTGCTACCCCTCACCAGGGCAAACCTGACAAGTTTCAAAGCTTATTGATGTTACTAAATCCAGATAGAAAAGAAGAAATTGAGACATTGGCACTGAATCCTGAAATTCTGTCTGAGATGATTATTAGAAATAATAAATCGGATGTGACCGATTTAGAAGGTAATTTTATCTTTAAAGGTAAAACCACAAAAGCAATACGAGTTACGCACGACAAAGCCTTGAAAGATTTTGATTGTTCACTTCAATCCTATCTGAGAAAAGGTTACCAAACAGCTAGTGAGATGGGGCAAACAGGTAATGCAATCGGATTTGTTATGACTGTATACCGAAAGCTAGCAGCATCCAGTGCAAAGGCGATTAATAAAGCACTACACAATAGGAAACGTAGGCTTGTTGAAGAGGCTCAATCAGTAGGCGTTGATGACGACCTATTGGTGCAGGATGAACGTTACTTTGGCGAAGCAGAAGAGCTACAGTTGCAAACTACACAAGGAAAAGAATTCTTTGACGGTGAGCTAGAACAGCTGAATATTCTGATTGCGGAGAGTGAACAAGTACTTATAACGGATCCCAAACTGAAGGAATTTAAAGAGGTTTTGATCCCATCAATACTCGCAAACCACAAGTCAGAGAAAATCTTGATATTTACAGAGTATCGCTCAACACAAGACTACCTAAAGACAGCCCTTGAAGAACATTATGGCGATGGCTGTGTGAATTTGATTAATGGTTCTATGAAACATCCGGTCCGCCGAGAAGCTATCAGAAACTTTGAAGATGCGGGGCAGTTCTTAATTTCAACGGAAGCCGGTGGTGAAGGTATTAACCTTCAAGACAAGTGTCATATTATGATTAATTATGATTTGCCTTGGAACCCCATGAGATTGGTACAACGCATTGGTCGCTTATATCGCTATGGTCAAAAACACCGTGTAGTAGTTTTTAACCTTTATTCTCCTGAGTCAATGGATGATCAAATAATGGATCTGATGCACGAAAGAATTGAACAAGTTGTAGGTGACTTATCTTCATTGAGTGGGGAATACAATGAGCGTTTGAGTGATGACATAATGGGAGAAGTCGCGGACCTTGTCGATGTGGGAGACATACTGCTAGAAGCTACAAGCGACGGTATAACTCGCACAAGAGAGCGCATCGAAGAAGCGTTAGAAAAAGCCAAAAATTCAGCAAGTAAACAGCGTGAGCTATTCGAATATGCCGCAGGGTTTGATCCTAAAGAGGTAAAAGAAGAGCTAAATATTACATCGGAACATGTGATGTTTTTTACGCAAGGAATGTTTGACTTATTGGATATAGAAGTTGTAGATAAGACCCATAAAAACCTTATATGGCAAATTAAACTAAATGACGCTATTGCAACGGATTTAGGGGTAAGGAGAACTAGGTGGCAGATTACGTTTGACCGTACTCTTCATGCGAGTCGTGGAAATTGCGAGATGATGGATCTCGATAACTTTATTTTCAAGTATTTACTTAAAAAAGCTAAGTCGTATGAGTTTGGTGGACTAACAGCCTCCATTGGCAAGTCGTCTCAGCTGGAAGGTGCTGTAATATGTTCATATTTAAGGTGGCAAAACTCTCTTGGTCTGAGGCAGCGACAAGAGTTAGTGGCTATCCAAGTTAGTCAGGATAAAGAGGTTACATTGAACACTCAAGATTTCTGCAACTGGCTGAAAGATGACGGTATTTCATATTTTGAGAGTAATAAGCAGGACTTAAAGGACTTGTTTCAAGCTTCCCAAATTAAAAGTTCAGAGGTGTTAAAGGCTAAGTCGAATCAGTTACTTCACCCTGAAAGTATTGCTCCCATTGCGGCCGCATTATTTCATAAGTAATTTTTGACTTACGAGGACGTTACCTCTTTAGAGTTTATTAAAGTTCACAATTTGGCTCCATAGAATTTGAATTATTGGGATTAACGGTAATACTAAAACTTAGAAATTCTAAGTTTTAGTGGTGACATGTGAAAACGGACATTCAACTTTACCCTGACGAATCGCTCGAAAGCTTCTTGTTGCGCTTATCGCAAGAGCAAGGTTACGAGCGATTTTCTCATTTCGCCGAAGATATTTGGTTCGACACCATGGATCAGCATGAGGCGATGGCTGGTGCTTTCCCCTTAGATCTTAACCGAGTCAATATCTACCACGCTCAAACCACAAGCCAAATGCGGGTGCGGGTTCTTATTTATCTTGAGAACCAATTAAGACTCAACAACTTTGGTGTACTGCGCCTAGCGCTATCACATTCAAAAGATCAATTCTCTCCGCAATACAAAGCCGTACATAGGTTTGGTTCTGACTATCCTTATGCTTTTGTTCGTAAGCGCTTCACGCCTATTTGCCCCCTATGTATTGGCGAAGCTTCCTACATTCATCAGCAGTGGCAATTTATCTCTCACCAAGCTTGTGAACATCATGGCTGTAAGCTGATTCATCACTGCCCTGAGTGTAATTCGAGGCTTGAATACCAAAGTACCGAGAGTATTAGCCAATGTGAATGTGGTTATGAACTCCGAAACTCGCCAGTAGAAGATGCGCCAGAGGTTGAGGTATTAGTTGCTCAATGGTTGTCAGGGAATGATTCAAAACCCTTGGGATTATTAAAAGGAGAAATGACGTTATCTGAGCGCTATGGTTTCTTACTTTGGTATGTAAATCGCTATGGTGATATCGATGGTCTCTGTTTTGAGTCATTCATCGAATACTGCGGCTCTTGGCCAACGTCATTGTGGCAAGACTTCGATGTTTTGAAAGAGAAGACAGAGCTCGTCCGAGTAAAAGATTGGAAGAAGATGTTTTTCAATGAAGCTTTTGGTGCTCTGCTTAAAGATTGCCGTCAGTTACCCAGTCGGCAGTTGAGTCACAATATCGTGCTTACTCAGGTGTTAGCTTACTTTACACAGTTGATGGCAACAGTATCTTCAAGCGCGAAAGGTAATATAGGTGATGTGCTGCTCAGCCCCTTAGAAGCTTCTACATTGCTTTCTTGTACAACAGATGAGGTATATCGGTTGTATGAGTTTGGTGAGATCAAAGCCGCGATCAGGCCGCGAATGCACACAAAGATTGCAAGTCACGAATCGGCGTTTACTCTGAGAAGTATCATTGAAACAAAGTTGACGCGAATGAGCTCTGAAAGTGATGGTTTAAGCGTGTATCTACCAGAGTGGTAATTATGACAAAATTAAGTGACCTATTGGCAATCGAAGACGAAGTAGTAAAGCAGGCTTCTCTAAAGAAGATGTTCATGCCCTATACGGAAGATGTCTGTGTTGAAGGGTTTGAAAAAGAAGCGCTAACGATCTTGCTCAATCTCAGTTCAAGCCATCAAGCGGATAGATGCTCGGATTGGTTGGATGTTGCCCGTGCTAAAAGGCATTTAAAAGCCGCAGAGAACCTAGAGGCATCCCTTGATGAGGTCAAATGGTTCCACACTCATAATCTCAAGTTTCCAGACTGCCGAGTTAAAGATCAGCGAATAATTGCACAGCCTCTTGTGACAACCGAGGCATTTATTTCAAGCGCAGCATTAGAGCAACGCTTGGGGTGGGCGCATAACTCTGCAGTGTATCGCCATACATTGTGGTTATTGAATCCTTTCCGCTGGCAATCACAGTCCGAGAGTCTTCTTTCACTTGTTCAGCAAGAAACCCCTGTTTGGGTTGAGCTGCTCAAAGAATTTGGTTTAGGTGCTAATTCACTTGCTCGCTTAAAACATACAATTGAAGAACAGCTCCCTGAAAATAGTTTTCCTGACAGTATCAGCACTTACAGCAAGCAACTGCGGTTTCCATGGGGGGATGATTATGTTTCGGTGACCCCAGTGGTCAGTCATGCCATCCAAAGAGAATTAGAAGTGAGATCGAGAAGTCGAGAAAGTAAGCTAAGCTTTGTTTCTTCATCGCTGCCAAACTCGGCAAGTATCGGGAATCTGTGTGGCAGTTTAGGTGGGTATATGAAAGTCTTAAATTACCCGCTAGACGTCAAACCAGCGCAGGGTGGGACGTTAACTGAAAGTCGCAAAAAGAGTGGCCGCTACTTTGATGACTATCAGGTAAATAACGCCAAAATTTGTCAGGTGTTAAATCACTTAATTGGATCAGAACCATCAAAAACACAGAAGCAAAGGGAGAGCGCTCGTAAGGTTAGAAGTAAGATATTGCGAAAGCAGATAGCCTTGTGGATGCTTCCATTAATTGAGTTAAGAGATATTGTTGATGCTGACCCTAATCAACAGCAATTGGAACGTGATGACACTTTAGCTCAAGCCTTTTTGACCCAACCAGAATCGGATCTGGGCTCTTTAGCTAGTGAGTTTAACCGTTGCTTACATCTCGCGTTTCAGAATAACAAGTATGCCGCCAAGTTTGCCTATCATCCTAAGCTAATGCAGGTCGTCAAAGCCCAAATCGTATGGATACTTGAACAGCTCAGTAAACCAAATGGCAATGAAGATAAGGTAACGTGTGAGCAGTATATCTATTTGTCATCAATGAGAGTGCAAGATGCGGTCGCAATGAGTAGCTCATACCTGTGTGGCGCTCCTTCTTTGACGGCTATTTGGGGGTTCATGCACCATTACCAAAGAGAGTTTAATAAGCTAGTTAATTGTGATTCCCCGTTTGAGTTTTCGAGTTTCTCTTTTTATGTTCGAAGCGAGAAGATTCAACCGACAGCGAAGCTTACCGAACCCAACTCAGTCGCGAAAGCGCGAACGGTTTCGAACGCTAAGCGACCAACCATTCGTAGTGAACGATTGGCGGACCTAGAAATAGACTTAGTTATCAGAGTCCATAGCGACACCCGAATTTCAGATTTTAAGTCCGCGCTTAAAACGGCACTTCCCGTTGCTTTCGCCGGAGGGGCATTATACCAACCACAGCTATCGACGCAGATTGAGTGGTTAAGGACATTTACCAGCAGGAGTGAGCTTTTCCACGTCATAAAAGGGTTACCAGCATACGGGCGATGGTTATATCCAAGTGAAAACCAGCCGAGTGATTTTGATGAGCTAGAGCGTTTTATTACTAAAGACGCTGATAATTTGCCAGTTTCTATTGGCTACCATTTGTTAGCACAACCAACTAAACGGGGCAACTCAATCACCAGTTGTCACGCTTATGCAGAGAATGCGATAGGGCTTGCTCAGCGAGTAAACCCGATAGAAGTACGTTTTAGTGGAAGAGATCACTTTTTAAAGCACGCCTTTTGGTCGATAGAATGCAGTAGCGAAACTATTCTTATAAAAAACTATAGGGATTAATCGTTTATGGAACTTTGCACTCAGCTGAACTATGTTCGATCACTCTCTGCTGGCAAAGCATATTTCTACTATCTATCTAAAAGTGGTGAGATGTGTCCCCTTGAAATTGATAGAACTAGGCTGCGAGCACCAAAGGGTGGTTATGCAGAAGCATATAAAGGGGGCAAGTTTGTAAAAAAGAATGTTGCTCCACAAGATTTAGCTCACTCCAATCCTCAGTTCATCGAAGAGTGTTATGTAAAGCCAGGTGTCGATGATATCTATTGTGCATTCCCCCTTCGAATTCGAGCAAATTCTCTAACCCCAGATATCTGTAGTGACGATGAAGTGCGCAGTAAACTTTCGTTACTGGCTAATACTTATAAAGAGCTCAATGGCTATCAGGAACTCGCTCATCGATACGCGAAGAATATACTACTTGGCAGTTGGCTTTGGAGAAATAGAGAGTGTCGACAATTGTCGATAGAAGTGACCACCAGTGATTCGCAAACCTTGACTATAGAAAACGCAACAAGGCTTTCTTGGTATGGTCATTGGGATGAGGCTTCAGCAGAATGCCTAGAAAAGCTCACAGCCTATTTGATGCGAGCCTTTTCCGATCCGACCGAATATTTCTACATGGATGTCAAAGCTAAAATTGGAGTTGGTTGGGGAGATGAGGTTTACCCAAGCCAAGAGTTTTTAGATAGCCGAGAAGATGGTGTTCCGACTAAGCAGTTAGCTACCGTCGAACTATTGAACGGAAAGGAAACCGTTGCGTTTCATGGTCAAAAAGTTGGAGCCGCGTTGCAATCGATTGACGATTGGTGGCATGAAAACGCAGATAAACCCTTAAGAGTGAACGAATATGGGGCAGATCGAGAATACGTTATAGCAAGGCGACACGTGTCCCATGGAAATGACTTCTATCAACTGCTCAGAAATACAGAGAACTGGATTGAAAGTATGACAGCTTCTCAAGTCATCCCAAATGATGTGCACTTCATCATGTCTGTCTTGCTCAAAGGCGGCCTATTCAATTGTTCTAAAGCGAAGTAAGGGATAGATATGACTAAGCGTTACTATTTCTTAATACGTTACATGCCTGCACAAGCCGACCATGAATTATTGGCTGGAAGGTGTATATCCCAAATGCACTTGTTTATGGTCAATAACCGACAAGCCATGAATAAAATAGGTGTGAGCTTTCCCGACTGGAGTGATGTTACGGTTGGTCAAACCATAGCTTTTGTTGCTGAAGATAAAGAGGTGATGATTGGGCTCTCTTTTCAGCCTTATTTTTCTTTGATGATAAATGAGGGTTTATTTGAGGTATCTAGTGTTTGTGAGGTGCCAGACACTGCGGCTGAGGTGAGGTTTGTCCGTAACCAAACGATCGGGAAAAGCTTTTTAGGCTCTAAGAAACGCCGAATCAAGCGTAGCATGGCGAGAGCCGAACTATCTGGTGTTGAACCATCGTTACCAGTAACGAACGAAGAGCGTGTCATCGATAGCTTCCATCGAATACCAATCTCCAGCGGTTCATCAGGGGAAAGTTATATTTTGTTTGTACAAAAGGAGTTTGTCGGTGAGCGCGGTGCAGCAAACTTTAATAGCTATGGTTTAGCCACAAACCAAGAAAGAAAAGGGACGGTACCTGAGTTACGTTTTTGCCCCTCTTTCTAAAGCTCTTTTTAGAGAAGTAAAAACAAGGGCTTACAGAAGTAAGAAGAAAAAGGGTACTTTGGTTAATTATGACTTAAAGCACGCTGAATCAGGTGGTTAGAGACTATATTCTACAGTGTCCTGCCGAATAGGCAGCTAAGAAATATTTTGACTGAAATTGAAGGTTTTGAGTTAGGTGTCCTGCCGAATAGGCAGCTAAGAAAGAAAGACAAGTTCACATGATGTCTAATGGTCAGTGTCCTGTCGAATAGGCAGCTAAGAATAGGCCAGGAAGAAAGCAACCTGCCTGCTGAACAAGCAGTTAGAATAAAAACCATCAAGTTTAAGCTTGGTGGTTTTTGTTTGTTTACAACCGGTTTTATTCGTCCCATTTTCTAACATGGAAATGCCGCGAAGTTTGTTTCAGCGCATTCACTCTAACGGTAGTCTAGCTGAATTTGCTATACTGTAACTTATCTGAAACCCCTGCTAGGTTGTATGAGATGAGCAAGAAAAAGCTGACCGAAAAAGAGCTGTTAGAAGGGATTACTCCTTATAATGCCCACAGTGATTTACTCACCAAGACCGAAACAAAGCCTGATTTGGTGTCTTTCGCCGACGAGGTAGAGCGGATTACAGATGATTTAATGGCTAACCGAGATGAGGTTTTCGATGAGCTTAGTTCAGGTTTGGTGAACCCAGATATTTTTCTTTCAAACCTCAAGTTAGCACTTGATCGCCTTCCTTATGGTGATATTGAGCTTTGTGATTTGGGCAATGAAATTGGTCGGGTTATAGCTAATTTTAATTCACCAAATAAGACACTCTTACGTGAAGTAACTCATGGTATTGAACATGGTTTTGACATGATTAGCAAAGAAAGAGGAACTTCGAATGAATAAGCTTGATGAATGGGTCGACAACAATATGACATTAACCAGTATCATCATAATGGTTGTGGGCTTAATACTCGGATACATCCTTTTCTAGTATCAATTACTAAGGTTTCGAGGAAAAACTCAGTTGTTGCCAATTCTGCAACAACTCCAATCTTCTAATTGTGCAACAGCCTGTTGCACAATTGCGGTACAACCTGTTTCGTGAATTATTTCTGCCCCATTTCATTTCAGGACACCCCCCTTACGCTATAACGAATAACTCAGTATGCTATAAATAATCTAATCTCATTTTGAATGGAAAGGCGTACTATGAGCAAAAAACGGTTGTCTGAAAAAGAACTGCTGGAGGGGATGACACCCCTTACTGCGCATAGTGATGATCTAGCCGAGGTAACATTGGATGAGTTGGGCCTTGAAATCTCTGAAAGTGATTACAAGGCCGCGTTAAAGCGAATTGAATCACTGTTTGATGTGGCCGAACCTAGCACTCCTGAAGGTGAAGAGCTAGAAAGGCTAGCGGCATTGGTTGAAGAGTATGAGGAAAAGCACTTCCCCATTTAATAACTGCAACGCACTTCTGCCCCGAACCTTCACGGGGCGAACACCTTTAAACCAATCATCTGAAACACGTTTTTGCCCCAGAGTTGCTTAGCTCTATAATCTTGACTCGTTACGGTTGTCATTTATTGATCTACTATGGTGTGTTAGGCCGATAGTGTCTGCATTTTGTGGACTGCTTATCCTATCGCAGAATTATATACAGCTACTTGTGCAAAGCTTGGCTGCGATGGATAAATGGTTCAAAGGATTACGTAAGGAGTTTTAGATGGATAAGTTCTGGTATATGTTGTCTGTCTAATAGCTGCTATACCTCTCGAATATGACACAAGTCTAGTAATTGTTTAAGCAATGAAATTATAATCTATCACTCTGAAAAATATAAAAAGGTTAAATATGGCATCAATGAACAGAACTGAAAGAGCACAGTCTTACCTTGATAGGCTTTTAGCATCTTCCAATCCTAAAGAAGAACTAGAAAAAATAATTCGAGATATAGATAGTTTAGTTTATGCGTCTTCTAAAAAGCCACTCGATGAAGCGGAAAAAATCCGCATTATCGAAGAGCTAGAACGTCTTATTAAACAATTACCGTATCCAATTTCTGAAAGTCGTTCTCAGCCGAGTTTAGAGCATTTTCAGAAAAGCGGTACAACAGCTTCAGATAACAGCGATATTCTTGATGTCATCAGTGCAATGAAACGAAGTAAAGGTGGGAAATGAGCTTAGAACCATCTGATATCGTTGCATTTGGAAGCTTGTTGGTGTCAATCGGTGCAGCATATTTCGCCAAGACTTCAAGTAAAGCTGCCAATAAAATATCTAAAGAAAACTTAGACTTACAACATGGCATGGTAGAGTTAGAGATGAGGCAAGCTATCGAAAGTGCAAAGTCAAAAGTCAACGATATATCAATTATAATGGCTCCTCTAGTCGCTAGAGAGGAAAGTGAGCAAGATTTAAGTGTTGAGGACACTAAAACATTGGAGATCTATCGAAAAAACTTCAATGCTGCTGTTCAAACGCTTATGAACACATACGATGATGCTTGTTCTAAATACATTGATGGTAAGGTCGACAAAGTTAGATTTAAGAAAAACTATCGCTACGAGATACGAAATTTATTGGAAAATAAAGAACTTAAAGAATACTTTGACCCTTTAACATCACGATACAAGCCAATTCTCAATGTTTACACTGAATGGGAAAATATGGAGTAAAAGGTATATAAAACGGTCAAGGATTCAACATGCTCGGTACTTTTCCTAATCTACTAGAAGCGTTTTAATGCGCCAACTCTAAAACGCTTCTGTCCAAGGACGTGCTGACACCGATCTTGGTGTTCACAACTTCCACCGATCTTGCCAAATAGCGTCTTTGTGTCAAAACTTTTCAGGGGCATAGTACAAGTTATAGGATTTTCTAAGTTCAGGACCGTTTTTTGATGAAGTAAGCTCCCAATTGTCCAACAGCCTGTTGGACAAATCAGTCAGAATCAAAAATGCCCTTAGTGTGCTTCGAATAATGTTCTACACTATGGCTTGTCGTCCACTATGCTTTAGACCTTTTACTTATTCATGGGCTTTACCTTATTAAAAGTTGTCCATTCTTCTAACACTGCCTGCTTTGAATCTCTGTTATGTAATATAGGATGAAAGCCTTTCAGCCTATTGAAATTACGAATAATAACCCTCATGTATATCAATGCCTTGCATAGGTGAGGTTTGTTTTTCTATTAATTTAAACTGAGGCACACATGTCAAAGAAAGAAAATGCTAAAAAAGTAGGAAAGTGGCTACGAGAAAATGCGGACCCAAAGCTTTCAGAAACTAGAACTGGTGGTGATGAGCCAGCAGTTAAGGAAGATCGAGAGTATCTTAATCGAAGTGAATTATATGAAGTAAGGGATGTAATTGTTCGCTATATTGACGAGGCGGATAAATCATACTCAGATACTATTTGTAAGAATGCTTACAATAAAATCAAAGAGTTTCGCTCAAGTTCAAAAGTTAAAACTCAAGATTTCATAGATCATCTGCATGGTAAACTAGATAAATAATTTAATAGGGGCTTTTAGCCCCTATTGTTTACTTTACTGATAGCTGAATAGCCTTCGAATTTGTAGACTGTAAGTGTTCATTTTTTTCAACCTCAACTTATTCAAAGTCACCTGATGAGAGTTGAAACTCTAAATCATCTCTATCCAAAAGTTTGTTACACACATGTCGATTATGTCTGCTAGAGGATTAATTTGGAGCGTAGTAAATTTACTACGTTGAATCTTAGTCGTTGTTCAAATTTGCAGACTTTCGATGCAATGTTATGCGAACTTATACTGCAAATAGTATTGTAAGTCTTTGATGTTTTGTTCGAGTTATGCTGACTTATCCTGCAAGCATCACATTAAAAAAGCCGCTCTTAATGAGCGGCTTTTTGCTATCTGCACTATGAGTTTTCAGACTCGACTTTTACTGTAGAGTCACAATAAAAGTGACTTTACTATGTTCGACCAAACTAAGAAATTATCCCACCCCTATAAGTTCGTTAGTTTATTATTGCTACTGCAGACTCGGAGCTTCGTGAGTTGATATCTGCCGTTTGCGATATGACTTGAGTTAGCTTTTCCAAATTTCTCCGTCAACGAGAACTGCTTGTGTATGATAGCTATCATTTAGAATTGTTGCTGCTGCAATATATCCTTCTTTCAAGTAACCGAGGGAGCTCCCACTTCGCAACGCATGTGCAGGGTAAGTCGATGCCATTTTAAAAGCTTCTTCTTCATCAATTCCCCATGCAATAATATTAGCAACAGATTGATCCATGCCAATATGCGCACCAGCTAGGTTGCCATTCGAATTGACCAATTTGTTCTCAACAACTTTGATAATTTCGTTGTTGAGAACGAAGCTATTGTCTGCGCTACCGACTGAGCCCATAGCATCTGAGACAATTAGCAATTTCCCTTTCGGTTTTGCTCGGTGGGCAAGCTTGATGTTTGTAGGGGCAACGTGAATCCCATCGGTAATAATTGAGCACCACGCGTGATCAGTCGTTAACGCTGTGCCAACAACGCCCGGCTCTCTGCCGGTTAGAGGAGACATTGCGTTGTATAGGTGTGTGAAGCCATCAATATGGGATAAGGTTTCTTCGCTTAGTTGCTGCTCTGTTGCATTACTATGGCCACAAGACACCAATACCCCTTTACGAGAAAGCCAGTCAATAGCGGCCGAATTTACAGCTTCAGGAGCTAAAGTAATAAGCGTTTTTCCCTGAGTTAGCCAAGGAAGGTCGAGGAGTCCAGCGACGGTAGGGTCGTAAAAATGACTGGTATCATGAGCGCCTTTTTTTTCCGGGCTTAACCATGGTCCTTCTAAGTGGACACCCAATACGCCCTTAGTTTTATTTTCTAGAGCGGAACGAGTAGCCAACAAGGCTTGTTTGATCTTTTCTGAACTGTCGCTGATTAACGTAGGTAGCAAGTAAGCAGTACCATGTTTTCTATGGGCATGGCAGATGGTTTCAATGCCTTTGACGTCGGTTTGTTGGTTGAACATGACACCGCCGCCACCGTTTACTTGGAGGTCGATAAACCCTGGTGTAAGCGTAGATGAAGGGTAGCGTATGACTTCGGCTTGCGCAGGAATACGATTCTCAGGCACGATTGAGACGATGTGGTTTTCCTGCCAAAGTAATGCGGATTCGTAGTGCATCTTCTCACCATCAAAAATACGCAGCGCTGAGATTGCTTTGAGTGTCATGAATAGTCCTTTCGCTCTTAATTGAAGAGCAGTCTTGATAAAATACGTGGTATATACAGAGCCCAAATACACTTAAACTCAGTGTTCAAAAAGAGCGGCGGCCCCTAATAGGCAAGCATCATGATTGCCCTTTGCTGGTGCTAACTTGACTTGAAATGGACGCGGACGCATCTCAATGTGCTGTGCTACCCGCTCTAAATAACCAGCCGCAAGACCCACTCCCCCCCCGATTACGATCACATCTAAATCAAGGGTGGCTTTTAAATTACAACATAACGTGGCGATAGCTTGGGCGCTTTGCTGAATAATGTGTTCGGCAGAGGGGTTAAGGTGCGCTTGCTCAAAAAGTTCGACGTTAGAAATGGTGTTATTAATTGTCTGTTGGGCGTATTTATTGATGGCTGTCCCTGAGGCGATGGCTTCGACACAACCTCTTTGACCACAGCCACAAATTGGCCCGTTGGGATCAATCACTAAATGACCTATATGTCCGGCAAAGTTGTTTTGTCCGCGATGAAGCTTCCCATCAAGAATCAAGCCGCCACCGACACCGGTTGATACCGTTAGATAGGCCATGTTTTTTTCTTGATCGGTTAAGTGCAAGTATTCATACCATGCCGCTGCCTGCGCATCGTTTAGCATTGCGACTGGCTTGCCTGTTTGTGCTTTGATTTCAGTATGGAGTGGGAAAGGAGTGGGAAAGGCCAATGTGTCTGGGTTAATGGCGCTGATCCCTTGTTCTGTAACCAACCCCGTAGTGGAGATGCCAATTTGATCCACATCTTCTAACCAAGGTTCGCAGTGCTGCAGTACATGGTTTGCAAATTGATTTGCAGAAGTTACGTCAATGGTCGGGATTTGCATTCGCTCACAGAGCTTGCCATTTGAGACAAACCCCAACGCGATTTTTGTGCCGCCAATGTCAATGGCTAGGATGTTCATTATTACGCCTCTACTGCTTGAGTTGCTTTATTAAACCAGTTCGTTACGACTTCTAATCGTGTCAAGGCTGAACCAACGGTTACTGCTGTTGCACCACACTCAATGGCCTTAGCGGCAAGTTCAGGTGTGTTGTACCTGCCTTCTGCCATAGTAAAGAAACCCGCTTTAGAAAACTGTTTAACCAGTTCAAAGTCTGGTTCAGTTGGTTCACTTTCTCCAACATAACCTGACAACGTTGATCCAATGATCTCGACGCCATGCTGATGGGCCCAAAGACCGTCTTCAAAACATGAACTGTCCGCCATCGCAAAGCAACCTGTTTCCTTAATTGCGGTGACGATTGCATCGCGGCTTTCTGGTCGAATTCGGTCAGTTGCGTCAAACGCTATGATGGTTGCCCCAGCCTCTGCCAGTGCAGTGACATCGCTGCAATAAGGCGTAATTCTTACCGGACTATTCTCTAAATCACGCTTCACAATACCAATAATTGGTATGCTGACATGTTCAGAAACCGCCTTCACATTGTTGATACTTTCAATGCGGAGTGCTTTCGCTCCAGCTTGTTCTGCGGCTTGTGCCATTGCGACAATAATCTCAGTTTTCGCAAGTGGGCTGAGTTCAACTGGTTGAATAGAGACAATGGTTTTTCCGTGTAAAATGCCTTTTAAGTCATTGATACAAATTGCTTTATTTCTCACGATGGGCCTCGTCTGTATAAGTTTTGTCACGGTATTACTTGAATGCATCACAGCAATGAATGAGCAACTGTAGTGCTATTTGAATTGAATATCTGTCCGTGATCACATTTTGTTAAATCTAGGTTTGAAAATAATCTTCACCGCAATAATAACCCATAACGAAGATTTTTTTCAAACAAAATAAAAATTTTTTTTGAAAGTGGTGAAATCAGACCGAAAACCAATATAAGGGAATAATATGAAAGCCATGAACAAAATCACTATTGCTATGCTGACTCTCGGATTTGCTGTTTCTACACAAGCGGCTACAACGCTTAAAATGGGGATGCAAGCCTCAGTAGGCTCTGTGGAATACACTTCTGCGAAACTGCTTGCGGATACCATTGACGAGATGAGTAACGGGGACATCAAACTGTCACTTTTTCCAAGCGCACAGTTAGGTGATGACCGCGCAATGTTACAACAGCTAAGCCTAGGTGATTTGGATATCACTTACGCAGAATTTGGTCGTATGGGTCTTTGGATTCCTCGCGCAGAAGCCGTAACATTGCCATACGTTGCGAAAGACTATGAGCATCTACGCCGTATGTTCGAATCTGATTTTGGCCAAGGCATCCGTGAGGAAATGTTGACTAAGTTCAATTGGCGAGCGCTAGATACTTGGTACAACGGAACACGTGAAACAACGTCTAACCGCCCTCTTGAATCAATCTCAGACTTTAAAGGCTTGAAGCTTCGTGTTCCAAACGCTAAACCAAACTTAAACTACGCAAAACTGTCTGGTGCATCCCCGACACCAATGGCGTTTTCTGAAGTGTACCTAGCACTGCAAACCAACGCCGTTGATGGCCAAGAAAACCCATTGCCGACCATTAAAACAATGAAGTTCTATGAAGTTCAGAAGAACCTCGCGATCACAAACCACATTGTGAACGATCAAATGGTGATCATTTCTGAGACAACTTGGCAAAAACTGTCCGAGGCTGATCGTAAGATCGTGACTGCCGCGGTAGCGAAAGCGGGCGCTGCTCATACTGCTTCAGTGAAAAAACAAGAAGCTGAGTTAGTTGCTTTCTTTGAGTCTCAAGGCGTGAATGTTACTTACCCCGACCTTGCTCCTTTCCGTCAAGCGATGGAGCCGCTATACACGAAGTTTGAAGACAAAATTGGTCAGCCAATTGTGAAAAAACTGGCGAGCATGTAAGCCATCGTCTATTGGTAGTAAATAAGCTTGGCTGGCCATTAGAGGCCAGCCTTGGAGCTAAAAAATGTTACGTAAGATTATTGATAATATCGAAGAGATCATCACCGTGCCTTTAATGGCCATTCTGCTCCTAGTACTGACTTGGCAGATCGGAACCCGTTGGTTATTGAATGATCCTTCGCTTTGGAGTGAAGAGCTCGCACGAGTTCTTTTTATGTATATGTCGTTAATTGGTTGTGCGATGGCCATCAAAACGGGCTCGCACGTCAAAATTACTTTTTTCTCAGATAAATTACCCAACAAAATACGCTTTTCGTTAGCGTTTACTTTGGAGTTAGCTGTACTCGTGTCTATTTTTGCCATCATTTATTTAGGCTACCAGCACGTTCAACGTACCGCTTTTTTTGAACTGATCACGTTAGAAATTTCGAGTAAGTGGATGAATTACAGTTTACCACTTGCGGGGCTGTTTATGGTGGCACGTCAACTGGAAAAAATGGTTCAGTTAGTCGGTGAGTTTCGTGTAAGTACAGCTAAGTCATCTGAACAATCATCTCAAACAGTCGTTAGGTAGGAGTCATTATGGCAGGTTCAATTTTTGGCTGGTTAGCACTTCTGTTTGCAGGGATGCCCGTCGGTTTTTCACTTATTTTCGTTGCACTCGTATTTTTGGTATTGACTCAAAGTACCGGAATTAACTTCGCGGCTCAGCAAATGCTGGGTGGCATCAACAACTTCACTTTGTTGTCGGTTCCGTTTTTTGTATTAACTGGGCACTTAATGAACAGTGCTGGTATTACAGAACGTATTTTTAACTTTGCTAAATCCATGGTCGGGCACATTACCGGTAGCTTGGGCCATGTAAATATTATGGCAAGTTTACTTTTCTCTGGCATGTCTGGATCGGCGCTTGCGGATGCGGGTGGCCTTGGGCAACTTGAAATCAAATCAATGCGAGATGCAAAGTATGATGATGACTTTGCTGGTGGATTAACCGCCGCTTCTTGCATTATTGGTCCTTTGGTTCCACCTTCTGTGCCGCTTGTCATTTATGGTGTGGTTTCAAATACATCGATCGGTGCTTTGTTTTTGGCGGGAGCCATCCCTGGATTGATGTGTGCAGCCTCATTAATGGTAATGAGCTATTTCATCTGTAAGAAACGTGGCTACATGACCTTACCTAAAGCGACTCGTGGTGAGCGATTTAAATCACTAAAAGAAGCTTTCTTGTCTTTGTTGACGCCAGTTATCATTATTGGTGGCATTTTCTCCGGGAAATTCACTCCAACAGAAGCGGCCGTTGTTTCTTCTTTATACGCTTTGTTCTTAGGTGTTGTGGTTTACCGTCAAGTTACGCTTACAAGCTTTGTCGGTATTTTAAAAGAAACCGTTAATACCACTGCCGTTGTCGCGTTGATGGTCATGGGGGTAACGGTATTTGGTTGGATTGTGGCTCGAGAACAATTGCCTCAAATGATGGCTGACTATTTCTTAACAATCAGTGATAACCCGCTTGTACTCTTGCTACTGATTAACTTACTGCTCCTGTTTTTGGGCACATTTATCGAATCGCTAGCCTTGCTTCTTTTATTGGTTCCGTTCCTTGTACCTGTTGCCGCGGCTGTGGGTATTGATCCGGTTCACTTCGGTGTAATGGCTATTTTGAACTTAATGATTGGTATTTTAACTCCGCCAATGGGCATGGCTTTGTATGTGGTTTCGAAGGTTGGAGACATTCCGTTCCATACCTTGACCAAAGGGGTCATTCCACTTTTGGTGCCATTATTTATCGTGCTGGCACTTATTGCGGTATTCCCTCAATTCACGCTTTTTCTTCCAGAATTGATGCTTGATTACGGAAAGTAGCCGCAGATTAAATAAACGACTAAGTAGATGGAATGGGTTCCGGTTTATTCCATATTTAAGACAATAAAATTAAGGTAAGAAGATGAAAAAGTTATCTGGACTAATTGCAGCGCCACACACACCGTTTGATGCCGCTAACAGAGTCAATTTTGGTGCGATTGACCAAATTGCAGAACTGTTAGTTGATCAAGGAGTAACGGGCGCTTACGTGTGTGGAACAACGGGTGAGGGGATTCATTGCTCGGTTGAAGAACGTAAAGCAATCGCGCAGCATTGGGTTAAGGCTGCTGCTGGTAAATTAGATCTCATTATTCATACTGGTGCGCTAAGTATTATTGATACGTTAGAGCTTACTCGCCACGCAGAGGGTTTGGATATTCTCGCGACATCGGCTATTGGTCCGTGTTTCTTTAAACCAGGCAATGTTGAAGATTTGGTCGAATACTGTGCGCAAGTTGCGGCCGCCGCGCCTTCAAAAGGATTTTATTATTACCACTCTGGTATGTCTGGCGTAAATGTCGATTTGGAACAGTTTCTAATTCAAGCCGATGATCGTATTCCTAACTTATCGGGTGCAAAATTTAACAACGTCGATTTGTATGAATATCAACGTTGTGTACGTGTAGCCAATGGTAAGTTTGATATCCCGTTTGGTGTTGATGAGTTTTTGCCCGCTGGTTTGGCTGTTGGGGCTGTGAGTGCTGTCGGTAGTACTTATAACTACGCTGCACCACTTTACTTGAAGATCATTGAAGCATTTAACAAGGGCGATCAAGTTCAAGTCGCAGCGTTAATGGACAAAGTAATTGCGCTTATTCGTGTGTTGGTAGAATACGGCGGCGTAGCAGCGGGTAAAGCCGCGATGGAATTGCATGGTATTGATGCCGGTAATCCTCGCTCCCCAATTCGCCCGTTAACGGCAGTACAAAAAGCCGATGTTGTAGCAAAAATGCGAGACGCTGACTTCTTGTAACAATAAAAGGGGGGGAATCCCCCTTATAATGCGCTTTAAGGTGGGGGGCTATGTCATTGTTTTATGGAGTCTGTTATTTTGGATCAAGCATTAAGTATTTAAAGGGGCCAATGTGAATACGCCTAAAAATTTATTAGTCAGAATGCGTTCAAATATAGAACCCTTGAGTAAAAAACTCACTATTGTGGCTAATTACATTATTGAAAATGCACACGATGTGCAATTTCAAACAATCACGGAACTTGCCAAAAATACTCAAACCAGTGAAGCGACAGTAGTCCGTCTGTGTCGTGATATGGGATATAAAGGGTATTCCGACTTCCGTATGGGGTTGGCTATCGATTTAAGCCAAACGGCTAGCCAAAATGCGCCAGAAATTGAAGGCGATATTTGCGACGTTTCCGCTCAGAATGCGGTAGCAAGTTTGAATGATACCGCCAAGCTAATTGACAGAAAATCGTTAGAGAGGATCTGTACGCTTGTTCATAACTCTAGTTTTATCAGCTGTGTTGGCGTTGGTGCATCGAGTATTGTAGGGCGATATCTTTCTTTTCGTTTGTTAAGAATTGGTAAAAAAGTCACTATGTATGAGGACACTCACCTTGCCGCAATGAATGCAGTTCGTTGTACTGAAGGTGATTTGTGGATATCTGTGTCCAGTTCCGGTTCGACCAAAGAGGTAGTCCACGCGGCGACGCAAGCGTATAAGCGCGGAGTTCCTGTCGTCTCCTTAACGAACATTAGTCACAGCCCTTTGTCTGCCATATCTACTGAAATGTTAGTGGCAGCAAGGCCTGAAGGCCCACTGACTGGAGGCGCGTTTTCTTCTAAAGTTGGTGCTCTGTTGCTCGTTGACGTATTGGTTAATACCTTGCTCGACATTTATCCAGAATACTCAGAGTCCGTTTTGGAAACAGCAGAAGTTGTCATGCCACTTATGACAACTTAATAAGCTAAAACTCATTTCTACCCAAAGCCTGCAATCGTAGGCTTTTATTTTATTTCTATATGAAAATAATTTTTTTGTTAACTTGATCTTATAAAAATAATTTCCTTCGATCAATACTGTGTATGAATCATAAACAAGAGAGTCATACGTATTCTCATTAACTGAATGACTGATTAGAGCCATTCAAATAAGGAAATTAATATAATGAATAAACGACACTTCAATCGCTTGGTTATGCCACTTTTGGCTGCTTCGGTATGCCTTAGTACAGCGTCTTTTGCAAAAGACCAATGGCCTGATTTACCTGTTGGTATGAAAAGCGGGATCAGCGCTCAAGTAGGGAGCAAGCTTTACGTGGGCTTAGGGTCTACCGGGCAAGACTTCTACATGTTGGATCTGGAGTATGTAAAGAAAGGCTGGCAAAAGAAAGCGGATTTCTCAGGGCCTGCGCGAAGTGGTGCAACAGCAAGTGTCGTTGGTGAAAATATTTATGTTTTTGGTGGCTCTGGTAAGAACAATTCCAGTGATGCGGCTCCTGTCCTTTTTGATACCGTTTACCGCTATGACGCTGGCGACAATACTTGGGCCCGTGTGAATACTCAGACGCCAGTAGGGTTACTCGGGGCGGCTTCGTATTCGCCTGATAACAAACAAGTGCTGTTTTTTGGCGGCTATAACAAAGGTTACTTTGATAAATACTTGGCAGACATTAATACGACAAGCAGAAAAGATCAGCCTGAAAAATGGCAAAAAATAGTCGATGACTACATGGGAATGAAGCCACTAGATTACAAATGGAATTCAAACGTTGTTAGCTATACACCTGAAACCGGGACATGGAAAGAGTTAGGCTCTTCTCCTTACCTGCCTAACTGTGGTTCCGCTTTGGTTAAGCAAGGTGCTAAGGCGACGTTGGTGAGCGGTGAGATAAAGCCAGGACTAAGAACTTCTGAAGTGAAGCAGTTTGCTTTTGGTGCGTCTCAACCTTGGATGAGCTTACATGACTTGCCTAAGCCATCAAACCAACAGACTCAAGAAGGCGTTGCAGGCGCGTTCGCCGGAGAAAGTAACGGTGTTGTGATCGTGGCGGGTGGCGCTAACTTCCATGGCGCGAAAGGGGCATTCGAACAAGGGAAAATGTTTGCGCATAACGGTTTTGGTAAAGCGTTTAATCCTGAAACGTATGTGTTGAAAAATGGGCTTTGGGCGCAATCTACCGATTTACCATATGGCCTGGCTTATGGGGCTTCTTTTACCACTGATGAGGGTGTATTGGTGATTGGCGGAGAAGATAGTAAGCGTGCGGCACGTAAAGAAGTGTATTTGCTTTCTTGGGACGGCAAAGCTGTTCAAGTCACTCATTAATTTACGGGGTTAAGTATGTCATTTTCTATCGTTACGTATCCTGACTTTCCCGTTGAAATTAAAAACGCTGTCGGTGCTCGAATTGGCGACCGAATCTTCGTAGGGTTGGGCAGTGCAGGAACGCAGTTTTATAGTCTAGATTTGAACGCAACTGAACGTGGTTGGAAATTGATGGCAGCGTTTACTGGTGTGGTTAGGAATGATGCCGTCATGGTCGCGAGTGGTAGTGCCATTTGGGTGTTCTCTGGCGCCGGATTACAGGAAGGTTGTGAGAGCGTCCAAGTGCTTACGGATATTCACTGGTTTGATATTGAAAACGACGAATGGCAAACGGTCGAATCGGAGATCCCAGTCGGTTTACTCGGTGCTAGCGGTTGTGAAATCGCACCTGGAAAAATCGCGTTTTGGGGAGGATATAACAAGCCCTTATTTGATGACTTTCTAGCGAAGCTAAGCAAGATAGACTCAGCGCTTGAACCCGAAAAACATCAAGCCGCTTTGGTTGAATTTATGTCGATGCTACCGGATCAGTACGGTTGGAATCAGGACATTTGGTTGTTCGATTGCGAAACGTTGCAATGGCGAATCCTAACAGAAAATCCATTTCCAGCTAACTGTGGTGCGAGCCTAATACAAGATGACAATCAGGTGGTGTTGGTAGACGGAGAAATCAAACCTGGGCTGCGCAGTACCCAAGTAAAACAATTTACTTTTTTGTCCATAGAAGAAGTGAAGAGCACTACGTTGCCGAGCATTCAAGATTCCCCCCAAGAGCATGAAGGTTTAGCCGGCGCGTATGCCGGGCTGGTGAAAGGCCAGTATTTGGTTGCCGGAGGCGCATTTTTCATCGGTAGCCAGAAGAAAGCGAGAGAAAAGCAGTGGTATACCCATCAAGGGTTAAGCAAGCATTATGCTGGTGATGTTTGGTGTTTACAGGAGCAACAATGGCGGCGGGTAGGTGAACTGCCCACAGGCCAAGCTTATGGCATCTCGATTTCCAGTGAACAAGGTCTAATTATCATTGGAGGTGAAAACGCAAAAGGACAAGGACTACAAAGTTGTTATTTGATTAATTGGCACGCATAAGCCGCTCCCCCTATAGGTGACTTACGCGTAAAGAGCCGACCCTAAACGTTATTTAATGGGTTCGGTTTGATTTAGGACCAATTGAACAGCAAACACTTTGATGGTTTACCTCAGAGGCGTGAAGCCTCTGAGGTTATTGTCTATTGATAGTAAACATCAGCAGTTGGTGCTTGTTGTTCTCCGTTCTATTTAAGGAGAATTAAAGTGAAAAATAGAGAACATTGTTTAAAAGGAATTAACCTGTTAGCGAGCGTTGCAATTGCTTCATCCTTACTCGTAACTTTTCAAGCTAACGCCGTTGCTCCTAACATTCGCGATACCATCGTTTTTAAAGGTGGAGAAGGTGGCAGTAGCCATTATCGTATTCCGTCTATGGTCGTCGCGGCCGATGGGTCTTTAGTCGCTTTTGCGGAAGGAAGAGGAACATCCGGAGATCCCGGAAATGGTGCTCCAACAAGTATAAAGAGCCGTCGTTCGACAGATAATGGCCAGACATGGTCTGCGTACCAAGTGATCCAAGAAAATTCAGCCGAGGCATACTCTGACCCTCGCCCGATGTTAGATGCCAGTAATGGCAGAATATTCGTCTTTTATACGAAGTGGGACATAGATTGTGCCCAAAACGGCAGTTGTGTTCCATTTGATGATCCAAACCATAAGCTATTGTTCAAAACCAGTGACGACAATGGACAAACGTGGTCGACAGAAACGGATGTTTTAGATCAAGTCCGCGATGTGAACTGGTTTGCAAATGGTGATTCGACTCATAACGGCAGAGCCACATGGTCTTATACACCAAGCGCTAGCCAAGTAGCGCAGGCAGCAGCCTCCGGTTGGCAACTCGATTGGAACTCTAGAGTCGCGAATGGAGCATGTAACGTCCAATATTATGGTGATGGCAATACTCGTTACCTTGTTGATTTGGTCGTAAATGATGATAAATCAGTCAAAGCGGTTTTATATGGAAATGGGAGCAACATCGAATACCCACTTAATTTTGATATTGGTGGCTACCATGATTATCAAATTGTCGGTAGTGGCAGTAGTGCGAGCTTTTACGTCGATGGGACGCTGATTGCGAGTGGTTGGAGCGGTCAGTCTCATAGCGGTAAAACGGTCACGTGGGGTAATGGGTGCTCGTCGACTTCGGGCAGTTCAGCTTATAAAACCATCGACTTTTCTATTGCTAACACTGCAGTGGCTCAGTTTGATGCTTCTTTAATGCGCCGAGTCGACGGTAGTGTGATTAACCATCCTGCGGAACAAGGTTGGGCTAAGACTGGGGCCAATGGTGGGCATGGTGACCCAGGTTGGAAGAGTATTAATGCAGGCCCGGGCCAAGGGATTCAACTGAATTCGGGTCGTTTGATTTTCCCTGCAATTGTTCTAGATGCGTTTGAACAATTGTCGGTTGTTTCTATTTACAGCGATGATCATGGGGTTTCGTGGCAGGCAGGCCAACAAACACCGACCTACGCCCAAGAACCAAGTGAAGCCGATATGGCTCAGCTTAACGATGGACGCATTTTACTTTCAGCTCGTAACGATGGAGTAACAGGAACGGGTAACTTTAATCGCTATCACTATATCAGCGAAGATAACGGTATTAGCTGGAAAGTGATTGAAGAAACCAGAAACTCAGTGAATGGCGCTTTATTTTTTAAACTTGATCAAGTTGACATTGGTCTAGTGAGATACGGCAACGACCGCATACTGATGTCTGGTCCACAAGGCAACGGCGCAGTCAGTTCAGATCGCAATGATTTGGCTATTTGGAGTGCGACGGATAATGGCAGTGGTGTGTACAATTTTACTCACAGAACCCAATTTCGTGATGGGTACAGCGCTTATTCAGACATTGTTATTCTTCCAAATAAAGGAGCGGCAGGCAACGAAGACTTGGGGGTTATTTATGAAGCTAAATCGAGCACTGAAATTCGAGTGATGGTGATGGACATTAATAGCGTCAATTGATTGGAACAGATGCCAGAGCCTTATTTACGCTAGGGCTCTGGCGTATTAATTCAATGAGATGTTTTCATTAACTATAACTTTGGATAAGGGGGAGAGAGTGTTTTCTACATGGATGAACAATATCGGGTTTAAGCAAAAAATAATCATTGGATCCATCATGTTAATGGTGGCCGGTATTGCGGTTAGCAATATGGTTTTGTTTAGTAAATACCAGCAAGATTTAGAGAAAAATCTGATTGAGAAAATAGAGCTGGGCTTGAGCTTAGAGTCTTACAAGATAGAGCAATGGCTTGCGTCTAATGTTGGTAATTTGGAACGTTCGGCAGAGTACTTCCAAACAAGGCGCAGCACCAAAGAGATGGTGACAGCGTTAGGCTTAATGGCAGAAACAGACAGCGTGGACGATGTGGTTATCGCGTTTGTTGATGGCACTGGGTTTTCTGCAAAAAATGGCATGTTAGACGTGACCGAGAGCGACCCGCGTAAGACGCAATGGTTTACTCTTGTGATGGAAACGAAACAAACCAGCGTGACCGATTTTTATCAAGATCCGAAAACGGGAAAATCGACGGTCAGTATTGCAGCTCCAGTCAAATACGGCGTGCTGACGCTAAATATACACTTAGAACGTTTTAGTACATTTCTTAAAAAATCCAATATCGAGACGGCAGAAGAAACCATCTATAACCAACAGCAGCAGGTTTTATTTTCAACGTCTTCGTCTGACATTCTAGGGCAGTCACTGCAAAATAGGTTCGTTGCGGATGCTATTGGTGACCGCTTTCTGGAACAATTACAGGGGGTGTTTAAATACACCAAAGACGACAATGTATCCCTTTTCTTATCTCAAAGCTTTAGAGTGCTTGGTGAACAAAAGTGGCACCTTACACTAGAAGCTAATGAACAAATTATTGATGAAGCGTTGAAAGATGCTTGGCAGCAGTTATTGATTGGGGGAGGGGTTTCTGTCGTTATTGCAGCCATGATTTTAATTGCAACTCTAGGGTATTTGTTCCGTCCCATTGTCGCACTTAAAAAAGTCGTGATTAGCCTGTCGTCCGGGGATTGTGACCTCACTCAGAGATTACCTGTAAAAAATAATGATGACTTAGGGCAAATAGCGAAGGCCATCAACGAGTTTATTTCTAATCTGCAATTGATGATGAAAGAGGTCTCGGAGTCATCAGATCAAATTACACACTCTCTTAATCTTGTACACGATCAAGCGGACTCAAACCTGAATAAGCTCAATAGCCATGCGTTAGAAACGGAACAAGTGGTGACCGCCATGACTAAATGACGGCTTCTTCTGAATCGGTCGCACAAAGCACGGTTTCCGCATCGGAGTTTACTCAGACCGTCATCGGTGACATGACGCAATCGCAACAGGTGGTTGGTGAAGCGGTGATTTGTGTTGAAGCTTTCGTTGATCAATTTGAGGTAATGGCTGAGCGCGTGACTCAAATGAGTGATGGAGCATCTCGAATCAACGAGGTATTAACCGTGATCGGTGGCGTTGCAGAGCAAACCAATTTATTGGCACTTAATGCCGCGATTGAGGCGGCAAGGGCTGGGGAGCAAGGAAGAGGTTTTGCGGTTGTCGCTGATGAAGTCAGGGCATTGGCGGCTCGTACTCAAACAAGTACCAATGAAATAGATGCGATGCTGTCAGAGTTAACGTCCCTTTCGCTTGGAGTGGCCAATAGTATGGGCAAAACGAGTGAAGCAAGTCGTTCTACTGTAGAGCGAACAGCTAAAATATCTCAACGTTTGGTGTCGATGGAACATTCGGTAAATAACGTTGCTAGTTTAACCTCGCAGGTGGCGGTTGCCTCGCAACAGCAAAGCCTTGTAGCAGAGGAGATTAACGGCAACATTAGTACCATTAACCTCATCGCTGGCGAACTTATCGTGAGTGCTAAGGCTACACAATCTAACATTGGCAATTTACTGGGTTCCAATGAAAAGTTGAAAAACGTGGTGCGGAAATTTCGTGTATGAAACGGATTCATGTAAGAAAAATAAATAATTCTATAGGTTAGGCATGATTAGCTTTGCCGCTTGAGGACTGAATAGCTATGTACCAAAAATTCTCTTTTTCTTTCAATGTGCCGAAACAAGTCATTCTATTTTTTGTGGTATTACTACAAGCTTGTTTGGGAGGAACGTACTCATGGTCTGTCTATGATGCCGTATTCATTAAGCAATACGATGTGCCTGCCGCGTTAGCCTCAGCCCCTTTTAACCTATTTTACGTTGTGTTCCCAATTATGCTGCTTTTTGCCAGTAAGCTGATTGATCGCTTTGGCCCTAGACAATGCGCAATATTAGGTGGGGCTCTATTCGGATGCGGCTGGATGCTTGCGAGTTTGGGTGCTCACAATTTCTACTACATTCTAGCGGGCGTAGGAGTGTTAAGTGGCTTAGGCGTCGGGATCGCTTATTTGATTCCAATTACTGTAGGGGTCGCTTGGTATCCAGAACAGCGTGGGCTCGTTACTGGTCTTGCCGTTGCAGGGTTTGCTGGTGGGGCGGCATTGGTGAGTCAACTCGCGCAGTATTTTCTTACTGCTGGAGTGTCTCCATATGAGTTACTTGGCGGTGTTGGTGTAGGTTACATTTTCATTGCTATTTTTTCTGGGTTGTTCATGTCCTACCCCGCAATCATGGCTTCAGGATCAACCGGGAAGGTGCGCCTAATTTCCGTTGTTCAAGGACGGTTGTTCCAAACGTTGTTTTTTGCCATGACAGCAGGTTTAACTGCAGGGTTTTTTATTAATAGTAAGCTTGCCCTTTTAAGTAATGATTATGGAATAGAACTGATCATCTCTGCTGTTGCTATGTTTGCCTTAAGCAATGCCGTGGGGCGTGTCGTTTGGGGTTATCTGAGCGATAAGTGGCTTCCTAGTAAGGCCATTAAGTTAAATTTGTTTATTCAGGCACTGGTACTTTCTATTAGTCCTTTGCTATTGCAATCAAATTTTGGGACGGCGTTTTTGGCTGTAGTCACTGGTTTTAACTACGGTGGTGTCTTGGTGTTATACGCGTCGACAGTGGGCTATTACTGGGGAAACAATGAGATGAAAAATGTCTATGCTGTTTTGTTTCTCTCTAACATTTTGGCTGCGTTGATTAATATTGTGTTGGGAATCTTGTATTCTTCGATAGGGCTTAATATACCGATTGTATCGGTACTGTTGTTACTGGGCATCGCCTATGTATTAACTGGGCAGTATTTGAAAATCAAAGCCAGCGCAACACCCCCTGCAATGGCAAATGATGCGCAGTAAAAGGAGGCGATAGAGTATATGCCGACATGGAAAATCGCCGGCTAACCCTCAGCCAGATGAGCTTAGTTAAGCCTATCGCCTTAAAATAGTTGCTATGGAGCGATTAAGCTTAAGACATTACAACGCACAGGTGGAAGAAACTTGCGTGATGATAAAAGTGTTGAACAAACTTACTGGGTTAGGAATACCTGAAACTTGTCGTATTGATTAAGAATCACTCGAAGCATAGCGACTCTGTCTCTAAAGTGAGTTGCGCAACAACGTTGGGTGTCACTGGCATATATTTTATTGAGCCAATTGTTAATCCAGAGGCTCATCCAAGCAGATAAGTTACGCGAGAGTATTTAAAACATAAAATCCGATACAGCGCCGTCGATGCCATAGTCTTGATTTGATTTTGCTGGTATTTTGGTTTCTTTCAAAATGAGCTCGTCATCTTTAAGTTGTAAGTAAATATCTTCTCCAGATTTAAGCTGTAGCTTATAACCAACAATCACGGAAGAGCTCATGCCATTGACCTCAAAGTGCTGTTCATCAGCAATAAAGTTAGAAACAGTTCGTAAGTGAATTCCATCATTTAGCTGGTATGTCGTTTTATTCGGAAATGTTTCATGTCTCAGTAAATTGCAAATTGACTCAATTGATTCGGTTGTAAATGTGATCATCGTCTTGTTTCTCCTTTTTTTTCAATTGTATGGCTTATATAAAAGAGCTAAAACTCTAATCTTAAATGTGCGTATGCGTGCGCATGTTGTGGGGTTCATATTGATTTAAAGGAATGGGAGTGATTATCACTCTTAATTTCTGTGTTTGATGCTAATTAACACTCTAGGTTTGCAATTTTCGAAATCTAAGTTTTTCATAATTAGGGTGTTGGCTTGTTTAAGAAAAAGAAAAGGATTCGCGTTTTTTGATGATGTATCAGCCAGATTGCTGATGATTTGAAGAGCGCGTTGGCATGTATGGTTAATTTATCGCCCTTTTCATACCAAGACTTTCCTCCCAGTTAGAAAGCGTTATTAAGGCAACGACAAAAACGGAATTAATAAACAAAAGCGCAATTTTGTACAAAAGCTGAAAGAGACTATAGAGTAGACTGATAAGTCGCTCGATAATTAACAGGCTTGGGAATTGTTATGGAGAACAAGAAGCGCTCTAAAGAAAAGGCCGAATATAAGATAACGGAAGAGCTCGGTGGCCTTGAAATCCTTGATGCTGAATACGAAAAGCAGAACTTCTCACGCCATAGCCATGAGGGTTACACGCTTGGGGTTATTGAGCAGGGCGCTCAGCGTTTCTATCGAACGGGCGGGCATCATATTGCACCACAAGATGCGATTATCCTGGTCAATGCCGACGAAGTTCATAGCGGTCACTCTGCCACTGAAGGTGGTTGGGCATATCGAGCCATGTATCCTCTCCCAGAGCAACTTGCAAAGATCACTCAAGAGCTTAACCTACCGAACTACGGTGCGCCTTACTTCCCAAGAGCGGTGGTTGAAGACCCTGAACTCGCCAATCAATTGAGGTTGGTCTTCAACACGATTGATGAATCCGACAATCGTTTGTTAAGAGAAACATTGATGTACGGGATGTTGGTTAAGCTGATTAGCCGACATGGAAAATCGCCGCTTACCCCTCTACTAGACGGGAAAACTCAGCGCCAGCTTGTGTTGGTGAAAGAGTTTTTAGATGATTTCCCACAGGCCGATGTGTCGCTAGAGGAACTATCTAAGTTAGCGGCTTTGAGCCCGTTTCACTTAGTGCGTTCTTTTCAAAAAGAGTTCGGCCTTCCGCCGCATGCGTATCAGATCCAATCTAGATTGAGGTTATCGCGTAAGTTATTGAAGCAAGGGTATACGATTTCAGATACCGCGCAAGAGTGTGGCTTTCATGATCAAAGCCATTTTCATCGACATTTCAAAAAGGCCAATGGTTACACGCCGGGGCAATACATCAAAATGCTCTAAATCGGACGCATTAATTCGTTCGCGAAATCGAGCAAGTTTGTACAATCGAACCGACTCCCCTCTTCTTACATTGAATAGCGAATGTGAAGAGAGAAAAGAATGATATGGATAGTGAAACAATGGATAGACGAACACAGTTATGGAAAGGTGTTTTGGCTGCGATGCCCTTGAGTATTGCGGTAATACCGTGGGGTATATTAGCTGGTTCATATGCGATAGATGCCGGATTGAATCAGCTTCAAGCGCAAGCGATGTCGGCTATTTTATTTGCGGGCTCGGCGCAACTTGTCGCCGCAGGGATGTTCAAATCGGGCATTGGGTTAGGGACTATGTTGTTGACCACGTTCTTTATTACTTCAAGACACTTTTTATACAGCGTATCGATGCGTGACAAAATCAGCCACCTTCCTGCTCGTTGGCGTTTATTGCTTGGATTTTGGCTGACGGATGAACTGTTCGCGATTTGTAGTGGCCAATCTCAGCAAGAGTTTAACCGCTGGTATGCAGCAGGGGTCGGGGGTGGTTTTTATCTTGTTTGGAATATTGCGAGTTTTGTCGGCATTGTCGCAGGTAGTCAAATTCCATCACTTAACGAGATTGGGCTCGACTTCGCGGTTGCAGCAACCTTTATCGCTTTGGTGTTTCCGTTAATTCGTACTTTGCCTGTCGTGGTGTGTGTTGTCGTTTCACTGGTCACTTCGGTTGCCATGTCGGTTAACAATATTGAGGGTGGGCTAATGATTGCAGCGATTGCCGGTATGTTAGCGGGCTTTATCAGCGAATCGTTCCAAGAGCGAAACAACGGCAACAAGACAATTGTGGAAGGGGAATAGAGATGATCTGGCTAACGATATTACTTATGACAGCGATTGTTTTCTTTAGTCGGTATCTGTTTCTAGAGCCTGCAATCCCGCTTCGATTAAATCAAACCACGCGTCGTCTATTGCGCTATTCAAGCCCAGCTGTGCTTACCGCAATTTGGGGGCCGATTGTATTCGCTCCTGAACAAGTATTTTGGCCAAGCTTTGAAAACCCTTACTTGATAGGCGCACTTGTGACTGGCTTGCTGATTTGGAAAACAGGCAATGTGCTACTTACGATCGGTGTCAGTATGGCGGTGTTTTTGTTCTATAACCTTGTCGCGGTTGATTTCCTTTTCTCGTGAGCTTCAACTTCAATGTCAACTTAGGCTTTGTGTTTCTCCTATTATTTAAGGGCTGTATAAATATGATTACTTGTTATGTTCGATATGTGATTGATCCTAAAAAGGTAAATGAGTTTGAGGCATACGCAAAAATGTGGATTCCTCTGGTCGCTAAATTCGGAGGTCAACACAATGGTTATTTCTTACCGTCGGAAGGGGCGAACAATATTGCCTTGGCGCTGTTTACCTTTGAAAGTTTGGCTGCCTATGAAGAATATCGGATTAAATCGTTGAACGATGCTGAGTGTATTAAAGCGTTTGAATTTGCAGACGAAGTTGATTGCATCGTGAGTTATGAACGCAGCTTTTTTAGACCTGTTTTATAGTGATAGACCTTGCAACGTATAGCGTGGTGGCATCTAATGTACTGATTCACTGTTTGTGTGTTTAGGTTTTGGTAAGGAGTTAGTTTGGCTAAGAAATATTATGTGGTTTGGAAAGGTCGCACACCGGGTATTTTTACCACTTGGAACGAGTGTAAATCCCAAGTTGATGGCTTTGCTGGGGCGAGATATAAATCGTTTCCAACACTAGGCGAGGCTGAGTCTGCTTTCGGTGGTAAAACGTCGTCTGCGTCAGGTTCTACTGCGACAAAGCCAAGCTCTGCGGGTAAGTCGACGAAAGCTAAGGTGCCGCCTCTTTCGGAGCAGCAAATCACAGATATGCATTTTGATATCAAGATCTTTACCGATGGTGCGTGTGAACCAAACCCTGGTGAAGCGGGGACGGGTTTAGCGGTATACCAAAACAACCAATTAACCGAATTATGGTATGGCTTGTATCAACCTGTTGGTACCAATAATACCGCCGAGTTACATGGGCTTAAGCAAGCGTTTATTCTCGCGAAAGAGAAGTTAAACGCAGGCCTCTCTGTTGCGATTTATTGTGACTCTAAGTACTCAATTGATTGTATTACTAAGTGGGCAACGGGCTGGGAGAAAAAGGGCTGGACTAAGTCGGGTGGCGAGATCAAAAACCTCGATATTATTAAGCCTGCGTATGCTCTCTACCAAGAACTGGCTTCAAAAATTACCATCTACCATGTGAACGGACACGTTGGCATTGAAGGTAACGAATTGGCCGATAGAATGTCGATTGTGGCTATTTCATCGAAAGAGCAGGAGCTAGCTCAATATCGTGACATCGAAGATCTTGAGTCTATTTTGGCGCTGCGAGCAGGCTAGCTAGGCTTCTTAATGAAAAGCTAATGAAAGTTACTGAAAGCATAAGTTGCCATCATTAGGCTGTGCTAAGTTGAGCGTTACATTTCAAATCAATGTAGCGCTCTTTTGTTTTTGTGGTGCTCCGTTTTCTTATGGTGCTTAGTTTTTAATGGTGCTGAGTAGTTAGTATGATGCTTAGCTGTCTGAGTTAGTCCTTATTGAGCCGGGTTCTCTATCCAACGAGATAATTGCTGAGCTTGTTTGATCGAATTAAAACTGTCTTTCACTCTCTCACGTGCCTTTAACCCCATCGATGTTTTATCGTTACTGCTTAGCTGTGCAAAACGCTCAATCGCTTCTCTTAATTCCTCAACGTTTTTTTCGCTGACTACAAACCCCGTCTCTGGTGAGACGATCTCTTTGCATCCCATGATGTTGGTGGTAATGACGGGTGTTCCCACGGCCATCGCTTCTTTTAAAACCAGTGGTCCTGTATCCACACACCCAGTTTCGGAAAAACAGAAGGGCGCGATTAGGCTGTCATAGTTCGATAGTTTCTCTTTCACCCACTCGTGAGGTTTAGCGCCAAGAAAGGTCACGTTTCGAGTGAGTTCTTGCTCTTTGACCTGCAATTTTAATTGTTGCTCTAAATCGCCCGTACCGATGATATCGAGATGAATGTCGAGAGGTTCGGCAATCGGCGCCAATGCATCAATAAGATGGTGGATGCCTTTTTGCTCCACTAATCGGCCAAGGAAAACAAAGCGAAGTTGTTTCGTTTCGGCTTTTGGGTTGAGTTGGAATTGTTTGGTATTAACTCCGCAGTGCAGGAGTTTAATGTTTCCTTTCGCCATGGTGTTGAAGTCAGCGAGCATGTCTTTACACACTGCAACCACAAAATCACTCGATGAAATCTTATGTTCAATGTCATAAGCGAACTCGTAAACATCATGACCGTGAGCAACGAACGAACAGGTGATATTCAGCAGCTTTGCCGCGACGATGGCGTGAGCTGTGGTGTGCTGACAGAAATGCGCATGAACGTGTTCGGCGTCGTTTTCCGCGAGTTGCAGCGCTAATTTAAACCCATAAGCGAACAATGACTTTTTGGGCATGCTGGTTTGCTTAGAAATAAATGAGACAGCCTTGATGAAACCTATCCAGTTAATGCTGGCGACTTTACCCATCCGAACATTTTTGCCTATTTCGACAATGTCGTAGTCGAACTGTTTTTCGTTGTTTTCAATTTTGAACGTCATTACACACACATCGTGCCCACACGCTTTCACAGAGTCGACTTCTGTTTGAATGAAGGTCTCACTGAGTACAGGGTAGGTTGGCGCCACAAATGCTACTTTCTTCATTCCTTACTCCTCAAATCCATATGACTAAAGCTATCAAGCCAAGGTAATAACCAACAAAGCAAGATACGAACCAAGATCAAATCGTAGCTTTGGAGGGCTTTCTGATTGCTTTTCGAAGGTTACCCCTTAAGAAGTAGCTCGTTTTCTCAAATTGATAATCAAATTGGAGTTGCAGTTTTTTTGGACATCTGTGTTTTGTCGTCATTTTGAGAATGGACGCGTAGGTGGCTGATCTAGAGGTGATTTCGTAGCAAAGCACTCTCGGCATAGAACATGCAACGTCAGCCATATAACGTATAAATCTGAGGGCGTCATTATGGCTAAAGTAAGTGTTGTTATTCCTACCTACAATTGTTTGGATTACCTGCCGAAGGCAATTGGCAGCGTACTGAAGCAGACTCATCAAGATGTTGAGCTCATTGTCATTGACGATAACAGCAACGATGGAACGTCGACGTATCTCGCTTCGATAGACGACGAGCGCATTATAATCATATCTACGTTGGGTGTTGGTGCGCCTCAAGCGAGAAACCTAGGGATTGAAAAGGCGACCGGAGAATACATCGCTTTTTTAGACGCGGACGACTTCTGGTTTCCGGAAAAAATTGAGCGCCAACTCGAATTTCATCAACGTTACCCAGATCTCTCGATGAGCTTTACTAACTACGAACACCTGACGGAAGATTACCAAGTGATAGTCGACTGCTTTAGTTACTGGTCGCAGTTTCAAGATCAAGACGAGCTGTTCATCAATATCGAAAACCCGTTGGAGTTCATCATTGAAAACAATGTGATTGGAACATCAACGGTCATGGTGAAAGCAGATGTGTTTTCTCAAACAGACAGTTTCAATGCTGACATCAAGTATGGGGAAGATTGGGAACTGTGGCTTCGAATGAGTGAAAACCATCAGATCGGTGTGTTGAACTCGGTGCAGGTTGGTTACTTGATGAGAGCGAGTTCAGTAACCCAAACTGAAAGTCTTAAATTGAGAAATTTGCAATCTATAGAAACCATTCTTCAACATTACCAAAATGACAGTCAACGATGGAATCTACCCACTTCTAGCTTCAAAATCGCAAAGGCGAGAATACTGGAAGGCTACGCTGACTATTACAGAGGCTTACAACAAAACCGATTGGCCATTTCATACAGTATTCGCTCGTTAGTTTTGGCTCCGCAAAAACGAACGTTACGACATCTTCTTGGAGACTGTAAGAGTTTCCTAATACCTGCATTGTAAGGAATAGGTGTCTGCTATGGGGTCACTAAAACAGTCTGCCTATTACGCCATTGGCATTGTGATGATGAAAGGGATCTCGCTGGTGATGATCCCCTATATCACCCATAAGATGACGTTGGCTGAATACGGTTCTTTAGAAGCCATCGTCTTGTTGGCTGACATCGGGACGATATTATTTAGCTTTGGCATTGTTGAAGCCATGTATCGATATGTTGGCGTTGCTGAGGGTGAAGAAAAAAGAAAGCTGGTCTCGAACTGTTTCACGTTGAGTGTCTTGGTCTGTGTGCTAGGAGGGGCTTTAATTGCTCTTAGTATGCCGTTGTTGTTACTGATGTTGCCCGTCGAGTTTCAACCTTATCAAATCCTACTTTTGCTAATACCGACCATGTTAGATGGTGCGATTTCTATCCCGCTAACATTGATGCGAATGAATGCGATGGCTAAGCGCTTTTGTATGCTAAATGTATTGAAGGCAACGGTGCAAGCTGCAATGACCTTTGTGTTGCTTGAGGCTGGATATGGCATTGATGGTGTTCTGATCTCTTCCGCTGTTTCGAGTGTGTTGTTGATGCTGTGTTTACTGCGTTATCAATGGCAGGAGATGGGCTCATTTGGCAGCCTAAAATACTCCGCTAAGATCCTAAAGTTTGGATTGCCCACGTTAGTCGGTGGTGCTTCTATTTACATGATTACAGGCCTAGACCGTTGGGTGATGGCAAGCTTTGTGGGTGTTGAAGAACTTGCAATCTATGCGGTCAGTGGCAAGTTTGCGTTGCTGCTTGGCTTGTTACTGCAGCCTTATGCTTTGTGGTGGTTTCCAAACCGGGTGGCCATGTTGCAACAACCTAATGGCAAGAAAGAGTGTGCGGACAGAGCGCTGGTCGGTGTTAATCTGGCCATTGTATTGGGTTGTTTGATGATCCTTACTGTACCTGGTTTTATTACTTTGATTCTGCCCAGCAGTTATCAATATGCAGGTACTATTGTTGTAGCACTCTTGGCCATTGGCGTGATTAAGAATGCAGGAGATTACCTTAACCTCGGTTGTTTTAGCGGTGACTCAAGTCAGTCGCAAATGTGGATACAGGGTGGTTGTGCGATCTTAGCAACCATTGGCTATTTTGTTGTGACACCGATTTATGGCGTGTGGGCCGTGGTAGTGGTGCTTTGTGGTACTTATGCCGTGAGGCTGTCACTGCTTTATATTGTGAGCCAAAAAATGGAGTACTTGCCTTACGATCATCGTAAATGGATGGCTGCGGTGAGTATCGCCATACTTGCGATTACCAGTGACCGGCTTCTTGGTTGGGTGCTGGTCGATGTTCATGACTTTGTTTTAGGCAGTTTTGTGGCAATAGTGACGTTAGTCGTCTTTGTTCGATACTCTGTTATTCCTGTTCCACAAGCGTTGCTCGATAAGCTCACGTTAGGCAAACATTCCCACGTAAGTTGAACCGATTTCACCCAGAGCGCGGATATTCTGATAAGCGTCTAGGGAAATATGAATTAATGATAATAAAACACTGTTCATAATTATTTTAATTAGATAGTATTTATAAATCTAGTGAATGCTAACTATGGAAAGATATATGAATAAGTGGATGCTGCTCCTCTCTCTGTTTTCAGCTGCCTCATACAGTGATTCTCATTTTGCAACCGAGAGTGTTGATACTCCCGACTTCAATTCATCGGGTTTCAAGCCGCCTGAGGTTTCTCGACAAGAACAAAACAATATCGTTTGTGAAAGTGTCGTTTGTAATTCAATCTCGCGATCGCAGCCCGTTCCTGAAGTGGGCGAAGTACCGGATCGAGAGCCGAATAAAACATTAGAAACGATAGCGAGTGCGATTTTCATCGCGGGCGAAATTGGTATTGCAGACAATTTGATTGAACCAGACGAGGAGCATTATATTGTCGAGTAATGATTAATTAAAATGGCGGCATGTGAAGCGGAAATACAGAGCTTTCTGCGTTCGTTCATTGATTAAATATTTACGAAGTTTTTAACAAGGACGAAAAATGGAAATCTGGAAGTTAATGCTATTCATCCCCGCTTGTTTCGCGCTCAACATGACACCGGGCCCAAACAA
Organism: Vibrio sp. 1F279; assembly: GCF_041439815.1. Lineage (NCBI taxonomy): Bacteria > Pseudomonadati > Pseudomonadota > Gammaproteobacteria > Vibrionales > Vibrionaceae > Vibrio > Vibrio sp. 1F279. Next base: position 27,797 of record NZ_JBGOOU010000022.1, on the reverse strand, counting down.
TTTGTTATCAATGAACAACGCCCGTTGTTACGGATTTCAGGCCGCCTTTGTCGCTGGTCTAGGAAGAATCCTTGCTTTTTCCGGCATGATTGCTTTGGCTGCATCTGGTTTAGCGGTTGTGCTTTATACTTCTGAAACGCTGTTTTTCCTGATCAAACTATTTGGTGCAATGTATCTGTTGTGGATCGCGTTTAACCTATGGCGATCTCAAGCCAGCCCGGTCGCGGATATCGAGCGAAATAAGAACTGGTTTGGTCTTGTTAAACAAGAGTTCGCGCTCGCGGCGGGCAATCCAAAAGCGATACTCATTTTCACTGCATTCCTTCCTCAATTTGTCGATGTTTCTGCGAACGTAAATACTCAATTCTTTGTTTTGGGAAGTACGTTTCTTGTATTAGAAATGCTCGCAATTTCTATCTATGCCGCCTTTGGCTTATATCTACGACATTGGTTTTCAAAACCTCAGATGGCCAAGCGTTTCAATAAAGCATGTTCTGTGTTTCTTGCCTTGTCTGGTGCGAATTTATTGGTGAGTCGTCAGTAGGAATTGACTGGTTTGTGAGTTGTATTTGTCGATGGTTTTGGTGCCATTAAAGAAGAGATTGCCTATCTAGAGCCCGCATTTTGATGCCGGTTTAAATATGGGCGTACGCACGCCTAGGTCAACATCACGATACCGTGCATTAATACGACACTAGAGGTGAGGCGAGTTCTCATGTCAAAGTAGCCGTCGGGGCCTTCACTTTGATTCTCTTCTCTCATTGACCTCTCCGCTCGCCAAACCGCAATGTAGCCTAAGATCAGAATCAGAGTGGTGAGGAACTCTTGTTGCTCACCGAGTAGCACCGCTAGCCACGCTGCCAACACAATAACATTGCTAAGAATCAGAGCCTTGTTGCTGGATTGGCTTTCGAAGTTCTCTATCCCATTGCCCCACAAGATGCCCGACAAAAAGCTCAAGATAACCACGCTGTAGGTGATGAAGAGTGTTTCTCCGCTCAAGCTAAAGACTTGGCTGTCGATGAGTGATAATAGTAGACCGAATAAAAAGGGGATTAAACCCATATAACCGAGCTTGGCCATGGTGTTGCGTGTTTGAGTTGTCTCCATGTAACCCGACCTCATAACTGTTGCTCAATAGCATTTTTGAGGGTACTACTGGTTGGCGATGTAGAACTCGGGAAGGTTGCTATCACTTTGCCTTCTTTGCTGACCAAGAACTTGTAGAAATTCCATTTTGGTTTGATACCGGCTTGTTGTTGGATTTCGGCAAAGACTGGGTTTGCGTCTGGCCCAGAGAGTGAAGCGCGCGCCATCATTGGAAAGGTGACGCCATAATCTAGGTAGCAGATTTTAGCGGATTGCTCCTCGCTTCCTCTGTCTTGGCGAAATTCATTACTTGGGAAACCAACGACCGTGAAGCCTTCATCTTTATACGTTTGGTGAAGCTGCTCAAGTTGTTCGAATTGAGGCGTGAAACCGCATTGGCTTACCGTATTCACGATCAATAAAGTCTTGCCTTGAAACTCTTCACACAGCTCAATTTCTTCGTTTGAATTTAACAGCCTTTGTTTGCCGTTGAGTATCTCAGGGCAGCTTGCTGAAAAAGCGAATGAACTTGTTAGGCTCGCGATTAGGGCGGTGGAGCACAGCAGTGAATGTTTCATAGGTTTGGCTCATTTTAGTTGGCGTAACTGTTAGTACTCTTGCGCAGCACGAAATGATCACTCTGCTAATCATTAACCGTCACTATTTATGAACGAATCAAGTGTCATCGCTGATGAGATATGGAGCGACCAAACGACTTATGTTCACCCTAGCTCCAAGGCGAGCGGCTAACAGATACATGCCACCGATTTTACGATGGAGGAATAGGGCGCCTGCGGGTGGCGTGTGCCAATACTCTTGCTCCATGCTCAAAATGGTGCCAGCTTCACGAAGTCGTTGAGCGAGTCCGCTGGCTTTAAAATCGTAGTCTTCGTCTACTAACATAGGTTCACACGCCATAGTCACTAAGTTAAGAATGGCTTGGCGCTGATCGGGCAGTATGGCTTCGCTAAAGAACCCAATCTGTTCGAGTGCTTGATTGAGCCCTGATTCGTCTTGATTAACAACAGAGGTAAAGGCCAAACGATAGCCATCACTGAAGCGGTCGCTGTATTTTCGGGTTGCCCCAAAATCTAACAGCCCAATCTGGCGCGTGTTTTCAACGTACAGGTAGTTGGCGAAGTTAGGGTCGGTCTGCACCATCTTAAAATCGAACAATTCCCTGAACATGAGTTCGAGCAAGCTGCGCATGACAAAATCACGAGTACTTTGATTGTAACCTTCGATTTGCTCTATCGAGACACCTTCAATGAAGTCCATCGCGAGCACTGATTCTGAAGACATTTGAGGGTGAATCTTAGGCACGACGAAGTGAGCGTGTTCTTTCAGTGCATGATAGTAACGTGTCGCATAGTCAGCCTCGCGAGCATAATCCGCTTCATCATGGAGCTGTTTCTTAGCTTCTTCTAATAAGCCTTTATAATCGACGGACTTGGGTATCAACCCAACGATGTTAAGTAATGTGCCTACGTTATCGACATCACTGTCGATGCTTTTTCGAATGCCTGGATATTGGACTTTGATGGCAAGTTTGTCTCCCGCGTCACTGTAAGCTTGGTGAACTTGTCCTATGGACGCACTGGCGATGGGCTTAAAGTTGAAGGAGATAAACTCCGCCTTCCAGTTGATTCCGAGTGAATTTTCCAACACTTGGCTGAGCTGTTTGGCTGGCAGTGGGTCGGCGTCTGAACGTAGGCGAGAAAGAATATCGGCTAATTCAGGTTCTAAGACATCGCCTGCATCCATTGATAGCATCTGCCCCAGTTTCATTGCTGCACCGCGCAGGTGTGCGAGTTGATCGGTGAGCCGAGCAATGTTTTGTGGCGTTAGCAGTAAGTCTTTTGCTTTGGGCCTGTTGCCTTGTGCTATTTGCTTGGTGCCTTCCGTCAGCACATTACCCGCGACCCTTGTTGCCAGCGAGGCGAACTTACTGAATCTTGAAATACGATGGGTAGGTAGATTTCTTTCTTTTGCCGACATAAAGGTTCTCTCTAGTTATCAAGATTGATACCAATCGTAGTAAATAACTGTTCACCCTAGCTTGTTAAAAATCTCGATAACGTCGTTAGATTTTTTGATTGTAGAATAACTACTTATCGAAACTTCTTGTCGAAAAGAGCCGCCTTGTTCTCCAGCTTTTTCCCTGCGCTATTTTTGACCACTTACTTACTGTGATTGGTATGACTACAAAGTTCTATAAATCATTACCCAACCGAATGTTCTGTTGTGGTAACTTGTCTCGCGAAACAGTAAACAGAATTTAAAGGACAAAACATGAAGTTTATTTGGTTAAAAGTCGCGGTTACCGTTTTAGTTTTTGCTGCGCTGTTTGGTGTGGTGTATTACAAAGTCGCGAGTGGTATGTCTTAACCAAGCGCTATTTTGTGCAGCTGTTACCATCGCAGCGCGACTTTCCGGTTAACCAGAAAGAGACTTTGTATCGGTTCTTGGCAAACCGAAGAGAACACCAGTCGGCCACTGGCTTGAATATCGCCCAACGTAAAGGGGCGTATAGCCAACCTTTTCCTACTAAGCGCCACGCTTGGTAGGTCACGTCTAAACCTAGCAGCAGTTTTCCATTCTCATCCAGTGCATGCAAAACGGTGTTGGCTGCGTCGGCATCAATCTGAGGGTAGTCTGAAAAGGCTTCACTGTAGATATCGATGGTTTGAATCTTATTCTCGACATCATGCTTTGCAAGTGCCGCCATCTCCTTTGCGCACAATGGACATGTCCCATCGTAAAATATCGTAAGTTGTGTCATCGTCTGTTCGCCTATCATTTCACGAGTGAACCTTCAGTTACCCGTTAAGTCGGCACCCGTCAATTCAATCGCTTGTTATTCAATAATCTAGCAATGGCTACGTGATTGTACCTTTTAAAGATCACTCTCCTCGTATCAAAGCTAAAAAAATGTCTGACGTAGACACTTTGTTCATCCTTTTAAGTCCTTGATTGTTTGGTTAAATCTCGGGTTTATGGACAAAGGATAACAAAGCGTCCAATAAAGGTGTGCCTTCAATATATAAACATCAATCAAATCAATTAGTTGAACTTGGCTTGGAATATGCTCTATCGAACCTACGAATTGCCAAAGGATTTTCTCTAATTTGGGCAGGCAGAAAACCCTAAAAGCATAAGTATGAACAAATGGAGAGAGAACATGAAGGTTATAAATTATTTACTTAGTGTGCTTTTGTTGTTTAGTAGCCCCCAGTTGGCGTGGGCTACTGTTGATGTGATGGAACTCGATGGTAACGCGACCAGTGATAATAGTGCTATCGATTGGGATGACGTAAATGATCCTAACAGCATGGTTGGGATTGCAGAATTTTTCCAAAAAGACCGTAACGGTATCGACCAAATCTTTTGGAAGGGTGGATCAAAAGATGATTCCGACATTACAGATTGGGCGTTCCGTACCGCGTCACCACAACCAAAAGATGACTTTACCAATGCGTATGCCGCTGCCTTTGAAAGCGAAGGCGATTTGCTAATTTACTTTGGTGCAGACCGATATGCGAACAATGGTGATATGTACATTGGGTTTTGGTTTTTACAAGACCAAGTAGGATTGCCGGATGGGAAAACTAAGGGCGACTTTGTTGGACTGCATATCAATGGAGATATCCTTGTGCTGATTTCATTCCCACAAGCAAGTGGCGGTAATCCGTATATAGAAGTGTTGCAGTGGGATTTAAATAATGGTGATGTCACCGACAACATGACGAGAATTTTCCAAACGGACGGTGACCCTAAATCGAATGACTTCGTTGGTGCAAGATGTGGCAGTGGTGCTGTCGGTGTCGAGAAGATCTGTGCGATTTCAAATGATGATTCTATCGGGGCAATTGCTCTACCCAATGTACAAGGTTGGGACTATCTCGCGAAAACGGGTGAAACAACCTCTATTCCGACAGAAAGCTTTGTGGAAGGTCGATTAAACTTGTCAGCTCTGTTGAATGATGAGTTTGGTATTGAGGATATTCCTTGTTTCAGCAGCTTCTTAGTGGAGTCACGAGCTTCTCGTTCGATTGATGCATCTTTGGCTGACTTCGTTGTCGGTTCATTCAGTTTATGTAGCATCAATATAGCGGCGACTTGTAACACAACCAGCTTTACGGTTGATGGTATGTTCAACATAGATTACACCGTGACGGTCACCAACACTGGCCCTGGTTCGTTAGGCACCAATGGTGACTACGAAGTGGCCTTTTTATCTGAGTCACCAATCTTAGGTGCGCTTCCAGTGGTTGGTAACGGCGATGAAGTGTGGAGTGTCGGTGAGTCATTCGCAATCATGGGTAATTACTTGTCGGTAAATAATGGTGCCGTCGGTGTAATAGATGGTGCGGTGGATCTTGATGGGCTTATCGTGAATGCTCAAGCGCCAGTGGCCTACAATTGTCCACCAATAGACTTGAGCCCGATGGTTGAAATTTCTAAAGTGTGTAATAGCTTCTTAGAGGTTGATGGTGGCCAAGTTGTGCTTAAGAAAACCTATGATGTTGAAATATGTAATACCGGTGATATCCCATTGGCCATTGAATCGCTGGTGGATTCTAAGGATGACTCTTTGAGCCGTTCTGATTTACCGACTGAAGTAGTCAACAGCAGTTATTACCTCGACTTTGCTTTACCTTGTGATGATCTTGAGGGTGTGACCACATGTGGTGCTGGTAATATGTGTAGTGCATTAAGTGCCGATCCTGAGTTGTTTGCTTGTAAAACAGGTGAAGGAGAGTGGATACCGAACTTTGGTGATGCGATTGGTCAAGTGTGTACACAAGTAAGTAAAACTTATGCACCAAATGTGTTACCAACCGGGACTGCAGGGATGCTATCTAATCAAGTGACAGCAACGTTTGACTCGCTGTTCTTGCAAGAAGCATTTATGGAAACATCGAACATTGCAACCTGTGATGTTTGTCCATTTACTGTACCTGAGCCATAAGTACTTTCATTAATTGAGTACGACTAAACTCTAAAGCAGCCTAGTTCGTTAGGCTGCTTTATTAGTTATTAGTTATTAGTTATTTAGTTATTTAGTTATTTAGTTAGCTAGTTAGGCGACTTAAATTACTATCTGATGTTTTTTGATCAGCTTGTACAAGGTTGTCCGGGAAATAGACAATGCTTTAGCGGATTGGGAAATATTGTAGTGGTGTAGCTGAATCACTCGACGAACATTTTTTGAAGAAAGTCGAGTGTCACTCTCAGTATCGGGCGACGCGTCTTTTAATTGAATCCCCATATGACGAGTAGAGAGGGCGCTTGAATTAGAAAGAACAATCGCCCTTTTTATGCAGTTGAATAACTCTCTAACATTGCCCGGCCAATGGTACTGTTTCATTTGCTCAAGGGTGTCACTAGGCAGTTTGGTTTTGGATGCGTAATTGTGCTTCAGTTCAAATCGAACCAAATCTTCAATGTCTTCTTTGTGATCATTGAGTGGTACTAGGTCTAATGGAAGTACATTGATGCGATGAAAGAGATCCTTTCGAAATTTACCCACAGCAACGGCTTGTTCGATATTGACGTTGGTGGCGAAAATTACACGGCAATCTACGGGCAATTGGTTATTACTGCCTAATCGCTCTATCAAGTTATTTTCTAGAAAGTGGAGTAAGTAGGTTTGTAGTGAAAGCTCAAGGTCGCCGATCTCATCCAAAAATAGTGTGCCACCATTCGCTTTTTCCACGTGTCCGACGTAGCGTTTGTTTGCACCCGTGAACGAGCCTTTTTCAAAGCCAAATAACTCTGAGTGAATCAGGGATTGTGGAATTGCGCCACAATTTACAGCGATGAAAGGTTTTTGACTGCGGGCTGAGGCCTCATGTATTAAACGCGCACATAGGCTTTTTCCTGTTCCGGTTTCCCCTTGAATCAGCACTGGGAAATCGTTGTTAGCGATCTTGGCTATCTTCTTTTTAAGTTGCTGGATGGTTCTGGATTGCCCCACCAATTGACATTCATGGCACGAGACAGGCTTAGGTTTAGTTTGCTTGGTGTCTACCATGCCATACGCATGCCCTAAATTTCGACAAAGCCATTCTGTATCAATAGGCAGGTGGTAATAATCCCAAAAGGTTTGCTTAATGAGTGATAAGTTGCGGCTTGGTGGTTGGTTGCAGATAGCGATTGCTTTTAAACTTGGAGAGTGAGCCTTTAACGCTGATATTTGCTCACATTGTTTGTCGATTGAGGATGATGTTAGACAAGAAACCACAATTGGTGCGTAGCTTTCGCTGCGTGTCTCGAGTAAGTGAATGGCCTGTTCGGTCGTTTCTGCAACTTGAGCTTCCCAGTTATGGAGACGCAGTTCTCCAACCCACTGACTATGGTGCAGGCATGCGGTGTTGCATAACAAAATCACAGAACGAGTTATTGGCTCAGGTGATACTCTTTTTGATGGCATTGTGCTCACTCTTCATGTTTCGATATCCATGATGAAACCTTCAGTAAGCCCCCTAAATATCCTATAAGCTTAGAAGCAAAATTCAATTAATTCGAGCACACAAATCTGATGGCGTTTGGCTGACAAGTGTCATTATCTCAAGCGGGAAAGCCAATCTGGTGCTTTACTTACTGATATTCATGCTATTAGTAAATATATTCACGGATATCGTGTTTTTACTTTTTGTTTGCTGATGAACACACAGTAAACCCCGCGCTAATCACTAACGATAAAGAGCTGATATTGATGATAATTAACGTAGCAAAAAAGTTCATTTTAGCAGCTTCTGCGCTGATGCTCGGCGGTTGTGTTAGCTACAGTGTGACTGAACAAGAAATGACGAACTACCTGCAAGATTCGGTGATGTTAGAACAAGAAGTCGGTGTGCAAAACGTTATGTATGCGCAAGTCGCTGTTGATGATTTAGCGGTGCAGATTGGTAGAGCTGATACCGAGCGTGTGTCTGTTTTAGCGAACACCAATGCAAAAGTTCAGGTGTTCAACATGCCCAATATGGGGTTGGACTTGGATATCGAGTTCAGTGCGATTCCTGAATACGACAAAGAGAGCGGCGAGATTTATTTGAAATCACTGCGTTTAGAGCGCTTTGAAGAAAAAGATAAACAGCTTTCGCCAGAGATTGCCAAACTACTTAAGCCTGCCGTTTCTATGATTGGTTTTGCTTTGTCCCAGTCTCCAGTTTACAAGCTCGACAGCAATAAAGTGCAAGAGTCGTTGATTAAATCATCGGAACCCAATCTAGTGATTAAAGACAATAAGCTGGTCATCGAGTTATTCGATTAACCTTTCACGTTTAGCTTAGACTCATATTTAAAACACAATGGCTACCGATTAGGTGGCCATTTTTGTTTGTGTTGATTCGGTTCACTAACTTATCAATCTATCTCATTTATTGAATTCGCCAGGCATCTCACCTTTACTTTACTCTTGTGAGCAAGTCATCGCTTCAGTCATCAAATCATAAGAAAGAAAAGGTGAACGAACTATGAATAATCCAGTAATAGCGGATAACAAGCCAATCAAAGTGGAACTAACAGAAGGGGAGGAGTATTACTTCTGTACCTGTGGGAAATCGAAAAACCAACCGTTTTGTGATGGTTCTCATGCCGGAACTGGCTTTAAACCTAAGAGTTTTGTGGCCGAAGAAAACGGCGACGCGTACCTATGCCGCTGTAAATATTCAAACAACCTCCCTTTTTGTGATGGCACTCATAAACAGTTTACGGCGGAACAAGTGGGGCAAGAAGGCCCAGAGGTTCACATCCAAGCGGCTGCGCCAGACTTGTCTCCTGCTGCGAGCGCAACCAAAGAAGAACCTACCGTCGAGTTTATCCATCAACTGGCGCGCGATGGTTTATCCAAAGTGGGTCACCATGGACCAATGACTTCAATGGGCGTTCCAAGATATCTATTACCTCACTGGGATGATATTCAAGTGATGGTCGCACAAATGGCGACTAAACCGTTATTGGAACATGTGCCCGTCGGTACTGAGCTGATTATTGGGCCAAAAGCGAAAAAGCCGCTTAAATTGAACATCTCTTTATTTGTGTCTGATATGAGTTTTGGTTCGTTATCTGAAGAAGCGAAAATTTCTTTAGCGACAGGCGCGGAACTCGCAGGGACAGGTATCTGTTCTGGTGAGGGCGGTATGTTACCCGAAGAGCAAGCCGCGAACTCACGTTACTTTTATGAACTGGCCAGTGCTCAGTTTGGTTACGATGAATCTAAGCTAAAAAACGTTCAAGCCTTCCATTTTAAAGGCGGGCAGGGGGCGAAAACCGGAACCGGCGGTCATCTGCCGGGAGTTAAGAACATCGGTAAGATTGCGGAGGTACGTGGCATTGAAGCGGGTACGGCTGCGATTTCTCCACCAACCTTTGTTGATCTAAAAACCGTCGAGGATTTCAAAAATTTTGCCGACCGAGTTCGAGAAGTGACGGGCGGGATCCCAATAGGCTTCAAGTTGAGTGCTAATCACATCGAAGAAGACATTCAGTTCGCGCTTGATGCCAGTGCTGATTACATCATCTTGGATGGGCGCGGAGGTGGTACAGGCGCTGCGCCTGAAATGTTCCGAGACCATATCAGTGTTCCCACCATTCCAGCACTTGCTCGTGCCAGATCTTATCTAGATAAACAAGGTGTAAGTGACAGAGTCACCTTAATCATTACTGGCGGACTTCGTGTTCCGATGGACTTCGTAAAAGCGATGGCGCTTGGTGCAGATGGGGTCGCTATCTCGAACAGCGCCATGCAGTCGATTGGTTGTGTGGCGGCGAGAATGTGTAATACCAACAATTGCCCAGCAGGTATCGCGACTCAAAAAGCCGATTTACGCCAACGCTTGAATGTCGAGAAGGCATCGAATCAACTCAAGAACTTCTTCGAAGCCTCGACAGAATTAATGCAAGTGATGGCGAGAGCGTGCGGCCATGATCATTTGAATCAATTTAACCCGCACGATTTAGCGACGTGGAATCGTGAAATGGCAGAGTTGTCAGGCGTTACTTATTCGGGCGTCAGCCCTTTAAATCAATCTAAGTAAATCACACCTCAATAAAGCACACCCACTGCACTTTTGGGTGTGCTTATTCTTGCCATGCAATACAAACCCATATTCCACATGCTGTAATCCACTGCTTTATCAGCGTTTTTAAATTATTTCCTATTTCTTGAAAATATAGCTTTACCTAAAGTTAACTTGAGGTTTTATCATCCTGCTTAATCCAAAAACATCAAGCATCACCTTGTCATTTTTCAAGAAATGTTTCTAACCGAATTCGAGGGTAAATAATGAAAGTATTAGCGATTGGCGCCACCAACAGTAAGACATCGATTAACCAACAATTAGCGGCTTATACCGCAAGCCTTGCGAACAACGCGCAAGTTGAAGTGCTTGATCTTAATGATTTTGAAATGCCGATTTACAGTGAAGACAGAGAAAAGGCGTCGGGTATTCACCAGCACGCGCAGCGCTTTTTTAGCAAGATTGGCGAAGCTGACGCTGTGGTCATTTCGTTTGCAGAATATAATGGTTCTTATACCGCGGCTTTTAAGAATGTGTTCGATTGGGCATCTCGAATTGATATGAAGGTTTACCAAGGCAAGCCTGTCGTTATGTTGGCCGCATCTCCGGGCCCAGGCGGCGCAACATCGGTGCTATCTTCTGCTGTAAACTCTGCACCATATTTTGCTGCAGACATCAAAGGTACACTGTCTGTACCCAGTTTTTACGACAATTTTAATGTAGAAACGGGTGAGATCATCAATGCCGAAATAGTAGAGAACTTGAAATCGATCATGAGTCAGATCTAACTGCTTCAGTAAGTGAGATAATTACTACATCGGTGCGCAGATAAATAGATAAATAAATAGATACATAAATGGCCATCAAGCGATGGCCATTTAATTGCGTGATTGTCTATTGTGATAGCTCTGCCGCGGTGTCTACGAAGATGCCTTGAATATCCTTTGCTTCACGCTCGGTTTGACCGCCGTGTTTTAGAAACGCACCGATTATTGCCGCTGTTTTCTGCTCTTTTGCGCGCTCTAAGAAGTAACGCAATTCTAGCTCGGCACCCGCTTGCTCATCTTTGATTGAGGCTGCGATGATCTCTTTGTACATCACGATATCACGTACTTCTAATTGACTGATCACACCGAGTGTCGCTGCTAAGAAATCCTCTAGCTCAGCCTTCGGTACGAACTACGTAATGATGTTACGGTCTTCTGCTTGCTGAGCCGTAAAGTCGTTGCCGAGCAGCAAAGCTTGTAGCGCTTTGTTTTTGCCCATGCGTCTTGCAAATTGCACTGCGCCTTGGCCACCGGTTGGGATGTTTACATGAATTTCTGGTTGTGCGAACGCTGAGTTTTCAGTGCCGTAAGCAAGGTCACAAGCCATCACAAATTCATTACCGCCCCCGCGAGCTACGCCATCAACTACCGCGACAGAGACTTGTTTCATCGCTTTAATGTTCTCAATCATGTGGTTGAATTCAATCGAACCAGCTTGTCCACCTTGTGTGCCGTTGATCACATTGAGATCTAGGTGAGCCAGAAAAAAGCTCTCATGTAATGATTTAAAGACCACAACCTTAGTATCACGATCATCTTTCAATGAAAGTACAAAGGCATTGATCTCGTTGATCAAGTCGAAAGTCAGCACGTTCACTGGTGGGTTGTTGATTGATACTGTTGCGATGCCATTTTGGTTAGTCACAGATAGTAGTGTCATGGGGTGTTCCTCTATTAGGTCGGGACTGAATGTTGTCTCCGTTATGTGCAGCTACTATAGATTTGTAATAAGATGAGAAAAACAGTCATACTGGCACTTTATTGGTGCTTTAAATGCAACAAAGGGCGTTATGGATATATCGAGTCGTTTATTATTGTTACTTGAAGTGGTTGAGCTGGGTTCGTTTGTCAAAGTGGCGGAGCAAAGAAACGTCGACCGTTCCGTTATCTCTAAACAGATCAGCCGTCTTGAAGAAGAGCTAGATGTTCGATTACTCAATCGCACCACTCGTTCGTTATCTCTGACAGCTGCAGGCAATGAGATGGTCAATCAAGCGCATCAGCTTCGTGCACTATTGAACGATACTCGACGCTTGGCGCAAAATTATCATGCAGAGCCTCGAGGGTTATTAAGAATCACCAGCTCGACCATGTTCGGTCGACAATATGTTCAGCAGGCGATTGCGGTTTTCCAGAAGCAGTATCCAGATGTTGATTTTGAATTGAGACTCGAAGACCGAATCGTCGATATGGTTAAAGAAGAGTTTGATATCGGTTTTCGTATCGGTAAGCCAAAGAATTCGAGCCTGATTAGCCGTAAGATTGCCAGAAGTCGATTGCTGATTGTTGCTTCCCCAGAGTTCATTGCTGAGCATGGAGAGATCAATACCATCGAAAAGCTAGAGTCATTACCTGCCACCATTTATGCCGCACCGGGATTGCTGATCGACAAGTTTTCCTATGTTGACCAAAAAGGGCAAGCGCAGCATTTTCAGCTCAACGCGACTTATAAAGTGAATGATGTTGAGATGATTTCCAAGAGTGCTTTAACGGGCAGTACGCTCGCAGTAGTCACGGCACAGATGATTGAAGATGAAGTAATCAGTGGTGAGTTGGTGCCTATCATGACTCATTTACACTTGGATGACTTTGGTACTTTCTATGCGGTGTATCCACATCGAGATGCTCCAATCAAAACCAAGCTTTTCATTGATACATTGAAAAGCATTGTTGGTGAAGATAAACCTGTGTGGGAGCAAGGCATTCCCGGGTTTGACGACATGTATGGTAATCATCGAACAAAATCATAGCTCAAAAAAATCAATACGTTAGGTTGCTTTGTTGCGCGTATTTTGTAATCTAGCCCAAACCTAAGTTTGAACCCAAACTTCAAGTTAAAGTGAACTCTATTATACTGGTTATTATCAGGAAGAAACGGCTATTCAAACAGGAAGTGAAAGATCATGAGAAACATCGTATACCTCACCATAGGCCAGTTGGCTGAGCGCAGTGGCGTGGCTCCTTCGGCCTTACGTTTTTACGAAACCAAGGGGTTGATTGCTTCGATTCGTACTAACGGAAATCAGCGTCGGTATCAGTCGGCGATGTTGAGACGAATTGCGTTGATACAAGTCGCGCAGTCGATAGGCTTCACGCTCGAAGAGATCACCGAAGAGTTATCAACACTGCCAATGAACCATACCGCGACTAAGCGAGATTGGGAACGCGTTGCGAAGAAATGGCAGGGGCAACTGGACAGCAAGATGGCGCAGATTAAATCGCTACAAGAAAACCTAACTGGTTGTATTGGTTGCGGGTGTTTGAGTATGCAGAAATGCCAATTGTTGAACCCTGAAGATATTCTGCATGACCAAGGACAGGGCGCACAACGCATTGTTGATTAGCTAACTGAGTTCCTGATGGAAACAAGATCTGTGCAACTCACTTTATGCCATAGTGGCGTATACTTATACCATAATGGCTTATACTTAGATGACATGGACTGTTAAGGATCGCTGGCGAATGCGAAGAACCAACAAAATGACACCTAATGAACTGTTTTATGAAAGCTTTGAGCGTTGCAGGATCGATGAAGAATTTCTAGAAACATTTTTGGCGGACTTCTGCGAACACAACCCTAGGTTTTCAGAGCGATTTGAAAACATAGGGTTAGAGCAACAAACCAAGATGCTTAAAGCTTCAATCATCCTTATCTATAACTCTGCAGGTCTGCCGAGCGTACGAAACTCGGTGAGAAAGCTTGGGAAGCGACATAAAGATTTAGGCATGGATATTTCTGAGCAAGAGCTCAACGAGTGGTTTAATTCCTTGCTCAATACGGTTAAAAAATACGATCCACTTTATGATGAAAATATCGAACAAGCTTGGGCACATACCTTGGAAACAGGACTTGCTATCATGAAGAAAGAGTGTGTAGTCTGAATCAAAAAATGTACAAAGTAAGCCCCACACAACAAGAGGCTTACTTTTTTATCGACTCAATTAAAAGGTAAAGCCTGCTTGGATACTCAGTACCGACTCAGCGGTATACCAACCAGTACTTCCGCCGAACTCATACCAATCAAATCCAGCTCGAGTCACAAACTTGGAGTGGCCGAAAACTGGTTTTAGTGACTTGTATTCTGCGCCGATGCCGTAAGTTAAGCCAAAATCACCATGGGACCCTTTGTGGACTTCATTATTATCGCTAGATCGGAACACCAATTTGGTATCTGAGTGTGCGTAAAACGCGCCCGCCTTACCATAAACAGCGAAGTTTTCGCTGAAGCTGTGCTTATACATAGGTGTTAATGAAAGCATTAAAGAATCGAACTCTTGCTCTGTTTGAAGCACCTTGTCACCATTATAGCTAGTAGACTTATCGTCAGTGCTGATAACAAGTAACGTCGATTCAATATACCAATTGCTTTGAACGATCTGGCTACCTAACGTGAATTGAGCGCCAACGTCACCGCTATCCATACCTACACCACCTAATGTGTACATTTCGTTTGATGCGAAAGCTGAAGTTGATGCGATCCCCGTAACTGAGGCAATCGTAAGAGCCGCTAAGACTAATTTTTTCATTGTTTTTACTCTGGTTTGTAAATTTCGGGAGAGGATTTTAGCGGCATTTTCAAAATAAAAAACACCGTTCGAATGGGCGGTGGTAAGATTAAATGAAGATTAAATATCTCAAAACATAAGCCTGTATTTCCATGACCTAAAATTACAATTTTTTAGATGGATCAAATGCGCGGTGTGCGAGAGTTAGTCTATGATTTAATGGGTTTTCTATGAGGGAGGGCGGTGCATGTTTCACGCAGAAAAACCTCTGGCGACGGAGGTCATCACCAGAGATAAGAATCATTCGAGGCTTACGTTTTAATTGAAATTAAATCCAAATGACCAATGTTGGGTTGGCATTGGATTGGCCGAGGGTTCTAACACGTTACGATAATCGGATTAAAAGTGAGCAGCCCAACCAATCAGGAACCCTTGCGATGCGGTATCGTATTCAAAGGTACCTTTGTTTTCGTAATCAACCCAAGTGGATTTATACGCCAGATTTAAATCCGACCAGTCGTTAATTTGATAGCGAGCGCCGGTTAACAGAGATGAGGTAAAGTCGGTATCGCTTCCAAGGCCCATATCTAAGCTCGTGTGCACAGTCCAATTTTTGTTGAGTTCCTTGGTCCAACGAACGCCTATCAGATAATCAATCCAATCTTCTTCTAAAGATCTTGAATTCAGGGTTGTCCCGCTGTTTGTGTAGAGTTTGGAATCAATATCGTTATCCCACCAGCGTAATCCAACCATATAATCAATGGCACCAATGTCGTATTGGTAGCGTTTAAAGCCTTTTGCTTCTAAAACGCCTTGTCTGATCTCAAGCTTGCCATTAAGAATACCTGTGTTGCCGATGATTGAATCTGACTTTCCGCTCAGTTTCATGTAGCTGTAGTCAACGTAATAACCCCACTGATTGTTATAGATCCCCTCTAGTCGAAGCATCGCTCCCATATCCAAATGACCCATGATGAATGCAGGGTCGACATCAACATCGCTAGAAATATCACCAATTGTTGTATTACCACGGATATTTAAAGCAAGCGCATAAATTTCTATGCTGTGTTGCCACTTTTTCGTGTCCGATTGTGAACTTGCTTCTTGTGCATTTACGGTTGAACTAACAGCCAACGCTGATGCGAGTAGGTAATGCCATTTAGCCATATTGATATCCTTATCTTCGATGTGAAATAGCACGAATGTGAATGTGTGTTTTAACTATCCATTTTTCACATATGCAACTTGTATATTGCTGATTGTAGACTATGTTTTTTGAAAAGAGCCAAATTAAAAGAGTAAGGATATGAAGCCACAAAGCATTTTTTTGTTCGTTGCTGTTTTGGGTTTAACACCGATTGCGTTGTCGTACGGTTATGCCCCCGTTGTCTCCCTTGATTATCTTTTCGGAATTGATGCTAGCCCTATCAATGTCACTCATATCTTTCGTGCTGTGATGGGGTTGTACTTAGCGTTGGCTCTGTTTTGGATAGTAGGGGCGTTACTAAAGAAATACCGACTGGCAGCACTCTACAGTTTGGTGGTCTTCATGTTGGGTTTGGCTGCCGGCCGAGTCATTAGCTTGTTGATAGATGGCATGCCTTACTGGCTACTTGTCGTTTATCTACTATTGGAGCTTGGCTTTGGTTTGGTAGGAATAAAAATGGTTCACAAAGAGCAATCTGAAACAGTATAAGGACATTCTATGAAAAGGATTTTCCACCTTGTTGTGATGAGTGTGTTGAGTAGCTTTTCGCTATCGGCATGGTCAGCACAAGAGCAACCGAATATTTTTGTTATCTTCACGGATGATATTGGGATCTCAAATCTGAGTGCTTATCACAATGGTGTGATGAGTAGTGAAACACCGAACATCGACAGTATTGCTGAAAAGGGCATGCTACTGACGGATTATTACGCTCAGCCTTCTTGTACGGCGGGTCGTTCTGCATTCTTAACGGGTCAACTTCCTGTGCGAACAGGCATGCACTCAGTCGGGTTGCCAGGTGGCCCTGTTGGTTTAAGTGCCGACACACCAACGCTTCCTGAAATCCTTAAAACCATGGGTTATGTGACTGGACAGTTTGGTAAAAACCACCTTGGTGACCGAGATGAATTCCTACCGACAATGCACGGTTTTGATGAGTATTGGGGTTGGTTGTATCACTTGAATGCAATGGAATACACAGAAGATCCAGATTGGCCAAAAGATGGCTCTTTGGATGCCTTTGCACCTCGTAATGTTATTTACGCAAGATCAGACGGTAAAGGTGGTCAAACGATCGAAGACGATGGTGCATTGTCGATCGAGCGTATGCGTACACTCGATGACGAAGTGAATAAACACGCGATCAACTTCATTGAAAGGGCGGTTGAAGCGGATAAGCCATTCTTCACTTGGTACTGTCCATCACGTGGTCACGTTTGGACGCACCTGTCACCTGAATACGAAGCTATGCTTGGCCAAAACGGTTGGGGACTTCAAGAAGTGGTCATGAAAGATCTTGATGACCATGTTGGTGAAATGATGGCCAAAATGGAAGAACTCGGTATTGCCGATAACACCATCATCATTTTCACTGCGGATAATGGTCCTGAGATCATGACTTGGCCAGATGGCGGTATGACACCTTATCACGGTGAGAAAGGCACAACTTGGGAAGGTGGCGTAAGAGCCCCTGCACTGGTTAGCTGGCCGGGTAAAATCCCAGCGGGTACTGTAGGCAATGGCATCTTTGATGGTATGGATTGGTTACCCACTCTTGTCGCTGCGGCTGGTGGTCCAACGGATCTAAAAGAAAAACTGCTGAAAGGTCACGATGGCTTTAAAGCGCACCTTGATGGTTACAACCAAGTGGATATGCTGACTGAGAAAGGTGAGTCAAACCGTAAAGAGATCTACTACTACGAACGAGACAAGCTGCAAGCGGTTCGTGTTGGTGATTGGAAGGCGCACTTTGTGGTCCAAAATCATGGTTGGAGTGGTCCGAAAGAGGAGCTAAATGCACCATTACTGTTTAACTTACGTCGTGACCCATACGAGAGAGCGGCGGAAGAGTCGGGCATGTACTTGAAGTGGATGGGGCAAAAAATGTGGGCATTTGGTCCTGCTCAAGCTGCTGTACAACAACATCTAGCAACCTTCCAAGAGTGGCCCCCAGTGACACCAGATTTACCAGCTGAAAAAACAGGTGGTGTGGGTAACTAATACGCACTTGTAAAAATTAAGTGCCCGGTTAACAAACCGTTGACTGGGCATTTTTTGTTTGGTCTATCAATCTTTTCTTTGAGTAAAAATAAGCCCGAGTTAATAGAGTTCTGAGTAGATGGTAGCGCAAGCTAATCCCCAAGAGGCAACTTATAGCTGTTTTTCAACTCTTTAACCGAGATATTCGACTGAATCGCACTTACACCTTTTACTCGTCTGATCGAGCTAATACGCTCAAAGTACTCTTCTAAATCTTTCGCTAGCACTTGAATCATATAGTCGGCGCCGCCTGCAATACAGTGACACATAGGAATCCAATCGGTTACTTCGACAAACTCTTCAAACGGTTCTGTGTTTTCTACTTCATGGTTGCCTAAAGTCACAAGAGTAAAACCAGCTACATGAAAGCCTAATTTCTTACGATTCAGCTTCGCGGCATAACCATCGATATAGCCAGTTTCTTCCATGCGTTTCCAACGACGCCAGCATGGGGTTTCGCTGAGGTTAACTTTCTCCGCGAGCTTGCTGTTGCTCATGCGTCCGTCTTGTTGGATATGTTCTAAGATGGCGATATCTGTGTCATCTAACACTTCTTTGGTGGATTCTTTCTGTTTCATGGTGTTTTTAGGAAAGTCTTGCTCAAATTTGCATTAATATTAGCCTATATAGCAATTTAATTCCTAGTCGAATCTGTAAACTCTCTCCGTATAAATACTTTACTTATTAGGAGTGAGAGGAAATGAGCTCTCAATTAATGCTGGCGTTCTTGCTATTTTCAACATCAATTGCAATTACACCTGGGGCAGGCAATATCGCATTACTTGGGATTTCAAGTCGTTATGGATTTGCTGCGACTTTACCTTTTATCTCTGGGAACGCTGTTGGCATCATCATCGTACTGGCGGGTTCCAGTGTCGGTTTGGTGAGCCTATTTACCCTTTACCCAGAGCTATACAACATTTTGAAATACGCGGGTGCGGCTTATTTGCTGTTCATGGCGTGGTCGATTGCGAACATGCAAATCGAAGAAAGCACCACAGATAAACGTTCAGGTTTTATGTCAGGTGTGTTGGTGCAGGTGTTAAATCCTAAAGGTTGGATAGCTTCATTAACCGTGTTTTCGCAATTCATTACTCCGAATGCAGATTACTTGATTCAAGTCGTGACCATTATCGCGGGTATGGTTATTACCGGTGTGCCGTGCATGTTGGTGTGGGCGTATTGCGGCACCATGCTGAAAAAATTACTGCAATCACCAAAACAGATGATGTTTGTGAACCGTTGCTTGGGTGGAAGCTTAGCGATGGTGGTTGCCTTTATGCTTTATCAACCGGCATAAATCACAAAGAAAAAAACCACTCCTAAATCCATAGGAGTGGTGTCTAAATGTCGACTAAGTCGTTAACAGTAAAGAAATAAGTTAACAAATATTTAAGGAACTTGAGCTAATAGCTTTTAAGCCTAGAAGCTTTTAAGTTTAAAGCTTAAGCCGTTTCAGCCTCTTTAACTGGAGCTGAGTTACGGATTAGGTGGTCAAATGCACCTAAGCTTGCTTTTGCACCTTCACCCATTGCAATGATGATCTGTTTGTAAGGTACGGTTGTTACGTCACCCGCTGCGAATACACCTTTCATTGATGTTGCGCCATGAGCGTTAATTTCAATTTCACCGCGTGGTGAAAGCTCAACTTTCGAACCCTTCAACCATTCGCTGTTTGGCATTAGGCCGATTTGAACAAAGATACCCGCGAGTTCGATCTGTTTAAGTTCACCCGTATTGCGGTCTTTGTATTCCAGACCGGTTACACGGTTGCCATCACCAATCACTTGTGTGGTTTGCGCCATCTTGATGATTTCGATGTTTGGTGTTGCGTTCGCTTTGTCGATAAGCACTTGGTCGGCACGCAGTGTGTCTGCAAATTCAAGTACGGTTACGTGTTCAACGATACCCGCTAAATCAATCGCCGCTTCTATGCCGGAGTTACCGCCACCAATAACCGCTGTTTTCTTACCTTTGAATAAAGGACCGTCACAGTGTGGGCAGTAAGCGACGCCTTTGTTGCGGTAGTCTTGCTCACCTGGAACGTTCATTTCACGCCAGCGAGCACCAGTACTTGTGATGACCGTGCGAGATCGTAATGTTGCGCCGCTCTCTAGTTCAACGTGGATGTAGCCGTCTTCTGTGTCTTCTGCCGCAATGATGTTCGCAGCGCGCTGCTCGGTTATTACCTCAACGCCGTACTCTTTTACGTGCTCTTCTAAGCTAGCCACTAGCTTAGGGCCCGTTGTCGCTTTCACTGAGATAAAGTTCTCAATCGCCATAGTATCCATGACTTGACCACCGAATCGGTCTGCAACCACACCAGTGCGAATGCCTTTACGTGCAGCATAGATAGCGGCTGAAGAACCTGCAGGGCCACCGCCGACAACCAATACATCAAACGGTGCTTGTTGGTTTAGGTTTGCTGCTTTCTTTTCTGCTGCGCCTGAATCGACTTTGTTAAGGATTTCAGCCAGTGACATACGGCCTTGACCAAATAGCTCACCGTTAATAAACACGCTTGGTACTGCCATGATGTCGCGAGACTTCACTTCGTCTTGGAATGCTGCGCCATCAATCATCGTTGTCTTAATTAGAGGGTTAATCGCCGACATCATGTTGAATGCTTGAACCACTTCTGGACAGTTTTGGCATGATAGCGAGATGAAAATCTCTACATTAAGCTCTTGATCGAGTTCTTTAATTTGCTCGATTACGTCAGCTTCAAGCTTGATAGGGTGACCACCACTATGAAGCAGTGCAAGTACCAGTGATGTGAATTCGTGACCCATTGGTAAACCGGCGAAACCGATCGCAGTGCCTTTCTCTTGGTTTACGACCTGCATGATAGGGCGGCGAGTGCTTGCGTTATCATCACGAATTACTTCAATTTTGTCGGTGAGAGAGGCGATATCATTCGCCAGATCTTGAAGTTTGTTCGCGGTATCGCTGCTATCAAGGCTCAGTACTAACTGAACATTGGTTTTTAGGTTTTCTAGGTATGCTTTTAGCTGCTGCTTCATTGCTTGATCTAACATAATCGTGCCTGCTCTTAAATTCTGTGTCTTGGTATTGACCAATACCTTCTTGCTGAAAAAGGGAAATAAAAAGGGGGCGCAAGTCGGCAAATATTGTGGTGTTGATGTTTTGAAAGGGTGGCGCGCGACTGCCCTTTAGGAGGGGGGCCGAAGCGCGCCTGTAGAACCGTTTAACTGTTCTGTTTTACTCGTTCTTTCTTGGCTATTCTTGTTTAGCTAGGCTTAGATTAAATCTTGCCTACTAGGTCTAGAGATGGCGCTAGAGTCTCTTCGCCTTCTTTCCATTTAGCTGGGCAAACTTCACCTGGGTGAGCGGCTACGTATTGTGCTGCTTTAACCTTGCGTAGTAGGTCTTCAGCGTCACGGCCGATGCCTTCAGCTGTGATTTCCATTGCTTGGATAACGCCTTCAGGGTCGATTAGGAACGTTGCACGGTCTGCAAGGCCTTGACCTTCACGCATAACGTTGAAGTTGTTTGTGATGTTGCCTGTTTGGTCGCCGACCATGAAGTATTCGATAGTGCCGATTTTGTCAGAAGTATCGTGCCATGCTTTGTGAGAGAAGTGCGTGTCAGTTGATACTGAGAAAACTTCTACGCCGCGAGATTGAAGCTCTGCGTATTTGTCTTGTAGGTCAACTAGCTCAGTTGGACATACAAACGTGAAGTCTGCTGGGTAGAAGAAGAATACAGCCCACTTGCCTTTAACGTCTTGCTCAGTGATTTCTACGAATTCGCCGTTTTTGAATGCTGTTGCGTTGAATGGTTTGATTTCTGTGTTGATCATGATTCGACTCTCTTTCTAATTTGTAGTGTTTAACGCTATCCCGCGTCGATGGAGCTATATTGCATTCGCACCGAAAATTAGTGAAATCGGACATTTCTATAGATTCAATAGGCAAATCCTATCTTCGTAAGAAGATCGCTATCGACAAAAACTATCGATAAAAGTTATCAAACTAGGGCTACGTTCTATTTGGGTAGCTATGCTCTTTAGGCTGTTCTCTATTTCGGCTTATCTCTATTCACGTAAGCCTCTATGTATCTATGTATCTATCTATGTATCTATCTATGTATCTAAGTAGGCAAGGGCAGGCGTGGCTTCTTTAAGCGAGCTGGGATTTGATGCTAAATCTGTAAATAACAAAAAATTATCATTAATATAATTTATGATAATTTCAGTTAATCGTTACATCTCCATATACTCTCTCCATCGAAACGAAACATCGAAGCCAGTCTTCGAAACGCACAGAATTAAAAACGAATTTGGAGCAAGTTATGAAAATGAATCACGTAGGCATCATGGTTGGCGACATGGACAAAGCAGTCGAGTTTTACACGAAAGCTCTGGGTCTAAGAATCGTAATGAACAACACCAAAGTAATGGAAGAGCGCGAATCAGCAATCGGCCGTATGTGTATCGCTGTGTTCGGTGAAGGCTTTAAAGGCTTCAACATTGCACACCTAGTAACTTCTGATGGTATTGGTGTTGAGCTGTTCGAAATGAAAGATCGCCAAGAGCGTCACGAAGTTGATTTCTCTCGCCTAGGTATCTTCCACTTCTGTCTGCAACTTCCAAAAGAGCAGTTTCATTCAGCGATTAAGCGTGTTGAAGAGTATGGCGGTAAGGTTCGTATGGACATCATGCGTTACCACCCAGAAGACGAACTAAAACAAGCGCAAATGGTTTATCTAGAAGACCCGTTTGGCAACCTATTCGAATTCTACTCGCACACATACGAAGACACGTACGCGACTGATTACGAGTAATCGCGTTACCTGCCTGTCATAAGGTAGAAAACCGAAACACCCCCTAAAGAGGGTTGGTAGAGATACCAATCCTTTTTGTATTTGGATCGACTTCGATTGGCCTGACACATAAGAATGCCGTCGAGAAGAAGCTTCCGCTGAAGCGTATAACTCGCCGGAAAGTGACCTTACGATTTTAGTTCGGTAGGAGAGTGCCCAGTCCAATTTTTGAATGCTCGGCTGAATGCGCTCGAATCTGAGAAGCCAAGTTCGTGAGCGACATAAGTAATATTACCGTCGTTTTGGTTAAGTAGAGTCATGCTCAGTTCAAGTCGATACTTATCAAACAAACGACGGAAACTCACACTTTCTTGTTTAAGTTTACGGTTCAAGGTTCGAGGGCTTATGTGCAGGTTGCTTGCTACGCTATCTAGGTTTGTGTCTTTCACTGCAAGCACCTTGAACGTTTCATTCACTTTGTAGATTAAGTTGGTTTTTAACACCTTTTCCATCTGTTGGTCAGCAATTCGTACTAACTCTGCATGAAAACCAGGTTGGAATTGGCGAGGCTTTCTCTGTGCCAGTTCGTTAGAGAAAAGGAGATATCGGGCAGGGTAACCTTCTTTCATTTCTATATTGAATACGCGCTCGAAGATAGCCAAGAACTCATCGCCAATGGTGCTCTTGTTGATATGAATGGTAAGTTTTTGCTTGGGCGCATTGAGGTACTTTCGAATGAGCTTGAGAATAATACTGAAATAGAGCCCCAAGCTAATGTGTGTCATTAGCGTTGACTCATCAATGTATTCGGGTGTCACTGTCCAAAGTTCCAGTTCACCGTTATCGGTTTCACGACTGAATATCTTCAATAGTGGGTGTATATGAATTGAATATCGACTTAGTAGTTCACAAAAGCTGGAGATATTGGGGGCGGTTAGCATGGCCATGACCGGAGCGCCCATTTCAAGCTCATCAAAGTAACGGGCTGACTCATCAAACAAGTCGCTCAGTTCATGATCAAAACGTTGGTAGATATTGGCGATACCGGTTTGAAGCTGGTGGGCCGAAATTGTTTCGGCGGAGCAAAGTTGTTCATATACCTCTGCCTCTGCCTCTGCCCCTGACCAGATGTCACTGCTGTCTCCAATTCTAGCTTGGATCGCTGAATCTAAAGTTTTAAACCAAAATATGGGCAACTGAGTACTAAAACTTTCCACCATAACTTCCTGTTATTGCTGGTTGTTGAAGAGTGTTCTTCTCGTTAATGTGCCCCAAATTATAGGATTTTTTTACTGGTTACAAGCAGTGAAAAGCTCAGTTAGACCTTAGAACTTGTAATCAACACCTACTGAAACCACATATTGTGACGATTGGTAATATTCAATATTCGAAGTGGTTGTTTTAGCACCTAATAGTGATACCAGAGACCAGTTTTTTGCATCAAAGATATTGGCATATTCATAGGCGATGAATGCACCGAAATCTTTATCTTCACGCGTCTTATTGAAGATAGGGTTCTCTTTATCATAGTCGCGTTTTGCTGCGTTGATTGTGAAAGCAAGGCCATGATTTCCAAATCTTTTCGCTAAGTTCACTTCTGCTCCAACACTTAGGAACGATAACGCATTACCCTCAGAGTTCGACGAGAAAACATTGATTGAAGGCGTGAGAATGCCAGACCCATCTTTTAAGAAGTACTGGTAATCCGACTTTAGATAAAAATACTCTCGTTCTCGCGTCATTAATGCTCGTTCTTCGTCAGTTAAATCAAGTCCTTTTAATCCTGTGTTTTCTTTTTTTACATCGGACTCGCCAAAAGCCATATCGATATTAAAGTTAGTCCCCATCATTTTAGACAGCTGCATTCGAACCACGTTGCCGGTTAGGTCGGTTTCTTCTCTCTTCGAATCAACGGCATAAGGGTCATCCCACACCTCACCACAGATCAGAGTCGGTAAGATGGAAAAGTCGATAACCATTCCGCTCTCCAGTTACTGCCTATAGCCAACTTCAAATGCCAACGTACCTGTAATGATGTCGTCTCTAGAAGTGCCTAAGAAAATTTGCTTGTGATTCAAAGCGCCAAAGGTGTACTGCATCGAACCTAAAATAGCGACCATTCCATTGGCTTCAGTTGCACCAGACGACATTAAATCGGCTTGAGATTGATGATTACTTTGGCCAATATCTAAGTTGCTTGAGTTTGCGGTGAAGCCGGTTAGGAAGGTCATGTTGCCGCTGAAACCTTCGCTTGGTGCCAAAGCTGCGTATGAGGGAGAAGCAAGCATCATAGTTGCCAAAAATAGGGAGATAATATGTTTCATCAATAGACTCGTACTTGAATAGTTTTTAATCGAACTGATTTCGAAATCGAATAGCTCTTGAAAATAAATAGCTCTTGAAAGTGAATTGCTTTTTAAAGTGCTATTGGGGCTTTTTTATTTGCCCAAGGCTTGGCGCTTTCTAGTTGATAGGCCAATTCAAATAAGAGACGGTCGTTGCCTCTTGCTGCGGAAAAATGACTACCAACTGGAAGGTTCTGCTTGTTCCAATAAGAGGGAGGCGACTTGATGGGAGAACACGCAATATTCGCTAAAGTAGGAAGAGAGTTCGTTGCAGCTGAAACTGCACCTTTTCCCATAACTTTGAAAAAATCTCTGCGCTTTAATTCATTGATATTCATAGTTTCTATCCCAAGTTAGAAAGTCACTATCCTTGTTTCGAAATCTAGCTTGCTAGATCTATCTTCACTCCGTGTGCTGATTTATGGGACTAGAATAAAGATCGGAGTGTTTGCGTGCAGTGCAAATACCGCCAACATTCATACCATTCACGCCAACTCGTTTGTTGGGTTATGTATAGGTAGGCGTTATTACTACTCAAACAAAGTCGTTGTGGGTGAATGGCATGGAATGGTTGAGAAATAAGCAACTTTAAGACGTTGTTAAAGTTGACGTTTTAAGGATAAAACCTTTCATGAAAATGACGGAAGAAAACGTAGTTTATGGAAATATTGCGGGCTCATACCGAATGGTAGCCTTGATTGAGTTGTGACTATACTCAGCACAATATTGCTAACCAACAACAACGAAAATAGAGAAACATGCAGAGATTAGCGTTCCCAAATCACATGAAAAAACGACATATCATATTTACCGCTCTTATTCTTATGATATTAGCTGGATGCACCTCAACGTCGGCTGTCGGCAGTTCTAAAACAAAGGACTATGCCAAGTCACATGCTCTTGTGGGTAAAGCTTCTTGGTATGGCGATAAATTCCATGGAAAACTCACAGCAAGTGGTGAGACATACAACATGAATGCCTACACAGCGGCTCATAAAACCTTGCCCTTTGGGGCGATCGTGAGAGTGACCAATACAGACAATGGCAAGTCGGTCGATGTGAAAATTAACGATCGAGGCCCTTAC
This sequence comes from Vibrio sp. 1F279, assembly GCF_041439815.1. Lineage (NCBI taxonomy): Bacteria > Pseudomonadati > Pseudomonadota > Gammaproteobacteria > Vibrionales > Vibrionaceae > Vibrio > Vibrio sp. 1F279. The sequence goes on along the minus strand of NZ_JBGOOU010000022.1, from coordinate 1,667 downwards.
GTAAAAGGCCGAGTTATCGACCTTTCTCACAAGGCATTTGCACAAATAGGTAACGTTAAGCAAGGCACTGTGCCTGTCAAAATTGAGATTGTTGATGACAGTAATACCTTTAGGTATAAGCACTAACCAACTTCAAGTATTCCTTTGAATTGTCAACCACTACTATAAACGGTGCTAAGAGCTAGGCCGGTACTGGTTAGTAATCAAAAGTGAAATTGTATTCGTTAAGCAGGCTCACATCTTACTAAACTTGTGAGACATAAAATGGCCGACGGTTAAGTTGGGAATATAGAATTGAGTCGCTCCGCCAGGTAGGCCTTGCGAATTACCTCTCATTTCAAGAGCTGTATTTCTTTTGGATTGTGAGCCTGCATCAATACGGTCCATCCCTTTAAAACCGCCAAACCAAGCATAAACCGGAGATTTTAGTCTCATCTCCAATAAGTAATCCAATGAACTCCAGTTCTCTTTGATAACTGAGGTCAAACGTCCCCATTCTCTAAGAGATACGCCATTACGCTGCGCAATTTTTTTCTTTTGTTCTAGTCCTGCATCATGTTGGAAAGGGTCGGTTGGTGACCACCATGGTGAGAGTGTGGTCTCATCTGTAATTTCGCCTCGCCCTAAAGTTGGATAACCATTAAATTTATATATCGATGTCCCAGCTGGAAGGAGTTCTCTAGTGGGTTGGCCATATTGTAATTGAAAGGCATCTCTTACAAATGTTCCAGGGCCAGTTGGTATAGCGCCAACAATACTCCAGTCTAAATTATGATTTAGTATCACTTTAATACTCCTGCGTGATTCATTATAAATAATTGAATTTGCGAATCGAATAACTGTCTGAAAAATATCTATTATTATTTTCTTACAATATCACCACCAAGCATTATCTAGCAATATTACTCAGTGTTCATATATGTTCGGTTTTAATGTATTTGACAAGTGCGCAGGAGGCATGAGTTGATTCGCTATGTCTATATTTCCCCGTCGAAAATCTACATATAGGGTGAAGATGATTAGGGGCAAAAATAAGTGAACTTAGGTGAATTAAGGAGATTAAAAAATCGGCTTTCAATGCTGAACCAACAAGTGACATGCTGACTTTGGAGGGCGTCACTTCTCGTAAGCGCCAGATTGGCCCTGCAGTGCAAAAGGCAATTGAGAGCTTGTAAGTAGAAAGAGATTTTTGGGAGAGGGATTGGTATAGATCCCCCCCCCTTCTTTTTGATAAGCTAATTAACTTGGACTTTAGGACTAAATTCACCAGTGTTTTCTTTGGCAAAATACTAATACTCGCATTGTATAAATATGGTAAAAAGTAGAGTTTGGTTGTTTATATGAAGTGTATAAATAAAAATTTCTTTTTATTTGAGTAGAAATGTATTTTCTGTTGTCCAAAACACACAATGTTTCTACCTAAAGGATTTTATTCTGTATGAGAAAACTAATAATAACCGCTCTTTGTCTTTATATATCTGGCTGTGCAACCAACGGTGCTGTCTGCATTCCTACAGGAGTTAGTATTTACTGTGGTAGTGGTGTCTAAATAAACAATATCAATTGTGGACAACCAATAGTCAATTAATCTTAAAAATTATTTTCATTGGCATTATACCCAGTTAACTTGAAGATGCGCAGTTGAGCACCTGAAAATTATCATTTAT